>NZ_OY762268.1:0-325493 GCF_963665245.1 uncultured Paludibaculum sp.
TGCGCCGAACAGCACAGTTCGGTATACTAAATATTCAATGTGATATGTAAGCCCTAGGGCTTCAGTGGTGCACACATCCGAAAGATAGCATATCCCAAGATATAAATTAAACTGAGTAAACATGACAAAAAGCGATATCGCCCATTTGTCCGCGAACAGATGATTAGCAGAATCAGACACAACCCGATTTCGACGGGTACAATAAGGCGTTCCGCCATTTCCTGTCCGTATACAAATAGAAAGGCACAAAATGCCCCGGCAACCGCAATATAAATCGCAACGGTAATTGCAACCCGTTTTCTTTTCGATTCCTTTAGCTGTATGAGTGAAAAGAAGAACAGACTGATGTAAGCCGCCGTCTGTAAAAAACGTAGGATCACTAATACACCTAATATAAGCATAAGGCTCCCCCTTTCAGCGGCTGCAGCTGTAATCCATGTACAGTTTTCTTAGCTCCATGTATTTTCGGCTAAGAATCGGAATCCTAGCACCCGAAGAAAAGGCCACGCATTTGGATGAAAGCTCTACGATGTAGTCCATATTTATGATATAGGTACTGCCGCATTTGTAAAAACGCGGTTCTTCTTCGAGCAGTTCAAATAGCTCGGTTGAGGATTTGCGAACACTGATTACTTTGCCGATTGACAAATATAATTTCTGAACATGGTTATCTGTTTCAGAGTATACGAGCTTGTTCAAGTCCACACGAATGATACCATCCGTTGATTTGATTGTTATATTAACTTCGTCTTTTTTTGTGAGCTTGTCCATCACCTTGTCAAGCGCCGAAAAGAACTCCTTTTCGGAATAAGGCTTAACCAGATAATGTGCGGCATCCAATGAAAAAGCGTCTATCGCGTGGTCACGCGAGGTGGTCAGAAAGATAATCTGGCACTTGTCACCCATATCTCGCAGTTCCCGTGCTGCATCTGTACCGAGAATGCCATCCATATAAACATCAAGCAGCAATAAATCAAATCCACCATTTGCTGACACAAAAGAAAGCAGCTCTAGTGGAGCAGCGAAGGAATGAATTTTTATATCATATTGCGAGTGGTCAAAAGCATATTGCTTGAGCAAGCTCTTAGCTCGCTCAAGCTGCTGCAATTCGTCATCCCGCACCGCCCGGAGCGCTGCCCGTGGGCGTGGCGGAAGCCGTCGCAAAGCGGACCACAATCTGGCCGCCCGCGCCGCCGTCGCCTCCATCGCCGCCATCCCCGCCGGCTCCGCCAGGCAGGATAATGGGCTTGCCACCGCCCTCCGGGTGTTCGATCCCGCTCTCGCCCGGCTCGCCGTTTGCCCCATCTTCGCCGATCAACCCCCGCCGCCGTAATCGCCAGCGGAGCACCCTCAATACTGCGCGCCAGCACCGTCACTGAAGGTGTAGGGTTGCCGCCCACCCCGCGAAGGGTGGTGGCCGCGCCCGCCGCGACAATCAACTGATCGGCTGCAATCACGTAGTCGAAATCCGGCAGCAGTCCCACCAGAGTGACTTGCCGGCCGGCGAGGACGAGGGTGTCGCCAGGTTGTGCTTGCATGAGGGAAGACACGCTCGAATCAATGCTGAGCGTGTCGCGGAAGAAACGAACGGTTTGCGACATGGGAGAGCCCTCCAGGTGGCGAAGAAAGTGGGCAGACCGCCAAATGGCGGACGCACGACAGCCCGGAGGTATAGTGTCCTGAGCCAGCCAATCGTTACTGGAATTTCCAGACTACGGGGCCGTTCCGTCGTCTCTTCGCCTGAATGCCCCGGAAGGAGAGGGATGACGCAAGTCGCGCGTCATCCCCCAAGGCCGCTCAATTGTCGTCGGCGGAGACCCACGAGTAAACGATTCCGGCGATAGCGGCGCCGAGAATCGGGGCAAGCCAGAACAGCCACAACTGTTGCACGGCCCAATCGCCGACATACACAGCCGGTCCAAGACTCCGTGCAGGGTTGACCGACAGGTTCGTGACCGGGATGCCAATCAGGTGGATCAGCGTCAGGCAGAGCCCGATCGGGATCCCCGCGAAGCCCTTGGGCGCTCGTGCGTCGGTGGCCCCGAGAATCACGAGCAGGAAGAAGAAGGTGAGCACCGTCTCCGCCGTGAAGCAGGCCAGCAGCGAATAGCCGCCCGGCGAGTGTTCCCCATACCCGTTCGACGCGAAGCCGGCCGCGATATCGAAGCCGGCTTTGCCACTGGCGATGATCCGCAGTACGCCGGCCCCGCATACGGCGCCAGCGCACTGGGCGACGACATAGGCGGGCAGATCCTTCCCGCTGAACCGCTTGCCGACGAGAAGCCCCACTGAGACGGCGGGGTTCAGGTGGCAGCCCGAGATATGACCAATGGCAAAAGCCATCGTCAGGACCGTGAGACCAAATGCCAGGGAGACACCGAGCAGTCCGATGCCGACTCCTGGAAAGGCAGCGGCCAGAACGGCGCTGCCGCATCCTCCAAAGACGAGCCAAAACGTGCCGAAAAACTCGGCGGTCGCTCTCTTACCGATCGACATTTACGAAATCCTTTCGAACTTTGAATTACGACCGAAGCGCTCGGCTAGTGTACCTCAATTCGCGTCGAACGGGTAGCTGTTCGGAAGGCTCGGCGGCACGTCCTCTCCGAAGCATGTTTCACCGGCTACAACTGGCTCGTTTCCACGCCAGGAAAGCGTATGGCGGCCGCACCCTCCGATGCCGCCCGTCCTGTCACGAAGGTCCAGGGGGTGCCAGCGCCATTGGATTCCACTGGTACTCGTAGGTTCTTGGCAAATCCTCGACAATCCCGCCACGCTAATCATAAAATGTGCACTAAATGACGCGCCTCCTGCTGGCTGGATTCCTGGCTCTCCGCGCGCTCGCCGCACAATCGAGTTCCAACGTCGGGTCCGTCGACGGCCTCGTCGTCAATTCGCTCACCAGCGCCCCCATCCGCAAAGCGATCGTCTCCCTCTCTCAACCCGTCGGGCCCATCCATCTCAGCGCCGACACCGATCCTGCCGGTCAGTTCCAATTCACCGGACTGCCCGCGGGAGTCTACCAGCTCTCGGCCAACCGCGCCGGGTATCTGCCTCGCCCTACCGGGATCACTGTGACGCTCGGCTCGGCCGGGCGCGCCACGGCCCCCGCCATTCGACTACGGCCGCAAGGGGTAATTAGCGGCCGCGTGTTGGAGGACGACGCCGAACCAGCGCCGGGAGCGACGGTCTTTGTCTATCGGCAGGTCTACCGCACCGGCCGCAAGCGCTGGGAGCGCCTCAATGCTGCTGCGCCGGCGAACGAGGCAGGGGAATACCGTGTCGGCAATCTCACTCCGGGGACTTACCTCTTGCAGGCCCTCAACCAGCGTCGGCAGGCGAACAGTCATTACGGTGATCCCGCACAGACCGGCCTTCGCCCCTCGTTCTTCATTCCGGTCTACCACCCCAACTCGCCCACGCAAGAGTCCGCAACCGCCGTGCAGGTGGGTGTCGGAGCCGAAGTGGGCGGCATCGACATCCGGCTCATCAAAGTGACCCGACCACCCTCGGTGCATGTCAAAGGGAAGGTCACCGGAGTGCCCGGCGGCCCGCAGACCGGCGTCTCCGTCGGACTCTTCCCGCGGGAGGAGGGCGTTCCGGGCGGAAGCAATGTTGAGGCCAATGGGCCCGACTACGCCTTTGACTTGTCCGTCCCGCCCGGTGACTACGAAATCCGCGCCAATGTGTATTCAGGCGGGCCGGAGGCGTACGGCAGCGGCACGCTGAGCGTCGCCGGTGACGTCGAGGGGGTTGTCGTGGCCGTGAGCCCTGCGCCTGTCGTGACCGGCCGCATCCTGCTGGCGGAGCCGGGCGGCCAAGTGAATCTCAAAGGCATTCGGGTTCTGATTCTGGACTCTACCAGTTCCGACGGCGACTTCGTCCGCGCCGACGCCGCGGGCCGCTTCGTCCTCCCATCTCGGCTGCGGCCCGGCCGCTATGCCCTGGTGGTTCTTGGGCCTCTGCCCGCTGGCTACTACACCCGCGCCGTGAAGTTGGGCGGAGAAGAGATCACCCCCGAGAGCTTCGAGATCACGGCTTCCGCGCAACTGGAGATCATACTCAGCAAGACGGCCGGAACGATCACCGTCTCGGTCACGAACGATCAAGGCGCGCCGGTCCCGGTGGGCGTGGTTACCTTGATCCCCGAGGATGCCCGCGCGCAAATGGAGAAAGGGGCCCTGGATGACAGAGGGCAGGTCCAGTTCACCAGCCTGCGCCCCGGCAAGTACAAGCTCCATGCATGGCAGGAGATGGAAGACGACCTCTGGCAGGGCCCTGAGTTCCGCAAGCAGTACGACGCGCGGGCCGCCGAAGTCACCGTAGGCCCCAGCGAAACACAGAGCGCGCAGTTGCGAGTGATCCCGGAGGCGGCGATCCAGTGACGACGGCGCGGCATGGCCATCGCCCGCGCGGCCACCGTTCCGAGCCATGTGGAGGCAGCTCACGCCGGCCAGCCTCCTACATATACATCCCGCCGTTGACCTTCAATACCGAACCCGTAATGTAGCCGGCCTCTTCGCTGGCGAGGAACTTAACCGCGGCCGCGACATCCTCTGCTGACCCCAGCCGTTTCAATGGGATCGATGCCAAAAGCTTCTGCTTTACTTCATCGGTCAGGACGGCGGTCATGTCGGTGGCGATGAAACCGGGTGTGACGGCGTTGACGGTCACATTCCGGCTCCCCAACTCCATCGCCAGGGACTTCGTCAAGCCAATCAGGCCCGCCTTCGACGCCACATAATTCGCCTGTCCGGGGTTGCCCGACTCGCCCACCACCGAGGCGATGTTGATGATCCGCCCCCAGCGCTCCTTCAGCATCCCCTGCATCACGGCCTGGATGCACAGGAAGCTGCCGGTCAGGTTGGTCTGCAGCACCATGTCCCAGTCGGCCCTCTTCATCCGCATGGCCAGCCCGTCTTTCGTGATGCCCGCGTTGTTCACCAGAATCGTGATAGGGCCGGCCTCCTGCGCTGCCTGCGCGAACGCCGCCTTGATCGAATCTTCCGACGCCAGGTCGAGCGCGACTACCGTCGCCGCGCCGCCCGCGGCCGCAATCTCCTCCTTCACGGCTTCCAACTTCTGAAGGTCACGCGCCGCCAGAACGACCTTGTGTCCGGCCGAAGCCAGGCTCAAAGCGCACGCGCGGCCGATGCCGCGGCTGGCGCCGGTGACAAATGCGATACGGGATGACATAAGAGTGCCTCACTGCTCCGAAAAGATTCATCATAGTAGAACGAAGGTTTCATTCATACATGGCTTACTCGGATCTGCGAGATTTCGTGCGTGCGCTGGAGAAGGCGGGAGAGCTCAAACGCATCCCTTTTGAGGTGGATCCCTATCTGGAGATCACCGAGTTTGCCGATCGTGCCGTCAAAACCGGTGGCCCCGCCCTGTTGTTCGAGAAGCCGAAGGGCTGCTCGGCCCCGGTCCTCATCAACGCGTTCGCCAGCCACAAGCGCATGCGCCTTGCGCTCGAATGCGAAACGTTGGACGACATCGCCGGCCGCATCTCCGAGATGCTGGAGATGCGCATGCCGCAGGGCCTCATCAACAAGCTCAAGATGCTGCCCAAGCTCGCCGACATGGCGAACTTCTTCCCCAAAATGGTCGACCGCGGGCCCTGCAAGGAAGTGATCCGCAAGGACGGCTTCTCGTTGAAGGAGTTGCCCGTTCTCCACTGCTGGCCCCAGGACGGCGGCCCGTTCATCACCCTGCCGATGGTGTTCACGCGCAACCCCGACACCGGCAAGCGCAACTGCGGCATGTACCGCATGCAGGTCTACGACGACCGCACCACCGGCATGCACTGGCAAACCCACAAGCAGGGCGCTGAGCACTACCGCCGCCTCCAGAGGGAAGGGAAGACAGCGCGAATGCCCGTTTCTGTCGCCATCGGCGCCGATCCGGCCACGATGTACTCCGCCATCCTCCCCCTGCCGCCCGACCTCGACGAAATGATGATCGCCGGCTTTCTGCGCAACAAGCCAGTCGAGATGGTGCGCTGCGAGACCAACGATCTGGAGGTGCCCGCCAACGCGGAGTTCGTTCTCGAAGGCTACGTTGAGCTGGGCGAAACCCGCACGGAAGGGCCATTCGGCGACCACACCGGCTTCTATTCGCTCGAGGACCCTTACCCGGTCTTCCACGTCGAATGTGTCACCCATCGCAAGGATCCCATCTACCCGACGACCATCGTCGGCCCGCCGCCCATGGAGGATTTCTTCATGGGCAAGGCGATCGAGCGCATCTTCCTGCCCCTGATGCGCCTGCAATTGCCCGAAGTGCGTGACATGTCGATGCCTGCTGAGGGCGTCTTCCACAACCTGATGCTGATCTCCATCCGCAAGTCCTACCCCGGTCACGCGCGCAAGGTCATGCACTCCATCTGGGGCCTCGGCCAAGCTATGTTTTCCAAGGTGATTGTGGTGGTGGACGAGGATGTGAACGTGCAGGACTACAGCGAGGTGGCCTGGCGCGCGCTGAACAACATCGATCCCCAGCGAGACATTGAGTTTGCCATGGGACCCGTGGATTCGCTGGATCACGCCAGCCGCCTGCCCGACTTCGGCTCGAAGATGGGTATCGACGCCACCCGCAAATGGCCGCAGGAAGGATTCACGCGCCGCTGGCCTGACGTCATCCGCATGGATCCGGCGGTCGTTCAGCGAGTTACCGAGCTCTGGAAGAAGGCGGGCCTTTGATGGTAAGATAGTAGGTGTTGTGGCGGGTGTAGCTCAGTTGGTAGTAGCGCCAGATTGTGGTTCTGGATGTCATGGGTTCGAATCCCATCACCCGCCCCAAAAAGCCCCTCTGATTCCCTCACTGACAACTTGATAGGCCACCCGTTTGCAAAGGCTTTTCGCCTGGGCGTGGTCCAGCCCCAACGAACCCCAAGCGCCCCACCACCACAGGCCCGTCCGATCGGGTACATGGTCCACTGGGGTGTACGATCGCGTACACGGGTTCCATTCCCCCGGCCATCGGCCGGGGCCCATCGCAACCCATCAAAACGCCCCAGTCTCCAGCCGCTCACCCGCTACAGCGACGGCCCGTGAATCTTCCTCTGCCTCGCTTCCAGCGCCAGATGCTCCTTGAAGATCAGCCCTGCCACTGCCAGCCACAGCACCGTCATCACCATGGTCACAGCGGCGAAGCTCTGCAACCCCAGTGCGAACTTCGTCCCGGTGAACACCAGCGCCGCCTGCAGCATATCGCCCATCCGTACGACAAATGTGTCAATCGCCGTCTTTGCTTTGTACTTCGCTTCGCGGCTCGTCAGCAGGAACAACGCCTGCTTCGTCGTGCTCTGAATCGAGTAATCCGTGCTGTTCTCCAGGATCTTCACCATCCGGACCGCGGCCAGCACCGGATACACCAGCAGCAGCCCATACGCCCCAAACGCGATCACCGGCAAAATGAACAACGCGCCCCGCACGCCCAGGTACTTCAAAACCCGCGACGCCAGAAACACCTGCATCAGCAGGCCCAGCAGGTTCACCGCGCCAAAGAACTCTCCGTAGAACTGCCCGATGTACTTGCCCCGGTCGGCCGCCAGCGCCGCCCCGGCGCCCACGTGCTTGATCGCCTCCGCCGTCACCAGTTTGCCCAGCAGAAACTCGCCCGTGCTGTTGACGATATTCAGAAGCAGAACCAGGGTCGCAATCAGCAGCAGATACCGGTCGTGAAAGATCAGCTCGAATCCACCATCCGAACTCAGCGGCTTGGCCGCCGATCGCTGCTGCGACGCGCTGGCGCTCATCGCCCGGTTGTTGCTCACCCAGGTCATCATGACGCACAGCACCAGCACGGCGGCCACCACCAGCATCGTCGGGTAGGGCCCGAAGAGCCCAATTGAATACTTCGCCGACTCGGCCCCCAGCCACGCGCCCAGCGAACTCCCAATCCCGATCACCGGGAACAGCCGCTTGCCCTGGTCTTCCGTGTAGATGTCGTTGGCGAATGCCCAAAACTGCGCGATGACGAAATTGTTGTAAATCCCCAGCCAGAGGTAGAAGACGACGCCCTCGCGCACGCCGGCCTGTCCGGCGACACAGAACAACACCAGGTTGGCTGCGAAGAACAAAGATGTCCACGTGATCAGCTTGATGCGGTTCATCTTCGACGCCAGCGCCCCATACGCCGGAATCACGAACAGCAGCAGCAGAGCCTGACCCGCGGCCGCATAGCTCTTCACCTCGGCTCCGCTCTCACTGAGAATCAGCGCCTCACGCACCGTTTTCAGCAGATAGTAGGAGCCCAGCAGCAGAAACACGTTCAGCGCCAGCAACAGCGCACCGGTGCCCTCACCCGGCCGCACCTCCGTCGCCAGCGCCATCATCCGATCCACCAGGGACCGGCGTACTGCTGGTATCACTGCCGTGCTCATCTCCGTCATTCTCGCCGATCTAGGCACCCAACCGCTGAGCCCGCCTGATCGTCCACACTGGAAGGGATGGACGACTCTGCCAAAAGGCCCCTGAAGCTCTCTGTCTCATTGATTATCCTCTCGGCGCTGGCCGCCGCGGCTCCCTCATTCGTGTATGTCGGGCCTACCCAATCCCGCAGCGTTCTCATTGCCTGGGGCACCACTCAGGGCGGCGGACGCAACACCATCGGCCGCGCCTCCAATCCGATGGGCAACGCCCTGCTCCGCCTGAACGGCGACCATCCGGTCACTGGCCGCAACTGGTATGAGGTCACCGGCCTTGCCCCCGACACCGCGTATCCCTATGAGGTCCTCATCGACGGCAAACGCATAGGCGGAGGAACGGTCCGCACTCTGCCCGAGCGGGCCGCCACGCTCAACTTCTTCGTGATCGGCGACTACGGTACCGGCGGCCTCGACCAACTCCAGGTCGCCCGCACGATGTGGACCGAGTTTCAGCGCCTGGAAGCTGCCGGCAAGCATCCCCGCTTCGTGATCACCAACGGCGACAACATCTACGCCAAGAAGCTGTTCGGTGTCCCCACCCGCCGCGGCTCCGGCAGCGACGACGCCCATTGGGAAAGCCGCTTCTTCCTCCCCTACAAGCCGCTCATCGAACGCATCCCGTTCTATCCCACCCTCGGCAATCACGACGGCAACGAGTCCGAATCCACGCGCGACCTCCCTGTCTACCTCGATAACTTCTTCTTCCCCGGCAATACGCCGGCTCGCTACTATACCTTCTCCGTGTCCGGTCTTGCTGATTTCTTCGCCCTTGATACCACCCGCAACGTCTCTCACGATTCGCCGGTCCCCGGCATGGACACCCGCTCCACGCAATACCAGTGGCTGAAGAAGGAGCTCGCCGCTTCGTCGGCGCCCTGGAAGATCGCCTACGGCCACCACCCGCCCTTCACCGCGGGACCGGAGCACCCGGCGGCCTACCAGGACCTGCTTCCCTTCATGAATCTCTTTCGCGACAATCGCGTCGCCGCCTATTTCTGCGGCCACGAGCACAATTTCCAGCTCTCGGCGGCTCATGCCGAGATGGGCAAAGCCCTCATGGTCCTCTCCGGAGCCGGCGGCGAACTCCGCGCCGGTGGCGTCCGCGATCACATGCGGTCCGCGGGCATCGCCGCCTGGGCCGGAACCGTTCACTTCCTCAGCGTCGAAATCGAAGGGGACGAGATGCGCATCATGCCCTTATCCCCGTATCCTTTCCACGCCGTCGACCCCGACGGCCACGAGGTAAAGCTCCCCATAGTCATCCGTAAGCCTTGACCTCAAACTCGAACTGTCACCGTCAGGTCCCGGCCGGGATCGCTCCCTCCGCTGGTCCCGACCGCCAGAATGTCCACCCGTAACTCAGCGCCTTCCGGCAGAGGAGCCCGGCCCCACCCGCTCACCGGGGCCGAACTCCTGCTGCCCGCCGCCACCGTCAGCTCACAATAGGGCGTCCCGTTCACCAGTAACCGCGCCACCACCGGCTCTCCCAACGGAGCCACGCTCATCCGTGCCCGCACATCCCGCACAGCCATCCGCGCGTCCACCACCAGCGGAGGAGCCATCGACGCCATCACGGCGGGCACGCCTTCATACTGCATCGTGTACTGCCCGCCCGACATCGTTCGCAGCCCGCCTTCAAGCAGACTCGTGTACGACTGCGCCGCTGCCGGCCCATCGCCTTGCGAGTTCGTGAAATGCAGTTCCGCAGCCGCGATCCGCGCGTGCGGCAGCGCCAGTCGCTGCGAGTACCCTGCCGCGATCGCAGTCCCAAAGAAGCCAGAGGGGAAGGGCAGTACGGTAACGTGCTTCGCCAGGGGATACACCGTCTCCCCAGCCAGATGGACCCCCACCGCCGACTCGTAGCATCCTCGCTCCACCTCGCACGACAGGCGGTCTTCCGCCATGGTCAACACCCGCATCAACTCGTTCCCCACCTGCAGCAGATCGCCAACTTCCGCACCCAACTGCGCGCTGAAAGAGACACTTGTCACCTCCGCCTGCGCGTCCGCTCCGATCGTCAATAGACTCGGGCTGGCCAACTCGTCCCAATAGTGGATCCGTAGCGTGCCCGCCTCGATGCTGTGCGTGTTTTCCAGACTCTCGAAACCGATGCCGCCCACCTCAACGGTGCCCTGTGCATCCGTCGACAGCCCGAACGCTGGCACCCCCGCGACATCGTCGTCTTCGCCGGTCGCCGCGCCGCCAACCTCAAACCGCGTGACAATCGCCTCGCGCAACGAGCTCTCCACCCCCAATGCATTCACCGCCACGCCCGTCACCTGCACCCACTGCCCGGCCAGATTCGGAACCAGGAAGTCGATCGAGTCCGTCTGCGTAATCCCAATCGACTTCCACCCCGCCTCCACAATCGTGAAGAAACTGGTTCCGTCCGGAGCCACCACCCAATCCTCGGTCACCGTCAACACTTGATCCGTATTGCTGGCGATCGTCCGCTCCTGTCCGGCGCCCTTGCCTCGAGTAATCCGCGCCACACAACCAACCCACAGGTTCTCCTCCAACCCCAGTCCCTCGGCCCCAATCGCCCTCGAACCAAACTGCGTCGCCGCCACCTCCGGACCCATTTCAAACCGCCACTGGAACCGCGCATGATCGTAGTTTCCATCCGGAGCCGTCACAGCCTGTGCCGCCAGCCCCGTATCCACAAAGGATCCGCTCATCGCCGCCTGCTCCGCAATCAGGTCCAAAAGCCCGGGAGTCGACCCCCTATACACCCTTAGCAATGTGCTGCTCGGGCTACATCGCAAACCCTGCAACTCCACGGCATACTGTGACGGCCCCGCCGGCAGTGTAGCCCGCACTACAAACGACAATCCAGACTCTTCCCCCTGATCGTTCACCGCGCTTACCGCGTAGTAGTACGTCGAGCCCGCTGCCAGGGTCCCGCCGCCCGCGTGCAGTGCCGGAGCCAGGCCCACTACCGGAGCCGCCAATCCCGTCAACACAGGCCGCCGAGGCGGGCTGAACTTCACCGTCAACTCGACGAAGGCGCCCACTCCGTCTTCGCTCTCCGTCACGCCGAAGTCCTGCCCGCCGTCCGCCCGCGCCACGGTCCCGCTCAAAGGCCGTGGCGTCCCCAATCCTCCGTGCGGCTCGTTCCCTCGTCCCTGCGCATCCTCCGGATCCCCGCCCGCCAGCGCATACCAATCGTCTTCGTGCCGCTGCGCCGCAATCCGCACCCGTTCAAAATTCACTGAAGGAGTCAGCCGCAGCACGCGGTACAACGCGCGATCCAGCCCCTCCTTCGCGTGCGACAGCGCAATCAGATCGCCCGGCCGCAGCCCAATCGCCTGCACGCTCGTCTCGAACTCCACATAGTGATTCCCCTGGATGTTCTTCGAGATCTGCAGCCGCATCACACGCGCCGCCTGGTCGAAGTGCGGCAGCCCCATCGCCCCAAACGGAGCCGCCACCTCGCACCCAGACGCCGCCGCATCCTCGAAGTCCACCAGCGACAGGCTGTCCTGCTGATACTGATTGAACTCATCCTGGAACTCGACGCTCAATCGATTCGGACTCTCGCTCTGCCCCTTGCGCGTAATGCGGAACGTCGACCGCCCCTGCCCATCCCGTGCGATGCCCGAGAACCCGTTCAGCCCATCGCCGAACTCGTAAGCCGGCCACCCGCCCCCCAGTGGCGCGGCCGAGTTCGTCACCTCGCTCTGGGCCTCCTGTTGCCGCGCGATCGTCGTCTCCGGCGACACCCGCACCTGCCCACCCTCATCGACAGTGATCATCAGTGCCGATGCCAGTCGCAACCCGCCGATGACATCGTTCAGACTCCGCCGCTGCGTCAACAGCAGATTCGTCTCAAATCGCGGCACCTGCACCTCCACGCCATCCGGAGTGTGCGCCGTCACAAACTCATCGCAGTACGCCGCCGTAGCCGCGAAGCTCTTCAGATTGAGTTCACTCTCCGTCCAGCCGCTGCGCCGCAGCAAGTCCAGCAGCACCCACGCCGGACTCTTCGTGAACACCACATCCAGCGCCGCGCCATCAACGTCGTATCGCTGCAGCTTCAGCCCGTTCACCAGCACATCCACCTTGGGCAGCGCCCCCGACTTCAACAGTGAATTCGGCAACACCACCTCAAGACACGCCATGCCCCCATGCGGATCGCCCAACGCCTGACCCTGCGCATCCGTGAAGCTCAAATTGAGCCCGCCATTCCGCTCGCCCAGGCTCAACACGTTGTACCAGCCCGTCCCCGTCATGTCCTGGCCCGCCTGGCCCAGCGGCAGTTCCACTCCATTCGCCACCACCTTGAGGACACCCTCAATCGGACCCGACCCCACCAGCACTTCGGCATGTGTCAGATTTCCATCACTCCGCGAAAAGATCACCGGAGCCGCCATCCACCCCGTCCCATACAAAACCGGCACCGCATCGTTCGCGCGCGCCCGCCCGTCCACTGCATCAGCGACCTTCGTCTGCTCCCCATGCGGCCGCACCACAATACTGGGAGGAATGAACGCGAACCCACCGAACCGTGCTGTAGCGTTGCCCGCCGAGTCCTTCGAGAACATCCCCCGAGCCGTGCAATCCGTCTTCGTCCGATTGCACCCCGGGAACGCCGCCCCATTCTCTAGATTCCCAACGCCCCCCTCGACCCCAGCCGAATACCCGCAATGGAAGAACGGCGAGTAGCCATCGCCCCCCGCCGCTTCCGTCCGCTCCTCTTCACTGGAGGGAAACCGCCAAGGGCACCGCGCCTGTATCCGCAGCGTCGGCACCGCCAGCCTCTGCAGGCTCAACCGGTTGGTAAAACTCAGCCGCGCCGTCGTCTCCGTCAGCTCATCCACCGGATTCGCGCTGCCCAGGAACACCCCCGTCAGCTCTGACACCGGTCTGCCCGCCTCAATGTCGAAGAACCCGAATCGCACTTTCAGCCGCGCGCCCTTCCACCCAACGCTCCGGTCGATCTGCGACACCACGCCATCCACATTCGACAGCTCCAGCCAGAACCGCGCCCCCGCATCAATCGCGTCATCGCCCGCCAGCCGCAAATCGAATCCGCCATGCCGCAGCAACCGCGGAGCATACTCCTCGCCCTCCACCCTTACCCGGTGCGTCGCCCACCGCTCCACGCGCCCATCGGCCAGCGTGCAATCGAACACCAGCAGCGGAGTGTCCAAAACCTCCAGCTTCTTCCTGCTATGAATCGTCCCCATGGTTCACTCCGCCACCTTGCTTTTCAAAATCACAATCACCGCATTCCGATTTGGACCCGTAGCCGAAACCTCCAAACCATCCGTCGCAAATCTTGTTTGGGGATACACGCCGCCCGGGCCGTACGTTGGCTTGTAGGGCGACGGCGCGGCCTGCGCTTCCACCTGCAGACCGCGCACCATCGCCTGGCCCCCGCCGTCCACGTCCAACCGTGCGGCGGTCCCTTCGCCAAGCCCAAATCCGCTCACCCAAATCCGCTGCCAGCCGCTCGCCCCACCGAAGTGCCGCGACACTCCACCCAGCGACAGCGTGACACCCGATCCCTTCACTTCCGCGCCGAGGCAGCAGGGGGCGCCCGCCGGCACCGCCACACCCTGCTGCACCCCTTGCGCCGCCAGGCTCCCGTTCGACAAGGCGAACTCTCCCGGCGCCGTGACGCCCACATTCAGCAGCGGGTCCTTGCTCCACGCCCCCATGGTCAGGTCCTCGCTCGCCGCCAGCAGATTCGCCAGCGGATCCACAAATGTGAACGCCATCAACCCACCCCGAGCCGCCGCATACAGCGCTTCAATCGCCGCCGCTTCGCTGTCCGACAACTCGGCATACTCCAATCTCCAGGTGAGCTCACCCGGCCCGCCCGCCAGCATCCGCGACACATGCCCACCCGGAGTCACCGTCTCCAACCTCTTCCTTCTCGCCGTCCGCACCACCGGATACTGCGCCACCGCGCCCGTCGTCAAAAATGGATAGACCAGCATCTCAACCCACCTCCTCGGCCACGACTAGCGCGACGCCGCAGTCCATCTGTGAAACCGCCCGCACCGTAGCTTCCTCGCCTTCCAACACGCACCGCTCATACACCGCCCCATTCCACGGGTCCGTAAACCGGAACGGCTCCAGCGTGTTCAGATACTGCGAGGCGAACGCCGCCACGCGCATCGCCTCGCCTTCATCCAACTGCTCCATCCGCACTACCCACCGGCGCCGCATCCGCTGGGACGAGAACCTCTGCTCGCCTCCATCCAGGAACTCCACCACGGTCGTCCCTGTCCGGATCCCCCGTCCCAGCGGATACTGCGCCACCGCCCCTGTCTTCAAACTTGGAAACTCCGGCATCGTCTTTCTCCTAGAACTCCTGCATCACTCCGCTCAACCCTTGCGACTCCAGCAGCGCCCGCTTCACCGCCTGTGCGATCTCCGGAGCCCGGTCCACAAACGACCGGCTGTCCATCGCCTCCACCTGCACCACCACGTTCGCCTCCGCACTCCGCACACGCCCGTCCTCGCCCCGATCCAGCGGCATCATCAAACCTCCGCCGTTCTCGGAAAACGCGACATCGTACTTCTGTTTCGCCGGCATGACAAACGGAACCAGCGCCGCCGGTGTCTCATCGGACCCTCCGCCGAACAGGCTCATCAGTCCGCCCACCAGAGGATTCACCCACGACACCCAACTCGCTGCCCCACCGCCGCTGCTCTTCGAAACCACCGGAGCCAGGCTGTTCGAAACGAGCGAAGCCGCGAGTGTCGACACACTCGTCGCCATCGTCTCCTCCACCTGCCGCATCAACGGCAGCCCGTCCGAATCGGATGACACCGGCACCGCCACCTCCTCCACCACCCGCCGCAAAACGTCCGTCAAGTCATTTCCTGTGTTGTTGCTCATCTCGTGCCTTCTCCCATTCCCGGTCCAGCAGGATCATGGCTTCCACGTCCCGCGCCCAAACCACGACTTCCTTCCGCGCCTGCCACGCCGGATACAGTTCGAGCCACGCCAGGCTCTCCGCCGTGATCTCCGCTTTCGGACACGCAAACCGCACCACGTCTCCGTGCGCCCACACGATCTTCGACCCCGGCTCGTGCCCCATCCACGCGCACCGCCGCCGCTTCTCCAAACCCTGCCGCCTGCACTCCCCGCACCTCCACCCGGCCGCATTCGCAAGATGGAAATGGAAGGCGAGGATCAGTTTTTTCTTTCTTCTCCGCTCACGTGGCACTGCTTCCGCACGCACCCCGCAATCTCCCGGCAAAACGCCTCCGGACCCCGTTCCACAACGGACTCCACCGTCGCCGTCGCACCGTCAATCACAAGCCCCGTCACCTCCAGCAAGCCCCACTCGATGTACACGCGATCGATCCGCGCCTCCATCTCGGTAGCCGCCAGGCGATCCGTCAAGCCCGTTCCCGCGGACTGAAACTCCAGCTCACTCATCAACCCGCGCATCCGCCGGCTGATCTCCGCGCGCCGCGCCAGCGAGATCTTCGCCACAGCGAAGCGGACCCCCGGCACAACCCGGGAGTCCACCCACTCGCCACTCGCCCACTCCACCTGCTCAACCGAATGCGACATAGATCTCGTCCTCCCCACTCCCCATCGCCTGCGACCCCTTCAGCCGCCACCGCATCCGCGACTCCTCGCTGTCGAACTCCGGCACCGCCGGCACGAAGCTCGGCAGAAACACCCCGCACAGCGCCCCGTCCTGCTCGCCCAGTTGCAGCATCAGCGGAATCGGGCTTCGCTGCCGCGCCGCCTGGTAGATCTCTTCGAACACCGGCTTGTCCTGCCCGTACATCTCGAGATCCACGGTCACCTCGCGTTGCCCCGGCACCAGGCACCGCGGCACCAGCGTCCCGAAGTCCCGCGTGCGGAACTCCATGTTGTTCTTCACCACCACCCGTGCATCGCTCAGCGTGAATAGCCGATTCGCGCCCGTCCCAATCCACACCTGGCCCAGATGACCCGGCACCGGCATCTCGCTCAACCCCTGCAACGCTGGCTCGGCCGGCAACTGAGTCAACCCGCCCTCGCCGCTCTGAAAGCTGGCACTGTCGATCACATCCGCCGCCTCACCGGAGAACCGGATCTCATGGAAATCGCCATTCACTCGGATCTCCATCTCATCGACGGCAGCACCGCGCAGAATCCTCTGTACCGCCGTACCCGGAGTCCAGTAGTCGTGAACACTCACTGTAGGCAAGTCCACCGCCAGAGCGTACACAACCGCGCCCCCGGCGACCGCACCCGCGGTCTGTCCGTCCGTGAAAGGCGCATTCACCAACACGCTCTGCCCATCCAGCACACTCCGAACAAATCGCATCTCGCCCTGCACCACGACAGCCGAGCCGGCACGCAGCCCGTGCGCCTGTCCGAACGTCACCGACGTCCCATTGATGGCGGCGACATTCAGCCCCATCGAGACCGCCGGAGCCGCGCCCAACGCCGCCTGCATCAGAGCCCCATATCGCGGGACCTCACTCCCGGCCGTACGCCCATACACATAGGTCCGCAGGTCGAACGACGTCCGCCGCCGCAACCCACCCTGGATCCCCTGAAACGTCCGCGACCCCGTCTTGTCCTTCCTTCTCGGAGTCTCCGTCTGCTGCCGCGCCGCCAGGCTCATCGCCGTGAACCGATGGGCCGCCGTTACGCCTGCCACCACGCCAAAGCTGCTCTCCAGCGCCGCATACAGGCGGTTGTTATTCGAACTGATATAACAAGCCATCTCTTCATCGCCCTTTCAAATCAAAACGAACCACCACCGTCATCCGCGCAACGAACCACGACCGTAAGGGAGTGGTCCCTCGCCGCGCTGCGAACCGCGACTGGCAAGGAGCGGGCACCGGTTCCGGCCCTGTCTTCAACGCAGTCCCGCATGGCCCCGTGGACCGCCAGTCGGCAGGATGACGCAATCGGACCGAGCCGTGACCGTCAGGGAGCGGAAGCCGGTCGTGCCCCGGCGCCTTCAACGGAGCGCTCCCCGTCTCCCGCACCCGCCGCCCACCTACCGGCTCACCCCCAACCAACAAACCACCTGGCCCACCTGCAGATAATTCAATCCACCCTTCTTCACCACATCGAAGCTCACCTCATACCCGGGCTCCAAAAACACCCCGTCGCCCAGGCAGCCCCCATTCCTCTCCACCACATCCCTCACCGCGTCCACATAGAAGTGCAGCTTCTCCGCCAGTCCCTCCAGGCGGTCCGACGACACCCGCACCTCGGTCACCACCCGCATGCGCCCCGAGAACACGCGGAACTGTTCGCTCCGCTTGTTCTCGATCTGGTCGCAATACGTCTGGATCACCGGATACCGCGCCGCTCCGGCCTTCTCCTGCAACTCGGCCGGAGCCCGCATTACCCCCACATCCACTCCGTCCACCATCTCCGAGTCCATGCCGTAGTAGCTCTGCAGCGCCGTCAGGCTGGCCGCTAAGCCCTCCACGCCCAGCAACACAGCCCGCAGCTTCGACACCGCCTCCAGCGTTGGATACGTCATGTCAACCCCTCCTCAACAGGCCGCACCGCACCACCGCGAAGTCCGCCGCCTGTCCATTGCCCGGCGGCCGGCCGACCACAAGCCCGCTCACCGGCATCACCCACGTCTCACCAACCTCCATCGGCGCCGCATTCTGCAAGCCCACTGATCCTTCCTCCGTGCCCGCATACAGGTTCCAGTGCGTGGCGTTCTCTTCCGGAAACAGCAGCGTCACCTGCAGCGAGTGCGGCACCGGCGAACTCACTGCCACCGCCGCGCTCGGCGCGCTCTCCCGTCCCTCCGCATCGAGAAACGTTGCCGTCAACCAGTACGTCGCTGCCGACGTGAGGCCTTCCGCAATCTCCGCCGACACGTGCGAAGGCCGCCGCACCGGCCGGGACACCATCCGCAGACCGCCTTCGAAATACCGTCGTCGCTGCTCAGCGGCGAGCGATTCGTAGTGATGCCACCGCTGCCCATACCGGTCGTTCAACTGGCTGAAATAGGCATCGCGGTAGACGGCTTCCAGCGTCCTCAACACGTGCCAGCGCTTCAGCGCCGAGCTCGCCGTCACCTGCTCCAGGCGGCCCTGCTCCTCCCAATCGAGAAACGCCTCCACCTCCACCTGGATCTCGCTCGCCGCCAGATCCAGCTTGGCCTGCGGATCGATGCCCTCGCCGTTCGTCACGTCGAGCAGTCCCGAATCCTGCGCCTTCAGATCTTCAATGCGACTCAGGTCGCCGTCTACCAGCAATGCCATGACACCTACTCCTTCCCCGCCGGCTCGCTGCGCAGCAGCCCCAGCGGATCCGAGATCACCTGCACCTGGATCCGGCTGACGGCCTCCTGCTTCTCATGCGCCACACGCCGCGCGGCCTGATCGGCGACGAACTGCGCGACCTCCTGCTCGTTCGCGATCCGCGCCTTGCCTTCGACCATCAACTGGCAACCCACGCGGCGCGACACCTGCGTCAGCACGCCGTCCTTGCCGCCATCCTGTGTAGCTATGCTCACCACGTAGATATCCCGTTCCTGGTACTTGCGTTCCAGGTCCTTCACTTTCCTGAAATAGCTCTTCAAATCCATACAAGTTCCTTTCCAATCAACACCAAAGGAAAAGGGCGGCAGTGAATCTCACCGCCGCCCGAGAGTTGCGAACCCCGACCCCGTGGGCCGCCAATTGGCGCAACAACGCCCTCAAACCGAGCCGTGACCGTAAGGGAGCGGAAGCCCGTCAACCCAGTTGCGAACCGCGACTGGGAAGGAGTCAACCATGGCCCTGCGGGCCGCCAAAGCGGAGGAAGCCGTCCTACCTGGCCCAGTCCCGGAACGTAAGTGACGGGCTCCCAGCACGTCTTCAACGGAGCGGGCACCCGTCCACCGCGCTGTCACCGCGGCCGAAGCCCACCCTACCCAAAGCCCCCAAAAAGGCGGCCCATCCCCAAAGCCCGACACGAACCACGACCGTAAGGGAGTGGTCCCACCCCTATCCTCCAAAGGAGACCGACGCTGGTCCTCCCCCAACAGTCGACATCCGCGGCAAGCGAGTACGGCGGACCCCCAGGTCCGCGCGGGGTCCCCTGACCCCGCACCCGTACACCCCGCCCGCCTAGCTCCTCACCTGCACGCCGTGAGCATTCCGCAGAACACCCACCCCGTACAGCATGTCCACCGTGAACTGCTGCGCCAGAGTATTCGGCTGGTAGCTCATCGTGATGCGCATGCCCAAATTGCCGAGTTCCGCGTACTCCGCAATCGCCCCCGTCCCCGGCAGCGGCTTCGGCAGCCGGCGAATCGCCAACCCCAACGCATTCTTCGCGAACGCGATGTTATTGGTAGTCGTCGGACCCGTGCCCGTCTTCTTCACGAACTGTGAACGGAACACATAGAAGTCCTTGATCCGCCCGATGCTGCCATCGATCAAGGCGCGCAGCCCGGCATCGCCGGAAGTCGCATACTCACTGAACCGCGAAATCTGCCGCAGTTGCGAATACGCATTCCCGTCGACCACCAGGTACTTCTGCTCGCTCGCCGGAACCTTCGCGTTGAACAGTGCCGTCTCGGCCGAATCCACCACGGACTCCAGCAGCGCCGTCCCGCCCGTACCCAGCGGAGTGTTCGCCGTGAACTGGCTGTACAGGTTCAACAGATCGCTCTCCACCTTCTCGGCCAGCGCGATCATCGCCGGCTGCATGTACAGTCGCAGCAGGTCCGGAACCGCGATCACCTTCGTCACATCCGGAATCTGGAACGTCGCCTCAGCGTGCGTGTTGAGCACGATCTGCGCATTCGCCACATCCGGATTCTGGCTCTGCACCGAGCCGCCCTCGGCGATGTTGTTCGCCACCATCGTCGGCGGAATCGGCACGTTCACCGTGTCGCCGGCCTGCGCCAGCGTCGGTTCGAAGTCCCGGTTCACCAGGTTGCCCATCACCAGTTGGCCCGACAGGGCCGGCAGGGCGTCCACCGCCACAAGCTTCACAATCGCATTCGCCAGATTGGCTGAAGTAATAGCTGACATTTCTCTTTTCCTCTTTCTCTTTCTTCTGTCTCTCAACCGCGCCGCGTCTCTACGGACCGCCGCGCTACTCGCCCCGCAGGCTCTGTGCCGCCACCTGCGAGATCTGCTCACGTACGCGCTGCAGCTCGTCCGCGCTCATGCCCGGATGAATCCGCTCCAGCTCCACGCCGTAGCTTCCACCACCCGCTCTCTGCGGGCTCAACGCACCCGAACCGCCGGCAATCCGCGCCGGCAGAAACTCGGGGTTCTCCTGCACGAACGACGTCAAATGCTCGCGCAGCCCGCGTTCACCCTCCGCCGTCTTCGCGATCAGCGCGCCTTCCGCCGTGCGGACAATCTCGTCCTTCACGATCTTGAAAGCCAGATCGACCTTGGCCACGCCCAGCCGCTGCAGTTCCGCCCGGATCTGCGCGCCCCGGTCCGTCTCCTCCGCCATCTGGCGGCTGCGCTTGTTCTCTTCCACCAGTTCGTTCACGCGCCGTTCCAGCGACTCCCGCCGCCGGCGCTCTTCCACGAGTTCGTTCTTGTAGGCCGGCTCCGTCTGGCGCCGTTCCACCGTCACGTACTCCTGGATCACCGAACGCACCACGTTCTTCCAGTCCTCGCCCTGTGTCTGCGGAGACACCTCGGGCGTCTGGTCTTGCGACTTCTGCTCCATTGCTGTCCTTCCTTGTTTGCTCGCGCGCTTAGGCGGTCGCCTGCGCGTCGATCTCCTGCGCGATGCGGTCTTTCACCTGTTGGCTCGCATCGCAGAGATACTTCATCGCCAGCTTCTTCTGGATCTGCGTCTCCAGAGTCTTCGAAGGAATCCCCAGCGACAACAGCCGCTGCGCATCCTCCAACTCGCTGCTGAACTCCCCGATGTCGAATTCATCCAAACCCGACACCCCAATCTCGATCTCGTCCTGACGGGCCGCTGCCAGCGTGCGCAGCAGCTTCTTCAGCGTGTCCTTCACCTTGTCGCCGAAACCGCGCAGAACTTCCTGGGTCACCAGGTAGTCCCTCTGCTTGCTCAGGCCCGTCAAAGCCGAGTTCTTCGAGAGCGCGCCGCCGGCCTGGCTCATCATGTAGCAGATCCGGTAGATCTCCTCCTTCAGCCGGTCCGTGTTCTGCAGCGCAATCTCGAACACGTGCCCCTCCGGCTCAGTCCAACCAAAGCGGTCGTCCTTGCCCAGTTGCACGTAGTAGCTCTCCCCCATCGTCTGCTTGAACTCTTTCTCCGAATAGATCACCGGCATCGAGAACAAGCCCATCGTCAACGCCCAGGCCAGCGCGTTCGACTTGTTGAAGTGCTCCAGCTGCAGCGAGGACGCTTTGTTCATCAGCCACATGCCGTCGCCCAGCGAAAACTCGAACACCGGCACCTTCCCCAATCCGGCCAGTCCGTGCAGTCCCTCGTCCACCTGCACAATCGCCGCCTGGCTGCCGTCCCGGTCGTCCTGCCGGAAGATCGTGAATCGCTCCCGGTCATACCGCACCCACTGCCGCTCGACGTGCCCCTGCTCATCGCAGCCGCCCACCAGTCGCTCGCCGCGCAGCACCACCCACTCATACTCGCCGCTCTCATCCTTCTGCCAGTGGATCGCGCTCTGCGCCGGATACTGGCTGAAGTAGCCGTGCGACAAGCCCAGCGCGTCCTCCTCCGCCTTCGAGCCCGCCTGCACCCCCAGCCTCGGGAAGTCCAGCACGATGTAGCTCCGCCCCATTACCAGAGCCTCAATCACCTGCTTGCGGAAGAAGTCGCTCAACGTCGACCCCTGCCGGTCACAGTCCTCCGCCAGTTCGTTGAAGAACTGCCGCGCCCCCTCATCACGCCCCTCCAGCGTCACCAGCGGCTCCCGCCGGAACAGCGTCGCCGCATACCAGTCGATGATCGAGCCGATGTAGTTCTCATAAAACGCCCGGCTCACTCTCTCCTGGTAAACCTCAGGCGGCTCCTTCTGTCTCGGAATCAGATAGCGGTCCGCGTTCGCCGTGAACTGCTCGCCGCCCACGTACAGGTCGCGATACCGCGGCCACACTCTCTTCCACGCCGTGTATTCGGGATGTTCCCGGTTAATATCGAACACTGCCTTTTCTCCCTTACCAAAACAGCCGTCTGTTTCTTTCGCCGACACTCTTCTCCGGCTGGCTCTCCTGCCACAGCAGGTAACCCACCGCATCGCTCAGGTGCGTCCGCTTCAGATCGCGAGCCTTATCGATCTCGCCCGTCCCCTCCAGCCACCGCACCCGCTCGAAGTCGAGCATCAGCTCCTTGCACCGCGCATCCACCATCAGTCCCGTCTCTCCGTCGGCCGACCGCAGCTTCGCGTTCACCAAACCCACCCGGTCCCGCACCGGCGGATTCCTCTTCGGAATTCGAAACACCGGCGCGGAACCCCCGTATTCCTCGAAGAACCCCTGCAGAATCTCCCGGTCCGTCGTCCCCGCTGTCTGCAGGTGCGACGCACAGGCGTCCGCGAAGATCTCCAGCCCCGCCGGCCACTCCGGATACCGCCTGACAAACTCCAGGCACGCATCCCGCGTACTGGCCCGTGACAGCACGATCTCGTCCAGCACCACCAGCCGCCCCTCCTGCCACTGCGCCACCACCGAACTCATCGGATTCACGTTGAAGTCCAATGCCCACAGCAGCGGCAGTTCCGGATCCCACTTCACCTCGCCCACGTTCAGCTTCCGGTCGAACGCGTGATACACTAGGCCGTCCTTGGGGCTCACATACTGCCCCAAAACCTCCTGCGCGTAGAACGCCTCGTCGTAGCTCCTCTTCAGCCGGTCGTAAAAATCCGGCACCCGCTGCAACAGGTGCCGGTTCTCATTCGGCTCCGCCTGGACGCACTCATACCCGTCCACCGGGTTTTGAATGAATCGCTCGTACACCCAATCGAACCCCTTCGGGGTCCACACCGCGAATCCACACAGCCTCGCTGCCAGCGGATCCCGCAATCGCCCTTCCAGCCGGATCCAAGCCTGCTCGGGCGAGTATGTCAACTCGTCCACCCCGAACCATGCAAGATTCGTCCCCCGCAGCCGCTCGAAATCATCGAGCGGGCGGAAGATGATCTTCGAACCCGTGTCCTTCAGCGTCAGCTGGTTCTCCGCCTTGTTGAATTCGAACGGCAACCCGTTGTCCCTCAAGACTTCGAACAGCGACGTTTGCGTCGCGTCCCGCAGCATCGGGTACGTCGGAGCCCCAATCAGCCCCGCCCGCCCCGCATTCAAATACGCCAGTTTGATCGCTTCATTGCACAGTGCCTGGCTCTTTCCTGACCCAATCGGGCCCGAAAATCCTTTAAATCGCGCCGTCGAGTCATGAAAACGCAACTGCGACGGCAGAGGCTCATACTGGATTTCGCGGCGGATCTTCATTTGTCCTTCCGCTCCACCCACTCCACCTTCACTGAACTCGGCTTCTCCGGCTCCACACTCTCCCTGAGCTGGATCAGCTTGAACGCATCGTTCACCGAGAACGACACGTGCTCGTCTTCCACTTGCTCGGCAAACTGCACCAGCATCCGGTCCACCAGTTGCCGCATCTGCCGCGCCCGGAACTTACGCTTCTTCACCGTCTTCGGCGCCTCCTCCGCCGGTTTCGCCGGAACGGAGGCCGCAGCCTCCGCCACCGGTTCGCCCGCCTTGAGGAACCGCCCGTTCTTTGCTCGCCCCACCGTTCTCTGTTCCATCAGCCTTTCTCCGTGCGAGTTGCCTCGACGCACAAAGAGTACAAAGCCGAAAATAGTGGTTTTGGCGCGCGTGCTCGTAACCTGTTGAAAACAGGGTGACGTTTTTTTTTGAATTCGTGAACTGATTTTCGAGGAGGCCCCAAAAAGGCCGACTTCTGCCGTTTATTCGCCTTTTAGGCGAACGGGAAAACCGCGTCTTTCAGAGCCAGACCCCGCACCTCGATGCGCTTCAGGTCCGCCGTCCCGACGCCCAGACTCTCGGCCAGCAGCAGCATGTTGTCGCAGGTCTTGAACGGGCCCGTGCCCTGGGCCGACCGTGGGTCGTAGCCCATCGCCGCCGTCGCCACCGTGTCCGCCGTCACCGCGTTCGTCCCCAGAATCAGCAGCCCCGGATTCACGATCTTCAACCCGCGAATCCAAGGACCTTCTCCACCCGTCACCGTCTCAATCCCGTCGATAAACGCGATGTCGATCGGCCGGGCTGAGTTCAGTTCCGCCACGATCCGCGGCATGCGATGCCCAGGACTACGGCTCGACTTCGGATCCAACTCGCTCAAGGTCGCCGGTTGCCGCTTGCCTTCGTGACAAACGCTCACCCGGCCGCTGCCCGGCTTCTCGTTGGGCCCGTCCTTGCCCGCGTCATCGCCATAGATCGACGCCGGAGTGATGCCGAACATGTTCTTCATCGCCAGCGTGACACCGCACGTCTCGTGGTTCTTCAGCTTGGCCATCGAGACCATGACGTCGGTCTCTTCATAGGCCATATTCAGGTCATAGCTAGGGAAGATCAGCCCCCCGCCCGGCACCTTCATCCGCGCGTACTTCTTTGCCGACCCCAGGGCGTTCGTGTTCTCGAACACCACATTCGCAGCGGCCGACTTCAGCGTCCGCACGTTCCAGCCGGATTCCAGCAGGTACTCCTCCAGCGGTCCGGCCGACGCCCAGCAGCTCTCGACAAACCGGATCCGCTTCGCCCCGGCCTTGCCCAGCAGATGGGCCATCGCTCCGGCTGTCTTCGGGTGCGTGTAGTGCGTAACCCCCAACGGACGACCCTGGAACCGCAGGCCCGGGCTGCCGGTTAGGTTCAGCTTGATGGTGACGGTCTTGCCCTTGACCAGCCGATCCAGTCCGCCGATCTGGTCGAACATCGTCCCCATGGTGGAGACCAAGTCTTCGTCATAGCTACGGCAGCGAGCCAGCGCGACCGGAGCGGTAGGAGGGGCGGCCTGCAAAGTGCCTGCGGCGGCCGTGCCCAGAACGGCGAGCAGTTCACGTCGGGTCATTGACCCTATTGTAAAGCTTCTTTGCCGTTCACCTGGACGTTGGTCAGCTTCAGGCCCTCGACATGCTCCAGGGTGTCGGGCTTCTCCGCATTCTCGAAGACCGAGTCCTTCACGGTCAGGTCCTTGATCGGGGCGCTGGCGTACCCTCGCAGGTACAGCACTGACCGCATCTTCTTCACGGTCAGCTTCTCGACGTGAATCCCCCGGATCACCGGCGGGAACTTGCCCTTGTCGCCCTCCTCGTACGTCAGGTCGACGTCGATCGCACCGCCCGCCACCTGGCCCACGGTGACATTGCGCAGATAGATATCTTCGATGAACCCGCCACGCACGGAGTTCGTCTTCAGCCGCAGTACCCGGTCGAGATGGGGGCTATCCATGCGGCAGTCCTCGATGAAGACATTCCTGCAACCGCCGGAGATCTCGCTGCCGATGGTCACCCCGCCGTGCCCGTCCTTCATATCGCAGTTCCGCACGATGATGTTCTCGCTGGGCACGTCGATCCGCCGCCCATCCCGGTTGCGGCCCGACTTGATCGCGATGCAGTCGTCGCCCGTGTCGAACTGGCAGTTCTCAATCAACACGTCCGAGCAGCTCTCCGGATCGCAGCCGTCGTTGTTCGGACCATGGCTGTTGATCTTCACCCCACGCACAATCACGTTCCTGCAGTGCAGCGGGTGGATCTCCCACATCGGCGACCCGACGATGGTCACGCCTTCGATCAGGACGTTCCGGCACTCGAATGGTTGGATGAAGTTCGGGCGAAGATTCGAACCCTCGCCAAGGACACGCTCCTTCGCGGGCACGTCCCGCTCCGCCATCTCGGCCAGGGCCAGTCTGGCTTTGTTCTGATTAGGACCGCCACCGCTATTCCGGCTGCCTTTCCACATCCACCAGTGCTGATTGTCCGCCTGCCCATCCAGCGTGCCTTCCCCGGTCACAGCGACGTTCTTCTGGCCGTAGGCGTAGATGAGGGGCGAGTAGTTCATGCACTCGAGACCCTCCCAGCGCGTCAGCACCAGGGGCAGGTACTTCTTCGGATCCGTGTCGAACTTCAGCGTCGCGCCCTTGGCCACGTACAGATTGACGTTGCTCTTCAAGTGGACCGGCCCTGTCAGCCATTCACCCGCCGGCACGACAACGCGTCCTCCACCTGCCTTCGCACAGGCTTCCACGGCGTTGCTCACCGAGCCTCCATACTTTGTGATGACAAAGTCCTTTTTCGGAAACGTCGGAGCCTTGATGCGGGCGAGGATCTGGTCGCGCAGAGCCCAACCCTTGGAATCAGCGGAGAACAGCGGCAGCGCGGCCAAAGCAGCGGAGAAGCGGCGGCGGGTTACAGACATATCAGTCAGATCATACTGAAATCAAAGCGCCGCGGCGAGGGTGGCCCGCAATTCATCCGAAGTCAGCACAATGGGGTTCGCCTTCATACTGCTGGCCTTGGCCGCCTTCTCGCAGACATCGTCGACTTCGGCGTTCGTGAGCCCATACGAACCCAACCCAGGAATCCCCAGGTCCTTCGTCAATGCCAAAAGCCATGGCACGAGGTCGTCGGCCTTGGCCTGGGCGGAGACAAGGATCCGCGCCACCTCTTCATAGCGAGCCAGGGCAGGGTTGCCGGGCTGACGCGTACGCAACGCCTCGAGGTTCGTCCTGGTGCAATGCGGCAGCAACGCCGCGCAGACAGCGCCATGCGGGGCAGGGAACATGCCGCCAATCGGCGCCGCGAAGCCATGCACAGCGCCCAGGCCCGCATTGGCCAGCGACAGTCCGCCCAGGAGACTGGCATAGGACATGGACGTACGCGCCTCCAGGTCCTTGCCGTCCGCACAAACGCGGCGCAACGCCGAAGCGTGGCGAATGCCGTCCCGGCACCATGCGTCCGTCATCGGATTTGCCCGAATCGATGTGAACGGTTCAATCAACTGGGTGAGCGCATCCAGCCCCGTGCTGGCCGTGACGGCCGGCGGCAGATCGACAGTCAGTTCGGGATCGACCACCGCCATGGTGGGCAGCATGTGCGGACTGCGCAGGCTCGCCTTGACGCGATGGGCCGGCGAAGCAAGCACGGCATTGCGCGTCACCTCACTCCCCGTCCCGGCCGTCGTCGGCACGGCAATGAACGGAGCTGAAGGATTCGGCAGGGCCTTCCCCCGGCCAACCACCTCCAGGTAGTCCAGCAACTCGCCGGGATTCGTCAGCAGGGCGGCGATGGCCTTGCCTGCGTCAATGGCGCTGCCGCCCCCGCAGGCGATGACGAAGTTGCAGCGGTCGCGTTTGGCCGCGGTCACACCTGCTGTGACGACATCGAGAGTCGGTTCGCCATCAATGGGAAAGTGCGCCGCGCCGACCCCGACCGCGTGCAGCTCCACCACGAGCCGGGCCGCATGGCGTGGGGTGCGGCCACTGACGAGCAGCGCGCGCGCACCCATCGATTTCGCCGCCGGAGCAACTTCGCGCAGGCACCCGGCGCCGAAGACGATGCGCCGGGCCGTGGCGATGTCAAAGCGCATAGCCGTCGTCGCCAGGGAAGCAGTTTGCATACTTCACGCTGGATCTTGGCTCGGCCATCATGTCGGCGACGGCGTCGCGCCACTTTGCGTAGTGTGCCGTCTCCTTGTGAGCGGCCGCGGCCGCCGTGTCGCGATAGACCTCGACGAGCACGAATCGCGTGGCATCGTCGAGCTGCCGGTTGACGTCGAAGCGGGCAATGCCCGGCTCCTGGACGCTGTTCGTTGCGTTTTCCAGCGTGGCCGCCTCAAATGCCTCGACGCACTCCGGCTTGACGTGGACATGCACATGTACAATGAACATCGCCCCTATTATGGCTCACGGACGAGCCACACCTCGGCTACCTGCGTGCCACGCCCATTGCCCGGCAACCCTGGAGTCTTCTCCCAGCGCAGCCGCAGCGACCCGCTGGCCGTCGCCTGCCTGGGAATCACGAACTCCACCGGCTCGGTGACGTTCTCGATCTTCCGGAACGGATGCAGCTCATAGCTGCCATTGGCCGTCAATCGCAGGATGCGGCTGGACGAGACTTCGCCGCCGTAGATGATGCGCACCTTGTAGCTGGCCGCGGGGTCGAGATGCGGATACAGCATCTCCATCGGGCCGTCGTACATTACCTCGGCATGGCTCATGGTGGAGATGCGCCAGTCGACGCCGGGACGCGAAGTATTGGCGAACGCGTTGCGTGGCGACAGCAGACTACCCGGATCCTCTTCGTACGTCTTGGGCCGTTGCAGGTGCGGCTGGGCGGCGGGATTGCCCAGATCGTCATAGAACCCACCGGGGCCGGGATCGGTCCAGTGCACGATCTGCTGAATCTCCTGCAGGCGGCTGCGCTCGTCAGGCAGGGCGCGGATGGCGGCGAAGCGCTTGTCCAGCCAGTTGCGGTTGTTGAAGGGGACGTCGATGTTGTCGAGCGTGGCTCCGCGATCTCTGCCGATGGCCTTGTAGCGCTCGACGCTCAGTTGCATGCGCACCGACTGGTAGAGCGCCTCGGCCAGTTCGAACACGCGTTGCCGTAGCGGCGACAGGTCGGCCTTCCCATGCAGGATGCGCGACGCGGCGTCCATCGCGGCCATCGATCCGCTACGCGGGGCCTCCTTCAACACGTCCATGGCGGACTCTTCCGTAGCCGTTTCAGCCAGCCAGCGGCGCCGATTCAGCGCATCGTAGTATGCGCGGTAGAGCGCCTGCTGGAACCGCCAGTTCAACAGGTCGGCCGGCGAGGCTTGCCTCTCGAGCGATTGAAAGAGACTGAACGTGGGCTCGACGCTCGTGCTCGTCGCCAGCGCACCCTGCCAGTTGCGTTCCAGTCCCTGCAGACCTTCGGCGAACGATTCGTCGAAGCGGGCATCAATGAAGTAGCGGGCATACTCGCGCAGGGCCGTCGGGATGTCGACGTCCGGATTCCAGCCCATCTCGCTCCACAGGATCTTGTTGACGTCGTCGTTGCAGCCCTCCGAGTAAGTGAGGAAGCCGATGGTCGACGGCTGCTGATCGTGGAAGATGGCCCGCATCTCCGCAGGCCGCGGGTTGATTCCTTCCCGCGCATGCGTGAACGCCTCGGGCGCATCCCAGTTGGGCACGGCGAACTGGCACTGCAAGCTATGCGTGATGTCGGGATAGTTCCGGATGCCATAGCGCGCCGGCACGCGGCGGCGCAGCTCCTGAATGGAGACGCGCACCTGCGGCCCATGCACGATGCCGGTGAGCCACGCGGGCTGCTTGTCGAGAATCGAATAGAACTCGTCCATCCACTTCTGATCGAAGCCCTGCGGCGAGACCCACATCTGGGCCTTGGGATGGTACTTGCGGAGGCTGGCGGCCTGCTTCTCCAGCAGGGCCATCAAGGCGTCGGGCTTGGTGTGGCCGGGGTCGCCGCCGGGCACCATCACCGCGTCGAGGCGCGGCAGCTTCTTGAAGACCTCGGCCCATTCGTCGATGGCTTTGGTGACCGTTGCGGGATCGTTGTAGTCGCGATCCATGGCTGGGTACCAGACCCAGACGTCCATGCCGTAGGAGTCGAGGATCCGCGACATCTCGACCATCATGGGCATCTGCGGGATGGGGAAGTGCGGGCTGTCGGGTGCATCGTCGGAGCGCGGCGGGATGAGCTCGACGGCGTTGGTGCCGAAGACGGCGAGGTCGCGAATGTACTGGTCCCACATGGCCGCGGTCCAGGCGTCGTAACTGTTGGTCTTGGGGCGGTAGCCGAGCTGGTGGCCGCGCAACTTGTACTTGGGCGTGGTGGTGATTTGAAAGCCGTCAGGCAGGAGGACGGAATCACGATACATGCGCAGCTCGCGCAGCAGGCGACCGGCGCCGAACAGTGTGCCGCGTTCATCGTTGCCGAGGATCTCGATGGACGAGCCCGACATGCGGATGGTGAAGCCGTCGGCTGGGCCACCCGCGGGATTGCGGCGCAGCGTGATGGAGGGGCGTCCGGCGGTGGGTGCGGCCACGATGGGCCACTGGAGTCGCGAGCGTTTCGCGACCTCTTCCACGAGAACCTGCGCGGCTTTCTTCTCGACGGACGAGAGTGCGGCGGGCGCCACAACGACGGCCTGCGATAGATCGGCGGCCGAAAGGGTAGAGATAGTAAGAGCCAGGAGGGCGATGCGTTGGATCATGGGCTCCAATCATCATATGCAACGAAGCGCCTACGACGAGCGGAGCCCCGGATGCTAGAGCAGGTGGAAGCTGACCAGGACTTGTGCTTCCACTGGAACAGGACGGCCGTTCTTTGTGCCGGGCTTGAAGCGCCACTTGTGGACGGCCTCCACCGCTTTTTCATCGAGACCCATGCCGAGCGGGCCGATGACTTTGACGGCCGCGATGTGGCCCGCTTCGTCGACGATGATGGCCAGACGGACGGCGCCCTGGAACTTGGCTTTGCGCGCCTCTTCCGAGTACTCGGGTTCGACTCGGAAGATGGGAACGGGTGCCGTGACACCGCCTCGACCGGCGTAGCCAACTGAGCCGAAGGCATCGTTGCCGGGCCCGTAGCCTGGTCCGATGCCAGGGCCAACGCCGCCGCGGTCGCCGTCCCCGATGCCGCCGTTCTTGCCCCGGCCATTGGACGGGATGGTGGCTTTGCTGAACGGATCGCCGAAGTTCGGGAGGTCGACTTTCGGCAACTGCGCGTCAGGCGGTGCCACGATGGTGGCCTCCATGATGAGGCGCGGCGCGGGGTTGTTGATGTCGACGGAAGGTGGCACGAACTGGCGTGTGGACGCGCGCGCCAGACGGCCCCGGCTTGCCGGCAGCGTCTCGTTCGCACCCCCGCCACCGCCGGCCAGCGTGTCTCGTTGCGGAGTGCGGGGCATGAGGTGCGGAGGCCAATAGGGCTCGACCAGCGGCACCATGCTCTTTACTGCCTGCTGCACCTGCGGCGTGGTGCCGAGTGTGAACAGCAGTGCCACGACGCCCGCATGCAGGGCGATGGAGACCAACTGCGACGAGCCGCGATAAGGGTCGCGTGAGTAGAGATCGGCTACCTCCACGGGCCGCGACGTGACGGCCAAAGGAGGCAGCATGGAGGGGAAGAAGGTTTCCTTGAAATTCGTTCCGAGGCGCTGATACCAGGGCTCCGGAGCACGTTGGCCGCGACGGGATGGGTTGCCTGGCGAAGCAGAATCGAGGCTGGGCGGACGAGCAGCGGGCTGATCGGACATGCGGGACGACGGTCCTTTCCGGCCACGCACTCCCTGCGCCAAGAGAGCGTCGGCTTCGAGACGATGGACGCACGGGCGTTCAGCCGGTTTCACGAAAGTGAGCGGACCGGTGGATTGCATTTCCCTTGACATGGTTTGAATTGGACTCCACAATCATCGAAGTTTGATACGTTTTTGGGGATTTCCCCCTGATTCACGGAGGTAGTGTAGTGCCAGGACCAGATCCAAAAATTCTCCGGCCCAAAGTGATCGCGCTGCAGCGCGACACGGCCGCTCTTCTCAAGCTTCTGGGAGGCGACTCAGATGACAAGTTGCGCTTCTGGGAGATCATCAAGGGCATCACGACGCCTGTACAGTTGGAGATGGCAAGTCACCAACTGGACGTCATGCAGAATATGGTGAAACAAGTAGCCGCCAGCACCAAGGCCCTGGAGAAAGCTTCCAAGCCAGTAGCCAGAGCCGCCAAGGGTGGCGCGTAGTACCAGTGTTTCCAACCGTCGGGCGGGCTCTCGTGTCCGCCCGGGCCGGTTGGGTTCAGCTCAGATCCTGATCCTCGGACCCCCTGCTGAGAGTGTGTTGGCCGTGCGTATGCGCCGGGCCTTCGGCGCACGTGTCGTGTGCGCGGACGAATGCCCGGACACCGCTCCACTCCAACTGGCAGTGTGCTCACGCGGAACCGAAAACGCGTCGGCACAGGCCCTGGCATTGCGCGTGCCGTGCCTGGGGGTCGATTTCCGGAACAATGAAACGCTTGTTGGGCCGCTGGCTCTGCCGGGGCGCGCGGGGTGTTGGGCGTGTGCGCAGGCGCGGCTCTACGCGGCCTCGCAGCAACGCCCGATGGACGACACGCCCGAGGAATCGATCGCCCTGGCGGTCCCGCTGATCGTGCGGGAAATCCGCGCCATTTTGAGGAATGGGCCGCTGAGTTCCTCGCTGCTCGATCACATCCTGGCGATCGACACACAGGACTACACGTCGTCGCTGCATCGTGTGGTTCCACTGGCTCGCTGCCCTGTTTGCGGTGGCGCCGCGCGGCATCCCGACGTGCGAAAGAGCTGCGGTGACGATGTGATGGAGCAGCTCGCGGGCCTGCTGGATTTCCGCACGGGCATTGTCTCGCGCCTCGTGATCGAACCGCCCGCTGAGGTCGGAGTGGAGACGCCGATTGTCGCGACGGCTGCCCCTCCGCATGTCGTGACAGTAGATGGATCGCTGCGGCAGTTGCCCATTGGATGGGGCAAGGGTTTGGACCTGCCGGGCGCGCTGCTATCCGCCGTGGGCGAAGCGGTGGAGCGTTATGCGCCGTCTCTGCCGGAACCCGAGAGGATCGTCTGGGAGGCCGCGGCCGAGCTCGATGCGCCATGGTTGCAGACAGACCCGGTGTACACAGACGCGCAGTACGACCGTGCGGACTTTCCGTACGTACGGTTCACGGCCCAGATGGTGCAGCCCTGGGTTGCAGGTTACTGGCTGGACAGTGGCGAAAGGGTGTGGATCCCAGCGATCTCAGCCTTTCTCGCGATGACCGTGACCGCGGAACAGTTCCTGTCACAGGGCACGTCGAATGGATTGGCTTCGCATCCCGATCGGGACGAGGCGTCGTTGCGCGCCGTGATGGAACTGGTGGAGAGGGACGCATTTCTGTCGTCCTGGCTGACGGGCTCGGCCGGCACACGAATTGTCCTGGACGATTCGCTGGATCCAGCGTTGCGTGCCGTGCTGCAGGCCGTCGAACGGCTGGGCGCGGTGGTGGAGCCGTATCGCCTGGAAACCGCTGCCTGCGGCACCGCTGTGATGTGTCTGGCGCTGGGCGATGGCATCGAGTATCCCGGCGCGACCATCGCGTTGGGCGCCGATCTGGACCCGGCCCTGGCCGTACGTCAGGCGATTCTGGAACTCGGGCAGACCGGGCCGCACCTGCGCAAGATGATGCGACGGGGCGCACTGGCCGTTCCGGCGCAGCCGCAGGATGTGCGGACCATGCTGGATCACGCGGCCTGGTATTTTGATGCCGCGCGAGCCGGGGCGTTCGATGCGATGCGCGGGCAGCGGACTGTGACGCTCCGTGAGATGGAAGAACGGCGGTGTAAGCGGTCGCTGGCGTCGTGCTCTGCGGAGCTCACCTGCGGCGGCGTGCGCGTGGCGTTGGTGGATGTGACGTCGCCCGACATCGCCACCACAGGGCTATGTGTGATGCGGGCCGTCACTGCCGATCTGCAGCCGCTATGGTACGGATACGGGCTGGAGCGGCGGCCTGTAGCCCGCGTTACGCGGTTGGGGTTGCGGCGAGATGTTCCGGTCGTACATCCGATCTGGTGAGCAGCGCGCTACGAGCAGATGGGTGTCCCGCCCGCGCTAACGCAAGGGGGAGAACCTATTGCCCGAGCATCGGCGAACGTCAACCCGCCCAGTCCCGGAGCGTGAGCGACCGGCTGCGCGTCGAACGGACTTAAGGGTTGTTTCAAAGGCAGGCTAAGTAGCCCGTCGCTCACGCTCCGGGACTGGGCGGTGTTTGGTCGATGCCTCAACCTCCGTTAGCGCCCATGCGACCCTGCCGGGTGAGAAGTGGCTGGTTTGGTTCAGGGGCCGTGCGTGGCTCAACATCACGGTGGCGTACTAAGCTCGTAGGGTGAGAACGTGGAAGCTTCTGATTGAGTACGACGGTACGCAGTACCGCGGCTGGGCCGAGCAGACCAATGCTCCGAAGACCGTGATGGGCGAACTGCGCAAGGCCGCCGAAGAACTGTTTGCCGGACCTGTGGAACTGATGGGCTCAGGCCGCACCGACGCCGGAGTGCATGCGGCGGAGCAGGTGGCGCATCTGCGGGCCAATCCGAAGCGCGCCGTATCGCCGGAACTGCTGGCCCGGAAGTTGAACGAGGCTCTGCCTGCCGATATCGCGATCATTGCGGCGAAGGAAGCTCCGGCGAAGTTCCATGCGCGGCACGATGCGGTCTCGCGGAGCTATGTCTACCAGATCTCTCGGCGCAAGACGGCGTTCTCGAAGAAGTACGTCTGGTGGATCAAGGAGCCGTTGGACATCGAGCAGATGAAAGCGGCCGCGGCGCTGATTCCAGGGCGGCACGACTTCGCGCGGTTCCGGGCGAAGGATCCGTCGAAGCCGGGCGAGTCGAGCATCGTGGTGGTGGAGTCGGCCACGGTGGAGGAACAGGACGACTTGATTCTGTTTCACATTGAGGCTTCGCACTTCCTGTGGAAGATGGTGAGAAGGCTTGCAGGAACGCTGGTAAAAGTGGGCAAGAGCGAAGTGACGGTGGCTCAGTTTCAGGACCTGATCGAAGCGCGTGGGCCGCAGTTGGATGTCGCGGCGTGGACAGCGCCGGCATCCGGCCTTTTCCTGGAGAAGATACGCTACCCGCAGGTGTGATATTTTCGGATGCGGTAGTCCCCGGAGCGAAAATTATGCGGAATGTATTGACCTCGTCTGTCTCTCTCTTGTTATTTGTAAGCGCTTGCCTCGCGGCCGACCGGCCGGAGTGGGACAATCCCGCCATCTACAAGATCGGCGAGGAGAAGCCCCACGCCACGATGATGGTGTATCCGACGGCCGAACTGGCCAAGGCCGGGCAGATGGCGCAATCGCCCTGGTTTCAGTCGCTGAACGGCACATGGAAATTCGATGGCGTGCTGCGGCCCGCTGACCGGCCGCTGGACTTCTTCCGCACGGACTTCAACGACTCGGCGTGGCGCACCATGCCGGTGCCGGCGAGTTGGCAGTTGCATGGCTTCGACATCCCTATCTACTCGAACGTGCCCTATCCGTTCCCGCAGGATCCGAAGCTGATGCCGACGCCGCCGAAGGACTTCAATCCCGTGGGCAGCTACCGGCGGACGTTCACCATCGCGCCCACCTGGAAGGGCCGCGAGGTGTACTTGCACTTCGCTGGGGTCGACTCCGCGTTTTACGTGTGGGTGAACGGCGTGATGGTGGGCTACAACGAGGACAGCCGCACTCCGGCCGAGTTCAACATCACGAAGCACCTCAAGCCGGGCTCGAACGTGCTGGCCGTGCAGGTCTACCGCTTCGGCGACGGCGCGTATCTGGAAGACCAGGACATGTGGCGCATGAGCGGCATCTATCGCGAGGTGTACTTGTGGTCGACGGCGCCCTCGCACGTGCGCGACTACGAAGTGCATTCACCGATGGACGGCTCGCTGAAGGTGAACGCGGAGATTCAGAATCCCGAGAAGTGTACGCTGCAGGCGGAGTTGTTCGATGCGGCCGGACTCGCCGCAGGGAAGGCCCAGGCGCCGTGCGCGGCGAGTGCTGAACTGGCGATGCAGGTGAAGGCGCCGAAGCTCTGGTCGGCCGAGTCACCGTATCTCTACAAGGTGCTGCTGACGCTGAAGAGTGCGTCGGGCGCTGTGATTGAAGTGATCCCGCAGACGGTGGGCTTTCGCACCATCAAGATTGAAGGCGGGCGGCTGAAGGTGAACGGGCAGGTGGTGCTGATCAAGGGCACGAACCGGCACGAGCATTCGCCGGAGACCGGCAAGGTGGTGGACCGCGCTCTGATGATCAAGGACATCGAGCTGATGAAGCAGTACAACATCAACGCGGTCCGGACGTCGCACTATCCCAATCATCCGGACTGGTACGAGCTGTGCGACCGGTATGGCATCTATGTGATGGACGAGGCGAACATTGAGTGCCACCACTATGGGAACAGCGGTCCGGGCAATCTGCTGACGGAGTCGCCGGATTGGACGGGCGCCTACCTGGATCGCGTGCAGCGCATGGTGGAGCGCGACAAGAACCACCCGTCGATCTTTGCCTGGTCGATGGGGAATGAAAGCGGCGACGGGTTGAACGCGAAGGTGACCTACGAATGGGCGAAGCAGCGCGACCCCTCGCGCCCGTGGCACTACGAGGGTACGACCTCGCACGGCGGGTCCAACGCGGACATCAACTCATTTATGTACCCGACGCCGGAGCGAGTGAAGCAGGCGGCGGCCCAGCGGCCCGACATGCCGCTGATCCTGTGTGAGTACACGCATGCGATGGGCAACTCGAACGGCGGGCTGAAGGAGTATTGGGACATCTTCTACAGCGGCACGAATGCGCAGGGCGCCTTTGTGTGGGACTGGGTGGACCAGGGGCTATGGGTGCCGACTCCGCAGGAGTACAAGCAGAACTGGCCCGCGCCGCGATTCCTAGCCTATGGCGGCTGGTGGGAAGACAAGACGGGCATCCGGAACGACAATAACTTCAACAACAACGGACTGGTGTCGGCCGATCGCAAGCCACACCCCGGGCTGTCGGCCATCAAGTATGTCTACCGCAATCTGCACACATCGGCCGTGGATCTGGTGGACGGCCGGGTGAAGGTCAAGAACTGGTTCAATTTCACGAATGCGCAGGACGTGGCCGAGGCGACGTGGACGGTGACGTCGGCGAGCGGCGCCGTGCTGGCTTCGGGACGGATCGCGGATCTGAATATTGCTCCAGGCGCGGAGCGGGAGTACGCGCTGCCGCTGCCGAAGTTGAAGGCCGGCCCTGGCAACGAGTATTGGCTGAGTGTCAGCTACAAGCTGAAGGGCGATGAGTCGTGGGCGAAACGCGGGCACGAGATCTCGTACGACCAGTTCGCACTGCCGGGCAGGGAAGACGCCAAGCCGGCTGATTTCACCAAGGCTCCGGCGTTGACTGTGAACGATGAGGGCGACTGGGTCGCCTTCAAGGGCGGCAGCTTCTCGATGATGTTCAGCAAGAAGGATGGTGTGATCACGTCTTATAAGTACAAAGGCGTGTCGCTGCTGGACCGCGGGCCGCGCGTCGACTTCTGGCGCGCTGAGACGGACAACGACGTGGGCGCGCGCAAGGCCCAGCACAACCGCACCACGGAGACGGACATGAAGGTCTGGCGTGACGCGGGGACGTGGTGGGACGTGCAATCGGCGCAGGTGGAGAAGGTGGATGAGCGCACCGCGAAGATCACGGTGAAGGCCGAGCCCGCCAATGCGGGCGGGGCGATGGTCACGATGACGTATACGGTGCATGGCAGCGGCGATGTGATCGTGGAGACGTCGTATCAGCCGGGTACGCAGAAGCGCGCGATGATGGAGCGGTTTGGTACGGAGTTGGTGGTGTCGCCGGGCCTCGAGAACCTGGCGTGGTATGGGCGTGGTCCGGCGGAGACGTATATCGACCGGCCGTTTGAGCGCGTGGGTGTCTACAAGAGCACGGTGGCGAAGCAGTGGGTGGACTACTCGCGTCCTCAGGAGAACGGCAACAAGACGGATGTGCGGTGGGTGGCGCTGACGAACGCGCAGGGCGTGGGGTTGCTGGCGGTCGGGGCTCCGCAACTGAGCGTGGGCGCCAAGCACTTCACGAAGGACGATCTGGAACGGGCGGCGTACACGTTCATGATGCAGCCGCATCCGCAGGTGTTCCTGAATCTCGACTGGAAGCAGATGGGCGTGGGCGGCATCGATAGTTGGTCTTCGAATGCGCTGCCGATGAAGGACTACCGCATCCCATCCGACCAGCCGTACTCGTATCGGTATAGACTATCGCCAGTGGAAGGCGACTTCAGCGTGAAGGCTCTGGAAGCGTTCTGATCCGCTGCATGGAGACAAGATGCATCTAAAAATCTGCGCGTTGGTGGTTTTCGTGGCAATGTTCGCCGGGTGCAAGAAGGCAGAGCAGGAAAGGACCAGTTCCGTGACGACTCAGGATTTTGGGAAGACGGAGAAGGGCGAGGCGCTGAGCCTGTATACGCTCAAGAACCGGAATGGCGTGGAGCTATCGGTGACGAACTACGGTGCCCGCGTGGTGGCATTGAAGACGCCCGATGCCCACGGGAATGTCGCCGACATTACGCTCGGCTTCGAGACCGCCAAGGGCTATGAGGGGGCGAATCCTTACTTCGGGGCGATTGTGGGGCGCTATGGGAACCGCATCGCGAAGGGTAAGTTCAAGCTGGACGGCAAGGAGTATACGCTGGCCAAGAACAACGGCGAGAACAGCCTGCACGGCGGCTTGGTGGGCTTCGACCGGGTGGTTTGGAGCGGACGGGCCGAAGACGTCGGTGGTGTTGGGAAGGTGACACTGACGTACACGAGCAAGGACGGCGAGGAAGGGTATCCCGGGACCCTGAACGTCACCGTAACCTACACACTGAACAACAACGACGAGATCCAGATCGACTACCTGGCCACGACGGACAAAGCGACGGTGTTGAACCTGACGAATCACACCTATTTCAACCTGGCGGGCGAGGGCAAGGGCGACATCCTGAATCAGTTGATGCAGGTGAATGCCGACAAGTTCACGCCCGTGGATGCGGGGTTGATTCCCACCGGCGAACTAAAGGATGTGACGGGCACTCCGTTTGATTTCCGCAAGCCGACGGCGATTGGCGCGCGGATCAACGACAAGGACGAGCAGTTGATGCTGGGCAAGGGCTACGACCATAACTACGTGCTGAATCGCACCGGCAGCGGTCTGGTGCAGGCCGCCCGGGCGGAGGATGCGGCGTCGGGCCGGGTGTTGGAAGTGTGGACCACTGAGCCGGGTGTGCAGTTCTACACCGGCAACTTCCTGGACGGTACGGTGGCCGGCAAGAACGGCGTGCACTACGCACAGCGTTCGGCCTTCTGCCTGGAGACGCAGCACTACCCGGATTCGCCGAATCATCCGGACTTTCCGAGCACCGTGCTGAAGCCGGGCGAGGAGTACAAGACGACGACGGTGTGGAAGCTGCGGACTGTGCAAGCAGCGAAGTAGAGCCGGAGCAATACAGAGACGAGAAAGGCCATCCTTCGGGGCGGCCTTTTTCATTTGTAAACGGGTGGCTGAAGAGTGGCGCACTCCGGCTGCCCGAAACCATCCTCTGTGGCGGTTTTGGGGCAGGGGTTGTCGCACTACAAGGAAGAAGTCCTTTGTTTTTAGGCGGAGAGGATGGCCAGCGAACTGCAGTTCAAGAGGCTGGAGTCTCTCCATGCAAAAACACATATTCATGACGCCACAAGACCACGAGCGGCTTAGCAGCATGCTTGCCGATCACGCCGTCGTCCGTGAGGATTTGAAGCGGCTGGAGGAAGAACTGGACCGCGCCGATATCGTGGATGTCCGCGAACTTCCGACTGACGTCGTCACGATGCACTCCGTGGTGAGGCTACGCGATCTCGATTCCGGCGAGTTCAAGACTTACCGGCTGGTCTACCCGAGTGAGGCGGGCCGCGGCGAGTCGTCGCTATCGGTGCTGGCGCCGATCGGAACCGCATTGCTGGGCTACCGCAGCGGGGACACCATCGAATGGGCGGTGCCGCGCGGACTGCGCCGGTTGCAGGTGGTTGAAGTGTTGTATCAGCCGGAAGCTGCCGGATCTCCGCCTGTCTGAAGCCGATTGATGCGGGGGCCTGGAACGGCCCCCGCCAATGAAAAAGGCTACTTTGCAGTAGCCCGGAAGTCGTCGAATTGTGTGGTACGCCCGAGAGGATTCGAACCTCTGACCTTTTGCTCCGGAGGCAAACGCTCTATCCAGCTGAGCTACGGGCGCACAGTTCTCTATGATTATAGCTTAGTTGGGCGGCGGTAGACGGCGAATCTTGATGTTGCGGAACCACGCTACGTCGTTGTGATGCTGCAACGCGAGCGGCGTAGTTTGTTTCGGCATCTTCTCCAGCAATTCCCGTACCGGGTGGCCGGCCGGCCAACGCTCCTCGATATGCTTGCGTACGTCGGCCGTGTCCAGGTCGGTATCCACCACCTTCACGCCGTTTAGCCAGTGCTCCACGTGCTTGCCACGCACCACGATTTTGGCCTGATTGAACTCGCCCACGGGCTTGGTGGCATCCTTGGTGGCGGCCGCCATGCGGTAGAGCGAGGCGGCGCGGCTCAAGGGGCTGTGCAGAGCGTCGGGATGGCGCTGGTTGTCGATCACCTGATACTCAAAGGCCACCGGGTAGACCTGAGCGCCCGAGCCCGCCTTCACCTTGTCGACGCGGGCCGAATGATGCTGCAACTCATAGGCAACCTGCTGCTCAAAGGGCATCTTCGGGTTGGGCAACTGCGCGGCGTCGATCAGGACCGAGTCCTGGATCTTGTACTTCACGCCACTGTTGGAGCCGGGTGCGACCTTCCATTCGAAGGTCAGCACGAAATCGCCGAACGTCGCCGTTGTGAGCAAGTCTTCGCGGATCTTCGGGTTCGATAGCGACTTGAGGCAGCCGTTCTCCACAGTCCAGGCATCGGTGCCGGCTTTGGTCCAACCTTTGGTCGATTTGCCGTCGAACAGGAGCGCCCACCCGAGCTTCTTTTCATCCGAGGTGAGCGTGTTCGGCTGCTGTTGCGCGAAGACTGTCGCGGCGAGAGTGAGGCCAAGGACTGGGAGGCGCATGGGGCTAGGACTTCTTCTTGGGTGCCGACTTGGGTTTGGGTGTGGAGCCGCCTTCACCGAGCAGGCGGGTGATGTCGGCCCGGAGATTCGCGGCGGCGGCCTGGTCGCTCATCCAAGGTTCCTCAGCACCGTGATGAACCTGAATGAGCCCTTTACGGTCGATGATGGCGATGTGCGGCATGTTCATCCGCACGACATCGGGGATCTGGAGGTAGGTGCGCGACTTTATGTAGTCATAAACGCCGATGGGGAAAGCCGCGCTACTCTTCGAGACGAAGTTCGCCAGGTTCGAGCCAGCGTTCTCGTCGATGGCCAGCCCAAGAACCTGAAGTCCCTTGGGACCGAGCTCGCGTTGGAGGAGGGACAGCTTGCGGGCCATCTCCTGGCAGTGCGGGCAAGTGGTGAGCAGGAACTCGAGTACGACCACCTTGCCCTTGAGAGCCGAAAGCACTATGGAGTCGCCCGTGTGGGCGATGAACTTGATCTCGCCGGCGGGGCGGGGCAGGGTTTCCGCCGCGGCCGCCAGCGGCAGGCATAACGCGGCGGCGAGTACGGCGGGAAGAATGCGCATCCTCATCAGCCTTTCTTGACTTGCGAACGAAGTGTGGCGCCCTTGCCTTCCTTCACCAGTCCCTCAACGACCTGCCGGATGTTGGCTTCCTCGTTCTCGAAGAACTTGGTGTCGGTGCCGGGATGGTAGGCACGAATCATGCCCTTGCGGTCGATGAAGACAAGCTGCGGGAAGTAGACGGGGCCCTTGTTGGGATCGGCGCCGAGCCATTGATAGGCCATCTCGCGCTTGGTGTAGCCCACCGGAAACTTCAGGCCCAGCTTGTAGATGTACTCGGGAATCATCATGCGAGCCTGGGTGAGATCGTCCGGGTTCACCGCCGAACCGAGCGCCATGAAGGATTCCTTCTCACCGCCCATGTCGTTGAGGACCTTCTGCATCACGGAAGAGCAGCGCTGGCAGTGGGGACAGGTGGTGAGGAGGAACTCGAGGACGACCACCTTGCCCTTCAGTTTGCTCAGCAGGATCAGTTCGCCGCTGTTGAGAGTGATCACGAGTTCCGGCGCGGGTTTCGGGACCTGGAGATCCGCGAAGAGGTTCACGCCGCCGAGGGATGCGGCCGCGCCAAGGCCAATGAAGTTTCTACGGTTGATCATAATCCAGCTTGCCTTTCAATATAACGCACCGGCTAAAGTTGCGGACGAGCCGGCTCGGGCTCCGGTTTCAGCCCTTCCAGTCCGCTGACGCGGGCGCCCGTGGCTACGAGACGGAACGAGCCGTCGTCGCCTGTTCCGGCGAGTACAGTATCACTCTCTTCAGAGACTTGCAGTCGTTTCCACTTACCTGCCAGGACTTTGCGGTAGAGCCGCAGGAACTGCTGGGCCGATTCGGGCGAATCCCAGTCGACCGCCCAACGCAGCACCGTGTGTTTATCCTGTTTGTTCTCCAGCAGATCGAAGTTGCAGCCGCGCCACTTTTCCGCCTGTTCCGTAGCTTCCTTGATTCCGGTGTATTGTTGCAGCAGAATGCGGAAGTCGAGTTCGCCGATGCTGCCATCGGTGAGGCGGTCGAACTCCTTGGGCGCCCTGATGGAGGGCAGCGGCGGATGGGTGGGGCCGACATTCTTGACGTAAAGTTCCGGGTGCAGAATCTGCTGGGTGGTGACCGGTGGTTTGCGCAGGATCTCGGCAAACGACTCCTTGCCCGACTTGGCGAAGATCGCCTGCTGGAACATCATCCCGCCGGAATAGGGGAACAGCAGCGTCTCGCGCAGGTACAGCGGCGCGCTATTGAAGATCGGGTAGGTCTCGGCGGCCATCTGGCCCATCGCCGGCAGCATCATGTTGAGAGTGCTGGGGCTGGTCTTGAGACTCTGGCCCATTTTCCGAAGCTGCGATTCCACCATGATCCACATCGCCTGGCCTTCGACAACGGCCATGCGCGCCGACTGGGCCTCGTCCGACTTGGGCCCCTTTTCGAGGAAGCGCTTCATGTCGAAGTGCTGGTCGGCCACGGCGTGCGACAGTTCGTGGACCAGCACGGCCTCGGCCATGGCGTCGTCGGTGGCGCCGTCAACGAAGAGCATTTTCTTGCGTCGGTGGTCGTAGACGGCGGCGGCCTGTTCACCCAATAGGTCGACGGTGGCGGACTTCAGGTCGAAGTTCTCCGGCACCAGACCCAGCTTCTTGAGCAGTAGCTCCTCGGAGCGGATTTCGCCCGGTTTCACGCTGGCCTGGATCTCGTCCTGCACCCACTTCTTCCAGCCGGCCCGTGAGATGGTCTCGCACGGGACGGGGTGCTTCACGGCGAGGCCGGTGATGTCGGCGATCTCGGTGGTAACCCGTTGAATCTGCGCGGCATCGGGCACCTGTGCGCCAGCCCGGCCCAGGAACGGCAGCACAAGCACGGCGGTGAGCATCAGAGATCGAGCCAAGATTGGAGAGTCCTCCTATTCAGATAGACGAAAGCCGCGGCGAAGAGACTCGCGAATCCGCCGATACAAGTGGTCCAGCGGGAGCCGATGGCCGAGGCCATGGCTCCGGACAGCAGGCTGCCCACCGGCAGCATGCCTATCACCATCATCGAATAAAGACCCATGACGCGTCCGCGAAAGTGATCCTCGACATGGGTCTGGATGGCCGTGTTGTTGGCGGCGTTCTGGCGGAAGATGACGGTGCCAAGGAACACCATCACCAGCAGCGAGAGAGGGAAGGAACTGGACCAGGCATAGATGATAAAGCCGCCACCCATCCCGAGGGTGGAAATCAGGATCACCCAGTGGAGCCCGCGGGCGCCATGGCGGCCGGCGAGGCTGAGCGTACCGAGGATCGCGCCGACGCCCAGGGCTCCGCTGAGCAGGCCCAGCCCTTCGGCCCCGCGATGAAAGACCTCGGCGGCGAAGACAGGCGCGAGGGCGGAGGCGGGTGCGGCTGCCAGGCTGGCGGCGCCGGCGGTGATGAGCAGGGTCCGGATGGCTTTGGTCCCCCAGGCGTAGCGGAACCCCTGGCGGAGGCGTTCCAACGGTGTTTCGGCGGGCCCTTGAGGCGGGGGCTCCACAACATCCATCGCGATGAGGCTGAAGATGACGGCTAGAAAGCTGAAGGCGTTGAAAGCAAAACACATTCCTTCGCCGACAGCGGCCACCACAAAACCGGCAATGGGCGGCCCGATCACGCGCGCGGAGTTGAAGACGGCCGAGTTCAGGCTGATGGCGTTGACCAGGTCCTCTTTCCCCACAAGGTGGACGAACAACGCCTGGCGGCCGGGGATGTCAAAGGCGCTGGCGATACCCAGAACGGAGGCCAGGGCCAGCACGTGCCAGACCTGGATGCGGCCGGTGAGAGTCAGAGCGGCCAGGACGACGGCCTGGACCATGGCGGCAGTCTGGGCGTAGAGGACGATGCGACGGCGGGGATAGCGGTCGGCCACGAGTCCCGTGATGGGGCTCAACAGGAGAATGGGGATGTTGGCGAAGAACCAGGTGAGCCCGAGCATCCACTCGGAGTGAGTGAGGCGGTAGACGAGCCAGCTTTGGGCGAGCTGCTGCATCCACGTGCCCGCGAGCGACACGGTCATGCCGCCGGCATAGAGACGGAAGTTACGGTGTCGCAGCGCGCGGAATGTGCCAGACCCCATCCTCTTTCAGGGTAGCGTGTTGCGGTACAATGAGGTGTTTAGTCAACGATCTTGGAGGTTCCCTTGGCGGAAAAAGTCAAAGAAAATCTGTATCAGGCCGAATATCTGGGCAGCGGCACGTTCATCATCACGAAGCCGAAGCGCACCAAGCGCAAGCTGCGCCAGTTGCGGCTGAAAAGCCCGAATACGGGCATGCGTAAGTAGGGTTCTCCCGCCTTTTCGAGACCGGCTGATGGCGCCGGTCTACCCCCATACAATTCCATGCGCACGGCGTGATACGCTCACTCCGTGCGCATCAGTTCTTTCTCCATCCATCCTGTCGCTGTCGCCGACCCTCCCATCCGAAGCTCCTACGGCCTTCATTCCCCTTACGCCCTACGTACCATCCTGATTCTGAACACCGATGACGGCATCAGCGGTGTGGCCGAGGCACATGGCGGCGACGGCTCCATTGCCGCCTTGAACGCCATCCGACCCATGGTCGTGGGCATGGATCCTTTCCAGTTGCACGCCCTGTGGTCGAACTGGGGCAAGCCGGACACGAGCGGCGACCGGTCGCAGACCTGGATGGTGCCGGGCGAGAATCCTCGCGATGCCCGGACTCGGGCGTTTGCCGCCGTGGAAGCGGCCTGTCTCGACATCATCGGCAAGGCCGTCGGTAAGCCGGTGTGCGATCTGCTGGGCGGGCGTGCGCGCGATGCGGCGCCGTTCTCGGCGTACCTGTTTTACAAACACGCGGGCGGGGGCGGGGAAGGCGCCGATGTTCGCGAGGACGAGTATGGTGAATGCCTGTCGCCCGAGACGATGGTGCGGCAGTGCCGCCAGATGATTGAGAAGTACGGATACAAAGAGATCAAGCTGAAGGGCGGCGTGCTGGACCCGGAGATCGAGATCGAGACGATCCGGGCGCTACGGCGCGAGTTCGGGCCGACGTACCCACTGCGAATCGATCCCAACTGCGCATGGTCCGTCGAGACTTCGGTGCATGTAGGCCGGTCGCTGCGCGAGGAACTTTCGGGCGGCGGATATCTAGAAGATCCGACGGCGTCGATGGAGGGCATGGCCGAGGTCCGCAAGAGACTGCTGGCCGAGGGGATTGATACGCCATTGGCTTCGAACGTCGCGGTGACCGGACTGGATGACGTGGTGCCAGCCTGGCGGACGGACGCCGTCCAGGTGGTATTGTCCGATCCGCACTACTGGGGCGGCATCCGGAATGTTCAGCGGCTCTCCGACCTCTGCGACGCCCTGGGCGTGGGCGTGTCGATGCATTCGAATAACCACCTGGGCGTGAGCATGATGATCATGGCGCATGCGTGTTGTGTGTCGCCAGGGATGCACTTTGCCTGCGATACGCACTATCCATGGCAGAGCGAGCAGGACGAGGTGCTGGTGGGCGGCCGCGTGAAGTTCGTGGAAGGGGCCGTGGTGATCTCGGACAAACCGGGCTTGGGTGTGGAGCTCGACATGGATCAGGTGGCGCGGCTGGAAGAGCGGTACAACAACCTGCCTTATCGCAAGCGGGACGACGCGGCCGAGATGCGGAAGCACGTGGATCCGGCGTGGCAACGGGTTCTGCCGCGCTGGTGAGGCGCGGGACCGCACTACCGCTCTCTTACGATCGCGGCTCCGACTTACGGTGTTTGCGGGGATTCGCGGCTAGAAGATGAAGCTGACGCCGCCACGGATGGTACGCGGGAACTGAATCAACAGCAGCATGCTGCCGTCGGCGCTCGTGATGGGCACATAGCCCTGGGCCAGCAGGTTGCAGAGCTCGGCATTCATCTCCAGGCGGCCCGGGAGGCCACCCACGGCTGGAATTGGCTGCCGGACCTGGAAGTTCAGCCCCATCTGCGGGGAATTGGCCTGTGTCAGGTAGCCGTGCGTCGGTCCGAGAGTGCCTTCTGGTGTCCAGACATAGGCTGCGGACACGCGGGTGCCGGAAACCGGCATCTGGCCCATGACACGAGCGGAGGCCCAGGCTTTGCGCACGGGCCGCATGGTGTGCCTGAGTTCGGCGCCGGAGTTCGACTCCAGCGTCCTGGCTCCCGGGCTCATCATGCCCGTGGCGCCGGCCGTCACGGTGGCGCTCCAGTTATCGTGGAAGCTCTGGCTGACCGAACCGGAGTACCCGATGGTCTTGTAGTTCCCCATGTTGAAGACGGAACTGTTGGACGCGAGATCGGGCAGACGATCGCCGTCGCCAAACGCATTGTTGGTGGAATCGAAGGTCACGGCGGCGTCGCGAACGAAATCCTGGTATACAGAGGCTGCGTAGGTGCGGGAGCCGGCGGCGCGGCGGTAACCGAGCTCAAATGTTTCGTTGCGCTGGACGCGGGCGCGTCCCCCATTCAGGGAGACGCGGGGGAACATGGCCAAGCCCAGCAGGGACTCCTGGTCGGCGCCTTCGCGGCTGTGGGCGATGAGGTCGAGGGCTGGGGCTCCGCTGGAGAAGCCGGCCTGCAACTGACCCAATGGGCCCATGTCATAGGTGAGCCGGGCGAAGGGGCTGAACAGGTTCAGGTGTTCGATGAACACCACGGATTCGAGAACCGCGCCGTACTCCAGGGTGAGGAGGTCGGCGATGTTCATCTTCTCGCCCACCTTCACTGACATCGTGCGCAACATCGGCACCGCCTGGTTGTTGCCCTGTCCTGAGAAGAAGCTCTGACCGGCCCGTTGGCGGATGGCCGCCTGCCGGACGGTGAGCTCGACATTCGGCGAAACCGTGGCGTCGTTGCTCCGGCTATAGCTGGTCCGGAAGCCGGTGGTGGGCGTGTTGGAACCGGAGGCGTAGCCGAAATTGCCGCTGAAACGAACTACATTGCTGCCGAAGAGGGAAGTGGCGAGGGCGAACGCGGTGCCGAGGTCGGCTTCGGATCCGAGCGAGGATGAGATGCCCTGGTCTCCGGCCGACACGCGGACCATGCCGGATGTGGAGGAGAACGGAGAGTTCGGGCGCGGAGTGGTGGAGCCGTTGAGCCAGGGATCGGTGAGGCGCAGTACGGGCCGTGTGGCCGTCGAACTGCGCAGTGCCCATTTCCAATCGTCGCTGAGCAGGCCGGTCTGGCTTGGGTTCGTATAGACCAGTTCGATGGAGCTGAACAGGGTCGCGAGCTGGATGTTGAGGAAGCTCTCGACCCCTGCCCGCACCGGGATGTTGTTCCGCATGGCGGGGACGAAAGTGTTGAGCGAGACCCGGATGCTGTAGTTGTCGGGCGTGAGAGCGGTGAAGCGGAAACGGCCGTCGGGCGTGGTGAGAACGCGCTGGACCACGCGCTCATAGCGGTTCAGAAGGGATACGGACGCACCCATCTGACCGACGCCGGCCCCGTTACGCACCTGTCCCCCAATGGACCCGAACATGATGAGTTCGGCTCCTGAGAGCGTTCCGGCTCCGCCGCAAAGGACGGCTAAGAAAACAACGCCGGTGGTGCGAATCATCCGGAGTTGGCGGGCCTCCTCGTGCCCGTTCGCCTCTTCAGTACAACCTCTTATGTTATAGAGAACTGGGCCGACTGGGTCAAGGATTGATTCCTCAGCTTGTCGGTCACCTTCAAACGGAGCGTGTACTGCCCGGGAGCCAACTTCAGGTTGTCGAGCGGCAGCATCTTCTCAATGGTCATTTGCGAGGCCGAACCCTCGATACCAGCCACATCCTCTGTGAATTCAAGCACTTTGGAGTTGTCGCTGGTCTTCACGATCTCGTATTCGACGGTGCCTTCCGGCTTGTTGGTCTTTTCGTCGGCCTGGAAGTTGTAGAGCTTCACGTAGATGCCCATCTTCTCGTTGCCCTTGAAGTTGTCGCCCATGCGGGGGCGAACCTTGGAGGAGCCGATGACGAACTGGCCCATGCCGATGTTGCGCGTGGGGACTTTCTCCAAGACATCAGCCAGAACGAGCGAACTGGCGAACAGCTTGTCGTCTTCCATGCGCGGCACGAGCAGCGACATCTCGTAGTTATTCATGTTGCCGCCGACAACGTCCTTGGCCACGACGTTCAGGCGGTATTGGCCGGGCGGCAGCGGAACGGACTTCTGGTAGATGGATGAGCCCTTGCTGGCTTCCTGCAGCATCTCGGTGGGCAGGTCGATCGACACCACATCTTCAAATACATTGACGACGCGGCGGGCCATCGAGGTGATGCGGGCGTAGATGTTGACGACGCCCTTGCTCACCGCGCCGTCCTGCTTGAACTGCAGGTCCTTGCGATTGAACTGGAGCGTGATGTTGGTCATCACCGTGGAACTGGTGGTGGGGAAGAAATCGGCGCGCGCCTGCATGGGCAGCAGGTTGAACATGATGCGCGAGTTCACCTGGGCCTCGAGGTCGGTGAATTTGACCTTGGGTGCCTTCTGGAGGTCGGCAAACTGCTGCAGGCGCTCAAACTGGTTCATGCGGGCGGGCAGGGGCTGATTGCCGGTGCCAAGGCGGGTGCCGTCAGTGCGGTTGAAGCGGTCGTCCTTGCTGGCCAAGCCCATCTGTTCCATCATCGTGAGGCCGGCGCCGGGGACCATGAGGAGGGCGTCCTTCTCGGACGGGTCCATGGTCATGCGGTATTCGCCGGTCATGGTTTTGTCGACGAATTCAATATTAATGTCCGTGCCGCTGCCGACGTTGGCCAGGTAGCGGTAGCGCCATTTCTCGAACGGGTAGGTGGAAGTTGTGCCGCCGCCCTCTTCATACGGGCGCTCATAGGTGCCGCCGGAGGGGTGGGATTCGATTTCGTCGGGCGGGCCAAAGGTGATGTAGATCTGACCACGGTCAGTCTTCCAACCGGGAATACCGGAAGCATACCGCTCGTTGGCATAGGCGATGCGGCGGTAGTGTTCTTCCTTGTATTCGTTCTCCTGGGTGTCTGGTGTGGGATCGCGGCGCAGCCAGAACTGTTCAATGAACTGCTCACGCTCCTCGTCGGTGGCGAGGCGGGAAAAGGCTTTCTTCTCTTCGTCCGTGATGATGTAGATGACGTCTTCGTTGAGCCACTTGCGGTAGGGAGTCATCAGCTCTTTCTTGAGCCGCTCCTCAGCTTTCCGCTTTTCTCGTTCGGATTGGGGCTTGGCGACGGTTTCGCGGGCGGCGGAATCCTGCTTCTTCTTCTGCGCGGCCAACGGCATGGTCGGGCAGATCATCAGCGTTCCGGTGAGGAAGACGGAGACCAGTTCTTTGCTCTTCATAAGCTTCACAGCGCTTTCCAGGGCGGCTCACCTTCCAGGGACCGTGGCGTCCGATTCCAGGGGGAGACACCCAGGACCGACACCACCCACATTTTAACGCAAATCAAAGATGCTGACGTACCAACGCGGTTTGCGGTTTCAGTCGGCTGTGCTCGATTCCGGCTGTGTCCCGATCGCCACAAACCTCTCCCCCTGGGACCCCTTGGCGAAGGGGCTGAAGTTCGTGTCGGTGTCATAGACATCCACACCTTCCAGACGCTTCAGTCCATTAACCACCATATAGGTGGCCGGCGTTGCAACTACTTCATAGAGTACCTTGCCAAGGTAACCGGAGAAGATCAAGTTAATTATGGTGCCCCAGGACTCCTTGAATCCGAATGCCAGGGTCATGATGACGACGGAGTCGACGAACTGGCCGACGACGGTGGAGCCGATGGTGCGCATCCAGAGGGCTTTGCCCTGCGTCCAGACCTTCATCTTGGCCATGACAAAGGAGTTAGCGAACTCGCCGGCCCAGTAGGCGCAGAGGCTGGCGGCGATCATGCGCGGGACGGCTCCGAAGACGGTGGCGAAGGCGGCCTGGTCCTTGAAGTCCGGAGCGGGCGGTAGCCAGACTACGACCATCCCCATGAAGGCCATGAGGGCGGAGCCGAAGAAGCCAAGCCAGATGGCCCGGCGGGACCCGGCATAGCCGTAGACCTCGGTGAAGACGTCGCCAAAGATGTACGTGATGGGAAAGAGCAGTTGGGCGCCGCTGATGCGGAAGGGGCCGACGGCGCAGATCTTGGGGCCAATCAGGTTGGAGATCAGCAGGATGGTGACGAAGATGACGACAAGACTGTCGAAGAACTTGAAACGGTGATCGGGCCGTTCCAGCGCGCTGAACGCGCGGGCCGAGGAGGTCATGACTTTAGAGATTAGCGTATCCTGCCCCGCGCGTCAGGAATACGGGATCAGAGGGCGGTGTGAGGTTGGTCGAGGCGAGGGTCCGCAGAATAGACTTGCGCTGGCACGGCAGAATTGACTTGTGATGGCCCGGTGCGACCGGCTCGCCAACTCCCTTTGCGAAGTGGCTTGCCCGACGGGTCAACCAGGCGATGGAGCGGACGACTACTCCTTCTCGAAGAGGAACTTGAGGTCCAACTCGCCCATGGGCGCCTTGATGTGGCTGACCGTGGAGAGGGTCTTGCCATCCTCCGCCAGGGTCCAGGTCTCTACGGCCACGATCTCGTTCCCCTGAACATTGCGGACCGACTTCACTTCCAGAACGTTGCCCTTCCATGTGGCCGTGATCTGGGCTTCGGCCTGGCCGGACTTCACGGTGTGCTCGGTGCCGTCGATGGTGTAGACGACGTCGTTGGTCCGCTCCTGGCCCTGGAAGGCCTGGATGGTCGTCATCTTCAGTTCGGGGTCTTTGTGTTCGATCTTGCGGACGAACTTATCCGGCCCCGGGCTGGGTCCGAACTCGCTCTTCTGGACGTTGAGGTTCCAGGTGCCGGTCAGGTTCGGCTTGTCGGCGGAAAACGCCGCGGGACTTGCCAGGGCGGCGGCCAGCGCCAGAGTCCAGAGTCTGCGATGCATGGCCCCAGCATAGCGCAGCGGTGGGCGTGGTCAGCGCCAGGAATCGCCCTAGCCCGCCAGAGAAAGTACTTGATGCGGCGACAGGAGATAGGGCGCGACCAGGCCGGCGACATTGCTCAGCGGCAACACGTCGTCGTGGAGAGGCAAGCCCAACCTGGTCCGCAGGAACTCCCTGCGGGCGAGGCAGCGGTCCAGCACGCCGGGGTGCAGCTTGCGCAGTTCATCCTGGAGGGCGCGGTCGGCCAGAACGTACCCATCCTCCATGCGGGACGAGTAGTAGTGCGGGTGCGACGGGATCACATCCGACTCGATGACCATCCCGGATCGCAGCGGCACCGTCGAGCCTGCCCAGACCGGGGAACACACCCACTCGTCGAGGTGAATGAGATGGCCGGCGTTCAGGAATATGTGAAACGTCTCTTGCGGCAGGCGGCTGTGGATGGCCTGGTGCAACGCATCGCCCGGCGCGCCGATGCGCAGGGCTCCAAACCAGGCAGCCATGGCCTCGAAGTACGGGACGGCGAAGTTGTCGAGATACCCTTCGGCCTCGGGCGGGAGGTCCTGGGCGCCGGCAGCGACCCAGCCGCAGCGGCAGATGTTCGAGCCCCAGTAAGAGATTCCACAGGAGAAGCGGCCGCCGAGCGTCACGCGCTCGCCGCGGGCGCTGGCGAGGCTGACGCGGTTGGCACCGCACTTCAGGGTCATGTGGCAGGCGAGAGGGACACCGTTGTAGCGGGCGTGTTCGAGGAGATCGTAGTCGAGCGCTCCCGGTTGGATGGCGTGGATCACGCGGCGCATGCCCTCGGACGCCAATCCATTGGTCCACTCGAAGAAGGCGATTTCACCGGGCTCGGCTGTGGTGCGCAGTCCGTTGCGGGCATCGATGAACAGGTGAGCGGCGTTCACGACGTTCTCATAGCCGGCGGCGAAGCGGAGCTCGTCGACCAGATAGGACGGCGCATCGATGGAGTTGGGCTGGCCGTAGGTCTTCCAGCCGGCGACGCCGACCTTGCAGTGCGCATCGAGGTCCAGGCCGTCGAGGAGAGCCGCCGGCTCAGTGGGCTGATCGGCCAGGGAAAACGGCGGGAAGCGCCGGACTTCGACATCTCCGGCCGCCACGGGGGGCGAGGCGGGCAGGTAGCCGAGGCACTCATTGCCGGCGAGCAAGATGGGTTTGGCGCCGGGCCGGACGAAGCAGAGCGCCTCTTCGAAGCGCGGGTCGAAGCCAGTGAGCCAGGCGAGGTTGGCGAAGTGCTCGCGGTCGCCGTAGACGGCCAGGTGGGTGAGGCCTTCGCGCGCCATGGTTTCCTCGACGACGGCGAGACGACGGCGGTAGACAGCGAGCGGCTGGCGCCAGGAGGGGGGCTCCGCCGCGAGGCCGTATTCGGGCCAATCCAGTTCGATCAGGCGCGCGCGAGCCATTGTTTCAGCAGCATATCGAAGAGCAGGCCCCAGGCGCCGCCGGGATTGCCGGTCCTGAGCTGGAGATCCACCCAGGCACGCCGGTTGGCGGCGATGCCCGCGAGGCCCAGGAAGTAGCTGTGGTTTCGGGTGAACGGCAGGATTTGCGTCTTTTTCCAGGTGGATGGGGCAGCGACGTAGGGGGCGAGGTATTCGACGGAAGTGAGCACACCCGCGCCGTCGGGTGTCTTGAAGTTCCAGAGATCCATGCCGCGCCGTTTGGCCAGGCGGCAGAGCAGCGTGAAGCCGTCGAGATTCATGATGGAGTAGCTCAGCGAGCGTGTGCGCGCCTCTTCGGCCGGGGCGCTGCCGTCTGGGCGCAGTTGGTTGGGGATGAGCCTGGTGCGGCAGAGGTCGTAGGCGGCCAGCTCCGATTTCTCGTCGCCGCAGTAGATGGAGTAGGCCGCGACCTGGGTGGCCCACCAGGTGGAGTGGTTGTTGCCGTTGTCACGCTCCTCCAGTCCCTTGGTGCTGACGGTGAGCCACTGAACGTAGTCGGAAAACCAGCGGCGCAGCCCTTCCGAGAGCTTGGGGTTGGGATTGCAACGTTCCAGCAGGGCGATGCCTTGCGCGCACCAGATGAGGGGGCGGGTGTCAATGATGCCGATGCCGCGGCCGGTGGTGATGCCTCGGATGGCCTGGCCGAACTCCAGGTTCGGGTTCATATAGGTGTCCGGCTGCAGGAACCAGATGTCGAGCAGGCGCCAGGCGCGGGCGGCGGCCTCCTCGTCCTTGTTCAAAGCGGCGGAAAGGGCCAGCGTGAGGACGGCATTGCTCATCAGGCCCAGGTGGAGGTCGTTGTCGGTGAATCGCTCGTGATTGACCTTGCCGTCCTTGCGGATGTAGGGGCCGTTGGGATTCCTGGGGTCGGGCCACCAGTAAGGGCCTTCGCTGAAAAAGTCATGGAGGCCGGCCTCGCTGAGCTTGTTGGGCCGCGAGTAGGTGACGCTCCAGGGACCTTTGGCGATGCAGGCTTCGCGGGCGGTCTTCAATGCCGGGGACGGTTGCAGGGTGTCGAACTCACTGGGCTCGACCAGGAGTGCTGGGCCTCCGGGGTGGGCGGTGAGGGGGAGGGCCGCACCCAGGAGTGCGGCCCTTCTCAGCAACTGTCTGCGTGTCACTGCGGTAGTTTACTTCTTCCCGAGGAGTGAAAGTTGCAGGTGGCTGCGGGACTTGCTGTAGGTGAAGTAGATGACCAGACCAATGACCATCCAGATGACGAACGCGATCTTTGTGAGCGAGTCGAGGCTGAACATCAGCAGCAGGTTGAAGCCGACGCCGAGGATGGGGACGAACGGCACCAGCGGGGTCTTGAACGGGCGGGGCAGATCGGGGCGCGTGCGGCGCATGATGATGACGGCGATGCAGACCAGGACAAAGGCGCAGAGGGTGCCGATGCTGGTGAGGTTGCCGAGCTGGGCGATGGGCGTGAAGGCGCCGAGCAGGGCGACACCGACCAGCAGCATCAGGTTCGACTTCCAGGGCGTGTGGAACTTGGGGTGGACTTCGGAGAAGACGCCGGGCAGCAGACCATCGCGGGACATCGAGTAGAACACGCGGCTCTGACCGAGGAGCATGACGAGCATCACCGAGGTGAGGCCGGCCAGCGACCCAAGCTTCATGACGAAGCCGAGCCAGCCGTACTTCATGGCGTCGACGGCGACGGCGAGCGGGGCGGTGACGTTCAGGTCCTTGTAGTTCACGACGCCGGTGAGCACCAGCGCGTACAGGATGTAGAGGATCGTGCAGACGATCAGCGAGCCGACGATGCCGATGGGCATGTCGCGCTTGGGGTTCTTGGCCTCCTGGGCGGCCGTGGAGACGGCATCGAACCCGATGTAGGCGAAGAAGATCTGTCCGGCCGCCGCCAGCACGCCTGTCACACCGAACTCGCCGAACTTGCCGCTGGTGTTCTCGGGCAGGAAGGGGACGTAGTTGTCGTGGTTGATGAAGAAGTAGCCGAGGCCGATGAAGAGGATCACGACGGCCACTTTGACCACGACGATGGTGGCGTTGAAGCGGGCCGACTCCTGAATGCCGATGATCAGGATGGTGGAGATGACCATCAGGATGAAGACGGCCGGCAGGTTCATGATGCCAGGGTTGGGATCCCACGGCGAGGCGATGAGCGATTGGGGCAGGTGGATACCGAAGGACTTGAAGATGGAATCGACGGTGCCCGACCAACTGACTGAGACGGTGGCGGCGCCGACGGCGTATTCCAACACCAGGGCCCAGCCAATGATCCAGGCCAGCAGTTCGCCCATCGTGGCGTAGGCGTAAGTGTACGCGCTGCCGGCGATGGGGATCATGGTGGAGAACTCGCTGTAGCAGAGTCCGGCGAAGGCGCAGCCGATGGCCGCGAGGATGAAGGAGTAGACGATAGCCGGCCCGGCGTGGTGGGCGGCGGCGACCCCGGTGAGGGTGAAGATGCCGGCACCGATGATGGCGCCGATGCCGAGCGCCACCAGTTGGCCGGCGCCGAGGGTGCGTGTGAGCGAATGCCCGCCCTTGCCCTCGGACTCCTCCAGCAACCGTTCAATGGACTTGGTCGCGAATAAACTCATGCGATGAACCTCTCAATTCTTTCCTGCAAACTCGGCCGGGCGGCGCGCCGGACTAGCGGCGGCTCAGCCTTCCACGCTTTGTCTCTTCCACAGGAAGTAGACGGGGATGCCCAACAGCACGAGAATCAACCCGGGCCAAGTGTAGTTAGGCTTATAAATCAGCAGCAAACCTTCAATCACGCTGCCGGCGACGATATACAGGGCCGGCAGCAGCGGATAACCAATGGCCCGGTAAGGGCGTTCCATCGTGGGCCGGGTGCGGCGGAGCACGAACAAACCCACGATCGTCAGAACGTAGAAAAGCAAAACAGCGAAGATAACATAGTCGAGGAGATCGTTGTAACGGCCGGTTAGCGTGAGCATGCAGGCCCACAAGCACTGAACCCAGAGTGACACGTATGGCGTGTGGTGGACGGGGTCGACTCGTTTGACGGCCTTGAAGAAGAGACCGTCACCGGCCATGGCGTAGTAGACACGGGCGCCGCACAACACCTGGCCGTTGATGCAGCCGAAGGTGGAGATCATGACGGCCACGGCCATCACCTGGGTGGCGACGGGGCCCATGATCTGCGAGATCACCGCCGTGGCGACGCGGTCTTCCGGGGCGTTCATGATGGCGTTGAGCGGCAGGGCCATCAGGTAAACCAGATTGCAGCCCATATAAAGGATGCTCACCACGCCCACGCCCAGGGCGAGCGAGAGGGGCAGGTCGCGCTTCGGGTTGCGGATTTCGCCGGCGGCCAGCGTGACCAGGTGCCAGGAGTCGGAAGAGAAGAGCGCGCCGACCATGGCGACGCCCAACACGCGGACGATGTCCCAAGGGGAACCCGAGGTCCGCCAGAAGTCGGTGAAGTTTGCGCCGATCGCGTCCGGCCGCCGGCCCGCCATCACGCCGAGGGCGATGAAGCCCAGCAGCGCGCCCACTTTCGCGATGGTGAAGACGTTTTGAAGAATGGCGCCGGCGCGCAGGCCCTTGGTATTCACCCACGTGAGCAGGACTATGACCGAGATGGCGACGATCATCTGGGTATTTAGGCCGACGGGGCCGATTTTGAAGAGCCAGTTGGAGGTGGAGACGGCAGGCACCAGGACGCCGGTGAACTTGGCGAAGGCCACGGCGACGGCGGCGATGGTGCCGGTTTCGATCACCGTGAAGAACGTCCAGCCGTAGAGGAAGCCGTAGAGCGGCCCGAAGGCCTCGCGCAAATAGATGTATTGACCGCCGGCCTGGGGCATGGCGGCGGAGAGTTCGCCGTAGCTGAGGGCCGCGATGATGGTGAGCACGGCGGTGATCACCCACGTCAGCATCATGAGGCCGGGTGACTGCACCTGACGGGAGATATCGGCGGCGACAATAAAAACGCCACTACCGATCATGGATCCCATGACCAGGGTAGTGGCGTCGAGCAGCCCCAGGCCCTTTACGAGTGCTGGTGCCTTTACTTCAGTTTCAGCCATGCTTCCATTCGCTCCCGGACGGTCATCTTGGTAATCTCCTCAGGCATAAGGTCGCCGATCACGGCGATGGAGTCAGCGCCCGAGTTCCACACGGAACGGGCGGTTTCGAGGGTGATGCCTCCAATGGCCACCAGGGGTTTCGTAGTCAGACGGCGCGCGCTGGACAATCGTTCCAATCCAACCGTGGGATCGGCGTTCTGTTTGGAGCCGGTGTCGAAGATGGGCCCGAGGGCCAGGTAGTCGACCGGTTCCTGATCTCCTTGGACCAGTTGCTGTTCGTTGTGCGTGGAGAAGCCCAGCAGCAGGCCGGTGGGCAGGACACGGCGTACCAGCGCGGGCGGCAGATCCTGCTGGCCGACGTGCAGCCCTGCCTGTAGAAGCGCCGCGATATCCGCTCGATCATTGATGACGAAGGCCGCTCCGGCTGCCGTGCAGAGCGAAGAAAGGCGCTTCGCTGTCTCGAAGACGGCCCGGCTGTAGTGGCCTTTGTGCCGGAACTGGAGGATGCGCGCCCCCCCCTCCAGAAGCGCCTCGGCGAAGAAGACGGGATTGCGGCCCCTTCGGATCAGGGCTTGGGTGTCGACGATCGGGTAGATGGGAGGCAGCGGCATGCCGGTCCAAAGCGCGATTGAACCAGTGTAGTCGAATCGCGCCTGGAACGAGCGGAAACCGGCGGCGACTCCGTGCCGGTGGTACTAGTCGTGCGGCTGGAAGACGACCGTGACGCCGCCTTCGGTGACGTGATAGCCCGCGGCGCGGTCGCGTTCCGGGTCCTCTCCGACCGACGAACCCTCGGGTAACTGGACGCCGCTGTCGAGGATCGCTTTCCGCACCCGGCTGTAGCGTCCGACATTGGCGCCGGGCAGCAGAATGGAATGGTCGACGTCGGCGTAGCTGTTGACGCGCACACCGGGCGAAAGGATGCTGCGGTGGACTCGGCCGCCGCTGACGATGACGCCTGGAGAGACGAAGGAGTCGGTGGCGACTCCCATCCGGCGGCCCTCCTGGGCAAATACGAATTTGGCGGGTGGAGCCTGTTCCATGCGGGTGCGGATGGGCCAGGCCGTGTCGTACAGGTTCAACTCCGGCAGGACGCTGACGAGGTCGAGGTTCGCTTCGTAGTAGGAATCGATGGTGCCGACGTCGCGCCAGTAGCGGACGCGTTTGTTGTTCAGGTCGCGGAAGTCGTAGGCAATGACGCGGCGGCGGCTCAGCAGGCCTGGCAGTACATTGTGGCCGAAGTCGTGGGACGATTCCGGGTCGTCAGCGTCCTCGCGCAAGGCCTCCAGCAGGACATTGGTGTTGAAGATGTAGATGCCCATCGAGGCGCTGACCATGTTCTCGCCGAAGGGGGACAGAACTGGATGGCCGTGTTGCGGCTTCTCCTCGAAATCGTGGATGCGGTAGGTGACGGGGTCGATGTCGGCGATGCCGAAGCGGGTAGCGTCGGGGATGGGTACCTGGAGGGTGGCGATGGAGACCTCGGCGTTGTAGCGCACGTGCCAGGCGAGCATCTCGCGGTAGTCCATCTTGTAGATCTGATCCGCCGAAAGGACAATGACGTGGGAAGGCCGTTCGACGAGGATGCTTTCTAGGTTCTGATAGACGGCGTCGGCCGTGCCGAGATACCAGTCGGAGTGAACGCGGCGCATGGGCGGGATGACTTCGATGAATTCGCCCATTTCGCCGGAGAAGAGGTGCCAGCCCTCGCGCAGGTGACGCGTGAGCTCGAGGGACTTGTATTGGGTGAGGCAGAAGATACGGCGCAATCCGGAATTGATGCAGTTGGAGAGCGTGAAGTCGATGATGCGGTAGATGCCGCCAAAAGGTACGGCCGGTTTGGCCTGGTCGCGAGTGAGAGGGTACAGCCGCTCGCCGGCGCCGCCGGCCAGGAGGATGGCTAGAACGTTCTTCATCTATAACCAGGATAGAGAGGTGCCCGGCATGCTACAATCCCGCTTATCCGTTCCTTGTCGAACGCACCCTCTGTGGCGGAAGTAAGGGTTATCACGACATGGTGGAAAGCGTTCTCCCAGCCCCATTTCACAACTACCTGCTGAACTCGAGCTACGACGAGATGTTCACCGGCGAGGGCGAGGTGCGACAGCACTACCGTCTGCTACTGGACAAGATCCTCGAGATGCCGAACGAGGAGTTGCGGCGGCGCAAGCAAGCCGCGGATCTGAGCTTCCTGCACCAGGGCATCACCTTTACGGTGTATGGACGCAGCGAAGGCACCGAGCGGATCTTTCCGCACGATCTGCTGCCGCGCATCATCACCGCGAAGGAGTGGTTGACCATCGAGCAGGGCCTGACGCAGCGCATCACGGCGCTGAACATGTTCCTGCACGACATCTACCACGACCAGAGAATCCTGGACGACAAGGTGGTGCCGCGCGAGCTGATCTATAGCTGCCCGCACTTCCGCCGCGAGATGCGCGGTGTGCCGGTGCCGCGCAACAACTACGTCACGGTGATGGGGACCGACCTCATCCGCCTGCCCTCGGGCGAGTTCGCGGTGCTGGAAGACAATCTGCGAGTGCCCAGCGGTGTGAGCTACATGCTGACGTCGCGGCAAGTGATGAAGCGCGTTTTTCCCGCGCAGTTGCAGGAATGCCGCGTGCGGCCCATCGACCACTACAGCCATGCGCTGCTGGAGACACTGCGGTCGCTGGCGCCGGAAGGACGCACGGATCCGACGATTGTCCTGCTGACGCCGGGCGTCTTCAATTCGGCGTACTTTGAGCACTCCTATCTGGCGCGCCAGATGGGCATCGAACTGGTGGAAGGGCGCGATCTGCTAGTCCACGACAACACGGTGTACATGCGCACCACGGCCGGCCTGCGCAGGGTGGACGTCATCTATCGCCGCATCGACGACGATTTTGTCGACCCGCTGGCCTTCCGGCAGGACTCGATTCTGGGTGTGGCCGGATTGTTCAACGCTTACCGGGCGGGCAACGTGACGCTGGCCAACGCCATCGGGACAGGTGTTTCGGACGACAAGGCCGTGTATGCGTACGTCCCGCGGATCATCAAGTACTACCTGGGGCAGGATCCGATCATCAACAACGTCGAGACGCACCTGATGGCGGAAAAGGAGTCGAGGGACTACACACTGGAAAACCTCGACAAGATGGTGGTGAAGGCGGTGGGCGAAAGCGGCGGGTATGGGATGCTGATCGGCCCGCACTCGACCAAGGAAGAGCGAGCGGAGTTCCGCGCCCGCATCCTGGCGAACCCGCGCAACTACATCTCGCAACCGACGTTGATGCTGTCGCGGGCGCCCACGTTCATCGAGGGCGGCTCCATCGAGCCCCGCCACATTGATCTGCGGCCTTACATTCTCTCGGGCGAGAAGGTGACGATCGTGCCCGGCGGATTGACCCGTGTGGCGCTGCGCAAGGGGTCGCTGGTGGTGAACAGTTCCCAGGGCGGCGGCAGCAAGGATACGTGGGTTTTGGCGGACTAGGTGAATGGGGGCGGACGTTTGCGGATTGGTGGGATTTTAGCTTTCAGCGATCAGCAGTCAGCGATCAGCCCGGGTGGGTTTAGCTGCTAGCTGACAGCTGACAGCTGAATGCTGAAAGCTCAGTTCCGAGGAAGGGCACAATGCTTTCGAGAGTCGCGGACAGTCTCTATTGGATGGCGCGCTATCTGGAACGGGCCGAGCACACGGCGCGCGTCGTCAACGTGCATATGAACCTCGAACTCGAGCAGCCCCAGGATGCCAGCTATGGACGCTGGGCGCGGGTGCTGGAGTCGCTGGGCATGGACAAGACGTCGGCGCAGGAGTTGGATCCGCACAGCCTGCTGCACCTGTTCTGTTTTGAGCAGACAAACCCGGTATCGATTCTGAGTTGCATCGGCGCGGCACGGGACAATGCGCGGCAGGTGCGCGAGCAGATCAGCTCGGAGATGTGGGAACACCTGAATAGGCTCTATCACGAGGTCAGAAACGCGGCTCACGACGATTTGTGGACGGGCGATCCGAGGGAGTTCCTGGAGGCCGTGAAGGAAGGCTCGCTGCTGTTTCAGGGCGTGACCGATTCGACTTCGGGCCATGGAGAAGGCTGGCGGTTCATTCAACTGGGGCGGTTTCTGGAACGGGCCTTCACCGTGTCGACACTGGTGGACGTTCATTTCCGTTACTTTTCCGGAGAGGCGGCGATGCGGCCCGACGCGGGTCCGGATACGGCGGACTATCTGGAATGGATCGGCCTGCTGCGCTGCGCGACTGCGTTTGAGGCCTACTGCAAGGTATATACGGCCAGCATCGCGCCCGACCGTGTGGCCGAGTTCCTGGTCCTGAACGAGACCTTCCCCCACTCCATCCGGTTTTCGGCCGACCGGGTTCAATCGGCCCTGGACGCCGTCAGCGCCGTGTCGCCCAGCCGGCGCGGTGCCAAGGTGCAGCGCGTGACGGGCCGCTGGCGGTCGGCGCTCAGCTTCGCGCAAATTGACGAGATCATCGCTAACGGTCTGCACGGCATGCTGGCCGATCTGAAACGCCAGACCACCGACATTCACACCGGCATCTACACAGCGTTCATCTCTTATCCCGTCGAGTCGGCCCTGGAGGCTTGAGCTTGTATTACCGCATCCGACATCTCACGCGATTCGCCTACAGCGACCCGGTCTACGAAAGCCTGATGGAGCTGCGCATGCATCCGCGCACCGAGGGAAATCAGCGTTGTCTCGACTACAAGGTGACAGTGACGCCGAAGGCCCAGATCCACACCTACCGCGATCATCTGGGCAACTCCATCCATCATTTCGGGATCCCCGGACCGCACCGCAATCTGCAGATCACGGCCGAAAGTGTCGTGGAGATGAAGCCGTTTCCCGACCTGCCGCACTTTCTCTCGCCCGACGCCTGGATGGAGCTGGACGCCGCCGTGGCCGATGGCGACTTCTGGCCGAAGCTGCTGCCCAGCACTTACGCGAAGCCTTCCGAACTGCTTGAGTCCTTCATGCGGGAGCTAGACATTGCACGGCGGGACGACCCGTTGATGGTGGTGCGCGAGATCAACACGCTGTTGTACAAGTCCCTGGAATATGTACCGCATTCGACGCGGGTGGATTCGCCCATCGACGAAGCGCTGTCGCAGCGTAAGGGTGTGTGCCAGGACATGTCGCACATCATGATCGCGGTGCTGCGGCAATTGGGCATTCCGGCGCGCTACGTCAGCGGTTATCTGTTCCATCGGGCCGAGGATCGCGACCGGTCGTCGGACGGGGCGACGCACGCCTGGGTGGAGGCCTACCTGCCCTCCCTCGGCTGGATTGGGTTCGATCCTACCAACGACCTCATTGCCGGTGAACGGCACGTCCGCACCGCCATCGGGCGCGACTACGCCGACGTTCCTCCGACGCGGGGCGTGTTGAAGGGGAAGGCCGATTCAAAGCTGACGGTGGCCGTGGGCGTGAATGCCTGTGAAGAATTGCCGCCCGAACTGGCCGAGATGGTCACCGAGTGGGACGCGGAGGTCGAGCGCGACCTGAATACGCCCGAGGATCTACTGCGTCAACAGGAACAGATGCAGCAGCAGTGATCAATCGGAGGGCTTGGCCGGCGTCGTAAGGTCAGCGCCGCCGCCGATGCGATTGACGCCGTCGAAGGCTGCCGTTTTGTAGCACTCCGCCAGGGTGGGGTAGTTGAAAACCGTATTGACGAAGTAGTCGACCTTGCCGCCATAGGCGAGCACGGCCTGGCCGATGTGAATCAGCTCACTGGCGCCCTCGCCGATAATGTGAACCCCCAGCAGTTGGCGGGTTTCGAAGTGGAACAGGAGCTTGAGCAACCCTGTGGTGTCGCCGACGATCTGACCCCGGGCAATCTCGCGGTAACGCGCCTTGCCGACCTCATAGGGGATGCCGGCCTGCGTGAGTTCCTCTTCGTTCTTGCCGACCATCGAAATCTCGGGAATGGTGTAAATGCCGTAAGGGAAGAGGTCCGGCACGCTGCTCGCCTGGACGCCGAAGGCATGGCAGGCGGCCAGTCGGCCTTGCTCCATCGAGGTGGACGAGAGGCTGGGGAAGCCGATGACGTCACCGACGGCATAGATGTTGGGGACGTTGGTCTGGTAGTTGGCATCCACCGTGATGCGGCCCCGGTCGTCGACGCTGAGACCCGAGGCCTCGGGATGGATCCGGCCGGTGTTGCCGGTGCGGCCGATGGAGTAGAGGGCCTTTTCCGTGACGATCTGCTTGCCGCTGTCGAGCACGATGCGGACGCGCTCGCCGGATTCGTCTTCGATCATCTCAATGCCGTGGACGTTCTCACCCAGGCGTAATGTGACGCGGTTCTCGCGCAGGTGGTAGGCCAGGGTGTCGATGATCTCGCAGTCGACGAAGGGCAGCAGGCGAGGGCGTTTGTCGACGAGAGTGACGCGGACGCCCAGGGCCGCGAACATCGAGGCATACTCGCAGCCAATCACGCCGGCGCCGATGACGGTGAGTGTGCGGGGTAGTTCGGTGAGGACCAGGATGTCGTCGCTGGTCAGCACCCGGTGGCCGTCGAAGGGAATGTGAGGATCCCGCGTGGCTTCAGTACCGACGGCGACGATGATCTTGTCGGCGGTGAGCAGGCGCTGGCCGCCGCCTTCGACATACTCCAGTCGGATGGTGTGCGGGTCGACGAACGAAGCGGTGGCGCTGACGACTTCGACGCGGTTGCGCAGCAGTTGGGCGCGGGTGACATCGATTTCGTGCCGGATGACGGTGTCAACACGCTGCAGCAGGTCCTGCATGGTGATCCGCTGCTTGACGGAGTAGGAGAGCCCGTAGAACTCCTTCGACCGGTATCCGGACAGGTCGAGGACCGCTTCACGTAGGGTTTTTGACGGGATTGTGCCCGTGTTGACCGAGACGCCGCCCAGGACGCTCTTTTTCTCGACCAGAACGACCCGTTTCTGGAGCTTAGCGGCCTGGATGGCTGCTCGCTGACCGGCGGGACCGGAACCGATCACCAGTAAGTCGTAGTCGAAGGCGTGGTTGGGGGGCACCATAGGAGACGAGTAGAGCCGGATTGCTCCGGCACTACTCGATCTTAACAGGGTACTGTGGCGCGCAACTCGCCGATCGGCGGGCGGTGGTCAACTATTCTATTTCGAAGCGGACGGGCTGCTCGATCAGCTTGGGTTCCTTGCCCTTGGTGAGGATCATGAGCTTGTAGCGCTCGCCCACCTTGGCCGAGGCCGGAATCTTGCCTTTGATCGTCGTAGCAGTCTGTTCGCTCATCGGAACTTCGATGTCGGTGGTTCCGTCAGTGAGGTAAAGCTTCGCGACGGTATCCTTGCTGAGATTCTCGCCCGTGACTACAAACTCGGTGCCGACTTTACCACTCATCGGTTCGACCGTTGTGCAACGAGGAATGGATTCCTGCGCCATCAGGAGCGGAGGAGCAGCTAGCGCCACCAGAAGAAGGGAAGTAAGGATTGTTAGGGAGAAGCGCATCTTTTTATCCTCCAAATTTGATCGTAGGCTCATGGTAGACAGAATGCAAGAGGTCGAGGTCCTGATTTGGAGAAATATTCTACTACTTCGTTCAGAAACACAAGGGGCCGCCCGGTTGAGGGGCGGCCCATGGTCTGCAACTACTGAGGTGGGAGTTAGTTAACGGTCGTTCTGCTGCAGGTGCAGACCCTTGTGGATGGCGTAAAGAGCCAGCTCCAACCGGTCGGAGACGCCGAGCTTGTCGAAGATGTTGTGCAGGTGGTTCTTCACCGTTTGCTCGCTGATGAACATCTTCTCGGCCATTTCCTTGTTCTTGTAGCCCTGGGCGACCAACGCGACGATCTCGCGCTCGCGGGTGCTGAGGGGCGACCGTTCGCGCGCCTTGCTGGGCGCGCCGCCCAACGGCGTCTCGCCCGGCGCGGCAAACTGGCGCATCACGGCGGCCGTGGTGTGGGAGTCCAGCCAGATTTCGCCGGCATAGACCTTGCGGATGGACTTTACGATCAGGTCGGCCGACGTCTGCTTGAGCACGATGCCCGAGCAGCCGAGCTTCATGGCCTGGACAAATTCGTTCTTGTCCTCGGACGCGGTGAGAATGATGACTCGCGCCTTCGAGCTGGTGTGCTGCAGGGTTTGAAGTGCGCCAAGTCCGTCAAGATTAGGCATCCGGAGGTCGAGCAGGATGACATCGGGAACGAGTTCTTCCACCCGCTCAATGAGTTCACGGCCATCAGCCACTGCGCCCACCACGTCGATGTCATCTTCGAGATTGAGCAGCTTTCGCAGGCCTTCCCGTACAATCGGGTGGTCATCCGCGATCATGACTCGGATCTTACGGGCTTCAGGTTCGGGTTGTTCACTCATGTCCGACATTGCGTCCCTTCCATCCAGTTCGTTATGCTGGCGCGGCGCTTCAACGTTCATGGTCGTCCCCTTTCAGACCTGTACTTGATTCTAAGGGGGCCCATTACCATTGTGAATGATGGTACTGCCTTAGAGTCCGGGGCCGTTAGCCCTAAAAAATCTTAGGTACGACGTACTAAGTTACCGCGTTTGCACTGCTGAACGTTGGCGCGTCTTCACCAGGGATCCGTCACACGAATCGTCCACTTCGATTCAGAAGGACCGACATAGGATCATTCTATCGTCAATTGACGGAAAATGGGGGCGCGCCTCCAGACTTCACCGAGGTACCTCGGCCAGGATCAGGAACTATAGGTACTTATTGACCCCGTTGACCGGGTGTCAGGGGCTTGACTTCCTGTAGATCGATACAGGGCGCCGGTTGTTTCACGACTTTCAGCGTTGGTCCCTGCACCTCAATGTCCACTGTGCTGGTCGGCTTTGCCGGGCGAATCGCCCCGGAAACCCAGGCGTCACCCACGCGGTAGCGCTCGAACCGGACGGGTCCGAGAGAACAGGGAATCTGCGGGTGGATGGTCAGTCTTCCGGCCATGGCATCGCCATCCAGACCGAGCATTCCGCTGATCAACGGGTGGACCAGCGCCACGGAACTGAAGAGCTGATGCGGCACGGCGCGCGGGCCTTCGGCAAAACGGTCGCCGCTGAAGTACTCGCTGATGAACCCGGCTCCACTGAGGCCAGTCGCCTGGGCCATACCATATATATAGCGATAGCCTGCGGCCGCCTGTCCGTGACGGAAGAGGGCGAGGGTCGTTTGGGCGGTGACGAACGGCCAGACACTGCCGTCGTTGTAACCCACCGGGTCATAGAACGGGCTATCGGTGGCGAACATGCGCGTGCCCCACGGCGTAGCGAGGGTGGGCAGGGCCAGGGAAGCCGCCGCCTTCTCGGCGAGAGCCCGGTCGATGCCGCCGTTGGCGATGAGGAAGCCCTGCCAGCCGGAATTGGCTTCGTATCGTGATCCGTCCTTCAACTGAGCGAACGCAAAGATCCCTTTGTCCTGAATAAACCACGGCTTGATGGCCTCGCGCGCCCTCGCCAGCCGGGATTCCGCTTCCGACTGCAGGCTGGCGTTGCCCCGCCACCCCGCAAGATCGGCGAATCCGGCCAATCCGCCCAGCCAGACTCCCTGCAAATAGATGTCACGCGCGACCTTGCCGCTGAGCGCTCCGGTTTCGACCGCGGCTGCACCTCCTTTTTGGTTCGAAAGCAGCCCGTCGTCGTCGAGCATCGTGAGGCAGAAACGGTAGGCCTGCTCCAGTTTGGCCCAATGTTTCTGGAGGAAGTCGCGGTCTCCGGACTGGCGGACATACCGCGCGGCTGTGAACAGGAAGAGCGGCGTGGTGTCAGCGTGGTAGTAGCCGTAGGGGTATTTCGGCCAGTCGAGCAAGGCGGACGACTGCGTCCACTCGTGCATCACCTTACCGTCGGCCCGTTGGCGATCGAGGAGAAACTCGAGAGCGGCCCTAGCTCCGGCGAAGTCGCCGTAGTCCTGCATCGCCCAGGCGCTCATCATGGTGTCGCCGCCGAAGTACCAGCCGAAGCCGGGCCGTTCGCTCAAACCGGAGGGGGCCCAGCCCGCCACCAGTCCACAGCCGACGCCGTCGTTGCAGGCCCAACCTTTCTCGATGGCGATCTTGGCCCAATCGTAGGATGGGTTGAGTCCGGCGGCCTGGACGCTGGTGGTCCGGTTCAGGAACTCCCTATAGAAGGTGTCGGCCGCGGGAACCAGTGCATCCGGGTCCTGGATAATTTCGTTGTAGGTGGACCGGGAGCCGGCGATGACGATGGGGACTCGGCCGCTTCTGTCGATCTCGAACTCAATCATCACGGTGCGGTCCGGCAACTGATGGCCGATCTGCTCGCTGATGCGGGTAAAGCGCGGGCTGCCCAGCACCGGCCGGAACCTACCCATACCCTCTGTGAAGGTGAGCACTCCGTCCTTCTGGTTCCAGCCAGTGGATTGTCCACCGAACGAGGCGGGCCACATCGGCTTCATTTCCGGGATGAAAGACACCCGAAATTTCAATGGCTTGGATGTGTCGATATCAAGTAGTACTTCGACTGCGGGTTTGTCGAGCGAGGCCACCCAGGTCTGGCGGACGGTGAAGGCTGCGGTGACGTGAGTGATAGTGACATGGCCCGGCCGGACTTCGACGGTTTCGGCCAGCCCCGAAAGCGGAGTGGGCTCCAGCGCATTGTCGATGTAAACGGAGAGCTGGAAGTCCCGCAGTATCTTTATTGGATAGACCCAGGCCTCGAAGTTGCCATCCTCCCGGCCCAGCAGGGCGGCGCGGCGCCCCACTGCTTCAAGGAACTTGTTGGGCTGAGCCGGTTTGTTGATCACCTGAGCGGGCAGAGCGAAGGCAAGGAGTGTGATGCAGCAGGGAAGGGTACTTCGCGATCTCATTGGCTTCCAGATTATCGCTTTCTGCGACGGCTCTCTTGCCAAAGGATAAATTCCAGCATAGACTGTCTATGTTAGTAGCATAGACAATCTATGACACCTCGCGACCCCATTCCACCCGGCACCCTGGACATGCTCATCCTGAACACGCTGGCGCGCCACGGCAAACTGCACGGCTTCGAGATTGCGGAGTCGATCCAGGAGCTCTCCTCCGACATTCTGCAAGTAGAAGAAGGCTCGCTTTATCCGGCACTTCAACGAATGCTGCTAAAGAATTGGTTGAATGCTGAATGGGGCAAGACAGAGGAGAACCGGCGGGCGCGCTACTACACGTTGAGTGACGAAGGCCGAGCGCGGCTGGAGCAGGAGCTCGCGCAGTACCAGCGCGTTTCGGCCGCCATTGCCCGCATCCTGCAAGCGGCGACCTAAGGAGAAGTCGATGGGCCTCAAGGAACTATGGCGGCGGCTGACGCGCAGCGGCCAGGCCGATAGCGAACTGGACGAGGAGATGCGGCTGCATCTGGAGTTGCGGGCGCGCAAACTCCGAGAGCAGGGCATGGCGGCCGAGGAGTCAGACTACGCGGCGCGTCGGCGTTTCGGCAACGTGTTGATCCATCAGGAGGATAGCCACGATCTATGGGCCTTCCGCTGGTTGGAAGAGCTGGCGGCCGACGTCCGGCTGGCTATCCGCACATCCCGCAAGAGCCCGGCGTTCACGTTGCTGGCTCTGGTTTCCCTCACTCTGGGCTTGGCCGCCAACACTGCCATCTTCTCGTTTGTGAACGCGATCGTGCTCAAGACGCTGCCCGTGCGGGATGCGTCGAGGTTGGTCCTGCTGCGGCAGAATAACGAGACGTTCCACATGGAGAACTGCTGCTTCTCCTACAACTTCTTTCAAGGGATCCGGAAGCAGAATACGGGCTTCGAGGACTTTCTGGCCGTTGCGAACATCGAGCGCGACGTCGTGGATGGTGACCGGCGGACCCCAGTGTCGGCCGAGCTGGTTAGTGGGAATTACTTCGCGATGCTGGGGCTGCGGCCTGCGATGGGGCGGTTGCTGGACGATTCTGACGACCGGGTGGAAAAGGGCGCGCGGGTGTGCGTGATCAGCGACCGGCTGTGGCGCACGTTTTTCAATGGGGCTCCGGATGTCGTGGGGCGGAAGCTGGTGTTGGACAAAGAGCCGTTCCAGATTGTGGGCGTGGCGCCTGCTGGATTCCAGGGCGCCACCCTTCATGGGCGTGTGGATCTGCAGATCCCGACAGCATGGGCGGAAGCTTTCTATGGGAGCGCTCGCGACCAGTTTGGCTGGCTGGAGTTGATTGGGCGGCTGAAGCCGGGCGTTTCAATGCAGGCGGCCGGGCTGCGGCTGAATCCGGTCGGGATGCGCCTGCAGCGGGAGATCGGCTTCAAGCTCAACGAGAAGGACGATTTTATCCTTCGAGATGGCAGCCAGGGGACGGGTTCGCGGAAGGAAAAACTGGGACGGCCGGTGCTGCTGCTGTTGTCGATTGTCGGGCTGGTGCTGGTGATGGCTTGCGCGAACCTGGCGGCGCTATGGCTGGTGCGCTCGATTGAGCGGGCCAGGGAAGCGGCGATCCGGGTGGCGTTGGGGGCGACGCGCTGGGCGGTGATCCGGCAGTTCCTGGTGCAGAGCCTCCTGCTCTCATTGGTGAGCGGAGCCGTGGGCTGGTTGCTATCTCAGTTCTTCATTACGGCTCTGTTGAGTTTGATGGGACCGGAACGGGACAGCCTCACGCAGCACGTGAAGCCGGATCCGATGGTGCTGGCGTTCTTCACCGCCGTGACTCTCGGTTCCGGGTTGTTGTTCGGACTGCTGCCGGCCTTGCGCGCCTGGACCACTGATCCGATGCCGCTGGTGCAGACCGGTACCCTGTTCGCGGCGGGCAAGCGGGCGCTGGGCTATCGGTACCTGATCTCGGCGCAGATCGCCGTGTCGGTGGCGCTGGTGTTCACGGCCGGGCTGCTCGCGCAGACGCTGCACAACCTGAGGGCGATCGACCTTGGCTTCCAACCCCAGCACGTGGTGCTGGCGAATGTGGACTTCGAGCGGCTGAACTACTCGGAAGCCGGTGCCGCGCAGGCAATGCGGAATCTGCTGACGCGGGCGCAGGCATTGCCGGGCGCGCAGTCGGCCAGCGTGGCGACGATCAACATCCTCACAGGATCGATGGCTTCGTTTGTGCTGCGCATCCCGGGATACGTGGGGTCGAAGGGGATGCCGCCTGTCGCTTACTACACGTCGGTGAGCCCCGGCTACTTCCGCACCATGGGCATTCCGTTCCGCCGTGGCCGCGACTTCGCCATGGAAGACCGGACGGCGGGCGAGAGTCCGGTGATTGTGAACGAGCAGTTCGCCAAGCGCTACCTGGGCGGCGACGGTGTCGGCAAGCCGCTGGCCTATGGCGGCGGCCGGAAGGTGCGTGTGGTGGGCGTGGTGGGTACCTCCAAGTATCGCTGGCTGCGCGAGGATCCGGAGCCGATCGTCTACCTGCCGGCCACGGCCGACAGCATGCCCGGCAGCGCCTGGGTGCAGGTGCGAAGCACGGCGTCGCCCGAACTGGTGGAGACTCAACTGCGGGCCTTGATCCAGGCTGCCGACTCACGGCTGCCGGTGGATAAGCTGACCACCATGGACGCGCAAATCGACGAATCGCTGGCGGCCGAGCGGCTGCTGGCGCTGCTCTCCACGGCGCTGGGCTTGCTGGCGGTGGGTCTGGCGGCGATTGGTCTGTATGGTGTTCTTTCCTACTCCACGGCCCGGCGCACGAGGGAGATCGGGATCCGTGTGGCCATTGGCGCCGATCGCGGTTCGATTCTCGGCATGGTCCTGGGCGAGAGCGCGTGGATGGTAGCGGCCGGTCTGGTGGCCGGGCTGCCGCTGGCCCTGTTTGCCGGGCGGCTGATCCAGTCGCAACTTTACGGCTTGAAACCGGCCGACTTAGTGACGACGGTGCTGGCCGGGCTGTTCCTGATGGTGATCTCCGCCGCGGCGGCGCTGCTGCCGGCCTGGCGGGCAACGCGCGTCGACCCGGCATCGTGCCTGCGGTATGAGTAACACCGGAAAGCCGGTCCCCGGACCGGCTGCGGACGGAGCGTCCGCCTTACCCATAGTGACTGCTGCGGCCCCATGGGCAGTTGAACGTTCTGACGTAGCGTCCTAAAACTCGATGGAGCCCAGGATCTCACTGGGCTTCAGGCCGAAGGCGCGCGAGATGGCCAGCAGACTCTCGATGGAGGGCAGGTTCGCGCCTCGCTCAATGGAGCTGATCTGGCTGACGCTGAGCTTGGACGAGAGGGCGAGATCCTTCAACGACCAGTCGCGCTCGGCCCGCAGGATGCGGATGCGGTGCCCGAGCTTTTCGCGCAGCCGGTCGGGCAGCGTCCGGCCGAGGCCGAATTGCTCGACGGCGTTCGATAGAGACTGGCGCAGTTGCGCGAGGGAAAACGGCTTGGCCAGGTAGTCGAACACCTTCATGCGGAAGGTAGCGCGCATGTCTTCGAGCGAAGGATAGCCGGTGACGATGATGACGCAGATGCCGGGATAGCGCGTCACCAGTTGCTCCAGGACCTTGTCGCCGCGCACCTCGCCCATCTTCATGTCGAGCAGCACGATGTCGGGGCGGTGGTCGTCGGCGGACTCGAACAGCGTGTCGGGCTTGTCGAACGTCCGCACACTGTAGAGTCCTTCGTCCTTCAGGAAGTCCTCGACATAGGTGAGGAAGTCGATGTCGTCGTCGAGCACGGCGATCTCGATCAACGAAGGATTGGCGACGATCTGTTCAGCGCTCATTGCTTGGCACTCTCCCTCTGTTCTCCATCACCAGGCGCCGCCGGCAGGCAAACCTCCAGGCGCGCCCCACCCGACGTGCAGTTCGAAGCCGTGATGGTGCCGCCGTGCTGGTGGACGATTCCTTCGGCGACGGTCAAACCCAGTCCTGTACCCCACGAGTCGAGCCGGGTCGAGACAAAGGCCTCGAAGATGTCGGGCAGGATTTCGGCGGGGATCCCTGGACCATTATCGTCGACTGTGATCGAGAACGCCGGGCCGCCGTCGATGTGGTGGGGGCGGCAGGCGGCGCGGATGACGCCGCCACAATCGGGTACGGCGTTCAGGGCGTTGCGTAGAAGGTTGACGAAGACCTGGTTCAGGCGATCGGCGTTCCCGACGACGGCCGCCCCCTCGCCGATGGCATTGGTGAACTGGACAGCGCCGGCCTTCTCGTCAATGGCAACCAGTTGCCAGGCTTCGTCGACGGCGGGCCGCAGCTCGACCGGGCCCATCTCCTGGCGGCGTTGGCGGGCGAAGTCCAGCAGGCTTTCGCTGATCCGCCGCAATCGGCTGGTGACCCGCACCATGCGGGCCAGGCGCGCCTGCGCGGGGCCATCGTCCACGGTCTCGATCAACTTCTCGATGGAGCCGTGCAGCACGGCCAGGGGCGTGTTCATCTCGTGGGCGACGCTGGCGCTGAGCAGACCGAGGCTCACCAGACGGTCCTGTGCCTCGAGGTTGCGCTTGGCGCGTTCGAGATCGTCCTCGTGTTTGCGCAACTCGCGCACGGTGACGTTGTGCGAAAGCAGAATCTGGCCAATCTCGTCGCCGGGGATGAAGCTCTCGTCGATGATCTCCGCCTCGCGATCGCCTTCGCGCGTGGCGCGGTCGGCCTCGAGCAGGAGACGAAGCGGTTGGTAGACGTAGCGTGGCATGATCACCAGTTCGAGGACCAGCACGGCCAGGATGTAGATGACACCCAGAACGGCAAAGGCCCCCACCGCAACCGAGGCGACCATGCCGCTGTAGAAGTCGAGGGGGAGGGTGAGGCGGTAGTAGCGGTTGGTGCCGGCGATCGTCTTGTAGATGTGCTGGCTGGTGGGCTGGTGCTGCCAGATGCGGCCCGGATAGCGCGCCATCCAGGCGCGGCCTTCGTCGGTGAGGCCGAAGTCGTCGGCGGTGCCTGTCTTGAGATCGTAGGGGCGTAGCTCCTGTTCGCCGCTTTCCGGAGTGAGGTAGGAGAAGGAGTTGAAGATCAGGGTGAGCTCGCGCGCCTTGGCCTGCTCCATGCGCACCTCGACGAAGTGGATGACGGTGAAGTAGACAGCGCAGGTGAGGATGAGGAAGAAGCTGTTGTGCAGCACCATCAGTTTGGGGCGCACACGCAGGTCTCCGAAGCGTCGGCTGATGCCGGTGAGGGGGCGCGGTTCCATCACCTTGGCAGGAATTCCGGGACCTCCGCCAATCGGCTGAGTCCCTTCCGGGTCCAGGCGCATCGAATTACTGCCAGACAAGAATTCTTGCTCCTATTGCGTAAATTGTATCGTTATGGTAGAAAATCATGTAAGCTCTCCGCGCACGCGGAGCAGCGCAAACCCGCCTTGCCAAATCAGAGGGGCTGAGGCTGGACTGGTTCTGAAAGACATCCTGGCATGAGTGCTATCTTCTCGAAGCAGTTCGACACAAAACTGCGTCTGGCTGCCGGTGCAATCGTCCTCGTTCTTGGGGCGACCGGTGCCGTGATGGGTTATCTGCTGCACCCTAAGCAGTTTGACACTGGATATACGCCCGTGCAGCCTGTGGCGTACAGCCACAAACTGCATGCCGGCAACCTTGGCGTGGACTGCCTGTACTGCCACTACACAGTGGACAAGTCCAGCTACGCCGCTGTCCCGATGACCGAAACGTGCATGAATTGCCATGTGCGGGTGAGGGAGAAGGATCCCAAGCTCCAGTTGGTTCGCGACAGCTATGCGACCGGCGAGCCCATCCCTTGGGTGAAAGTCCACCGGCTGCCCGACTACGTTTATTTTAACCACCAGGCGCACGTGACATCGGGCGTGAGCTGCGTGAGCTGCCATGGCCGCGTCGATCAGATGGTGGAAGTGCGCCAGGTGCAGCCCCTGTCGATGGCTTGGTGTCTGGAGTGCCATCGTAACGCCGCGCCGAATGTGCGGCCTGTGGAGTACGTGACGAAACTGGACTGGAAACCGGAAGGCGACCCGGCGGAACTGGGCGCGAAGCTGATGAAGGCCAAGGGCATCCACCCCCCCACGAATTGCTCGGGGTGCCATCGATAATCCGCTGGTGCGAGACGATGAACGATTTCATACAAATCAACCCGACCAGCCTGACTGGCAAAAAGTATTGGCGGAGTCTGGACCAACTGGCCGACACTCCGCAGTTCCGCGAATGGGCGGAGCGTGAGTTCCAGGATGGCGCCTCAGAGATGCTCTCGGGCAGTTCGCGGCGCACGCTGTTGAAGCTGATGGCCGCCGGCCTCGGCTTGGCAGGTCTTACGGCCTGCCGCCGTCCCGTGGAGCACATCCTGCCTATGTCGAAGGGCATCGAGGGCTATGTGCACGGCAAGCCGGTTCACTACGCCACGGTGGCGAATGTGGATGGCGCCGCTGTCGGCCTGGTCGTGAAGTCGTTCGACGGCCGGCCCATCAAGGTGGAAGGCAATCCGCGGCACCCTAATTCGCTGGGCGCGACCAGTGCGCACACGCAGGCGATGGTGCTGGACATCTACGATCCGGATCGTTTGACCGGGGTTACGCGGCAGGGCAAGAAGTCGTCGTGGGATGAGTTCAACGCCTGGTGGAAGCAGCAGGCCGCCGGGCTGGGTGACGGATCCGGACTGCGGATTCTGTCGGAGCGCACGGCGTCTCCGGCGATCGACGCGCAGAAGGCTGAGATTCTCAAGAAGTATCCGAAAGCGCAGTGGGTGGAGTACAACTCGGTCAGCACCGATGAAGCCCGCCTGGGTGCGCAGATGGCGTTCGGGCAGCCTCTGGAAGCCCAGTACGCCTACGACAAGGCCGATGTGGTCTTCGCGCTGGACTGCGATTTCCTCGGGTTGGATTCACCTACCACCCTGCCGACGAAGCAGTTCTCCGCGCGCCGCAAGGTAAACGACCCCAAGGCCGAGATCAACCGCCTGTATGTGGCGGAGTCGAACTTCAGCATCACGGGCGCAATGGCCGATCACCGGCTTCGCCTGAAGTCCTCCGATGCCGGTGCGTTCGCGCTGGCTCTGGCCAAGGAGTTGAACGTCAGCGGCACCGAGTTGAAGGTGCTGGGCGGGTCTGGTACAAGCAAGACGCAGAAGTTCGTTGCGGCTCTGGCCAAAGACCTGGCGTCGAAGAAGGGCAAATCGATCGTCGTGGCCGGTCCGCGGCAGCCGGCGGCGGTTCACGCACTGGTCGCGCTGATCAATCAGGCACTGGGCAATACGGGCCAGACCGTCGTCTACATGAAGCCCGCGTCCAGCGCAGCCCCTTCGCTCGACGCGGTGAAACAGTTGACCGCCGACATCAATGCCGGACAGGTCAAAGCTCTGTTTGTGCTGGGCGGCAATCCGGTCTACACGCTGCCGGCCGATCTGTCCTTCTCGGACGCGATCAAGAAGGTGCCGGCGACCGTGGCGCTGACCGCCGATGAAAATGAAACCTGGGCCTCCACGCAGTGGCAACTGCCCGAAGCCCATCCTTTCGAATCGTGGGGCGACGCCCGCGCTCTGGACGGAACGGTCAGCATCCAGCAGCCTCTGATCGAGCCGCTGTATGGCGGCAAGAGCGTGCTGGAACTCGCGGCCACGATTGCCGGAACCGAAGGCAAGGCCTACGATCTGGTGAAGAAGTCGTGGACCTCGCAGTGGGCTGCGGACGCCGACAAGAAGTGGAATCTGGCTCTGCACGACGGCGTGATTGAAGGCACGAAGCAGGCTCCGGTGGATGCGAAGGCGGACGCAGGCAAAGTGCTGGCTGCCGCGCAGGCGGCCATCAAACCCGCGTCGAGCGGGCTTGAGGTTGTGTTCTACCCCTCGGCCGGACCCTACGATGGCCGTTTCGCCAACAACGCCTGGCTGCAGGAAGCGCCCGACCCCATGACTAAGGTCGTGTGGGACAACGCGGGCCTGCTCAGCGGCAAGACCGCCCAACAACTGGGCGTTGAGAACGGCGACGTGCTGACGCTCTCGGCCAACGGCAAAGAGATCAAGATGCCGGCGATGATCATGCCGGGGCACGCCGACGATTCCATCTCCGTGGCGCTGGGCTACGGCCGGTCGTCCTGCGGACGGGTGGGTCAGAACGTCGGACATCGCGCGGAGGGCCTGCGAACGCTGGCTGGTTTCCACATGGCGGCGGTCCAGGCTCGCAAGAGTGGCGAGACCTATCAACTGGTGACGACGCAGGAACACCACACGCTGGAAGAGCCCATCACGCACCTGATGCGCACGGACATCGTGAAGGAACTGCCGGTGGAAGAGTACGCCAAGGAGCCCGGCGTGCTGCACGAAGAGCACGGCGAGCCGGTGCAGGACATGTTTGCCGGCTGGGACTACTCGAAGGGCTACCAGTGGGGCATGTCCATCGACCTGAATGCCTGCACGGGCTGCAACGCCTGCCTGGTGGCTTGCGTGGCGGAGAACAACATCCCGGTGGTGGGTAAGGATCAGGTGAATCGCGGCCGCGAAATGCACTGGATCCGCATGGACCGCTACTTCACGGGCAATATGGACGATGCCCAGGCGGTGATGCAGCCAATGGCCTGCCAGCAGTGCGAAAAGGCTCCTTGCGAGTCCGTCTGCCCGGTGGCGGCCACGGTCCACAGTCCGGAAGGCATCAACGAGATGGCCTACAACCGGTGTGTCGGCACCCGCTACTGCTCGAACAACTGCCCGTACAAAGTGCGCCGGTTCAACTTCCTGAACTGGAATAAGGACATTCCCGAAGCGCGCAAGATGGTGTTCAATCCGAATGTCACCGTCCGCATGCGCGGCATCATGGAGAAGTGCAACTACTGCGTGCAGCGCATTGAAGGCGCGCGCATCCAGGCACAGAGCGAGAACCGCCGTCCCATCAAGGACGGAGAGATTGTGACCGCCTGCCAGCAGGTGTGTCCGGCCGATGCAATCGTATTCGGCAACATCAACGATCCCGAGAGTGGCGTGGCCAAAGCCAAGAAGCAGCCGCGCAACTACATCGTGATCGAAGAATTGAACACGAAGCCGCGCACCACCTACCTGGCGAAGATGCGCAATCCCAATCCGGAGCTGGCATAACTCATGGCCGACCTCGCACTCGACCCGAGAATGGAATTGAATCCGCCGCTGATCACCAGCGGCGCCACCTACGCGGAAGTCAATGAGCAGATCAGCGTCATTACCGAGACCGCGCCGCCCAAGCAGTGGTACTGGGTGTTCTTCGGCGTGGCGTTGCCGCTGCTGGCCCTGTTGGGCGTCTGCCTGACTTACCTCGTCACCACAGGCATCGGCGTGTGGGGCAACAACGTGCCCGTCGGCTGGGGCTGGGACATCACCAACTTCGTGTGGTGGATCGGTATCGGCCACGCCGGTACGCTGATTTCGGCCATTCTGTTCCTGTTCCGCCAGAAGTGGCGGACCTCCATCAACCGCGCGGCGGAAGCCATGACGCTGTTTGCCGTGGCCTGCGCCGGCATCTATCCTCTGTTCCACACGGGCCGTCCGTGGCGCGCGGCCTACTGGCTGCTGCCGGCGCCGAACGAGCTGCTGCACATGTGGCAGAACTTCCGCAGCCCGCTGATGTGGGACGTGTTCGCCGTTTCGACCTACGCCACCGTGTCGGCGCTGTTCTGGTTCGTCGGCCTGATTCCCGATCTGGCCACGCTGCGCGACCGGGCGCAAAACCCGGTGCGCAAGACGATCTTTGGAATTCTCAGCCTGGGCTGGCGCGGCTCCGCCACGCAGTGGCGCCACTACGAGCTGGCCTACCTGATCCTGGCCGGCCTCTCGACGCCGCTGGTGCTCTCCGTGCACTCCATCGTGTCGTTCGACTTCGCGACCTCGGTGCTGCCCGGCTGGCACACCACGATCTTCCCGCCCTACTTCGTCGCCGGCGCCGTGTTCTCTGGCTTCGCGATGGTGATCACTCTGATGACCATGGCCCGCTACATCTACGGCCTGCAGAATCTCATCACCATCAAGCACCTCGAGAATATGTGCAAGGTGATCCTGGCCACCGGCACGATCGTCGGCTTCGCGTACGCGACTGAGTTCTTCATCGCCTGGTACAGCGGCAATCAGTATGAGCGCTTCATCTTCAGGAACCGCGCGTTCGGCCCGTACGGCTGGGCCTACTGGACGATGATCAGCTGCAACGTGATCGCGCCGCAGTTCTTCTGGTTCAAGAAGCTGCGCACGTCGATCCCGGTGATGTTCGTGCTCTCGATCTTCATCAACATCGGTATGTGGTTTGAGCGCTTCGTGATTATCGCCACCTCGCTGCACCGCGACTTCCTGCCCTCCAGTTGGGGCTACTTCCGGCCCACGTGGGTGGACATCGGAACCTTCGCCGGGACCTTCGGCCTGTTCCTGACCCTGTTCCTGTTGTTCCTCCGCTTCCTGCCGGCTATCGCCATCAGCGAAGTGAAGGGCGTGCTCCACCATCAGATCAACACCCAACCGGCCACGGCCGGCAAGGGAGGCGCGCACTAATGGCCACCAATCTTCTCGCCCGGCTGAATCTGCCCGGCTTCGAGAGTGAATCGAAGAAGGTGAAGCACTACGGTGTCGTCGCCAACTTCGACACGCCGGAGGATCTGCTGCGGGCTGTGCGGACCGCGCGTACGGCGGGCTTCTCGAAAATGGAAGCCTACACGCCATTCCCGATTCACGGCATCGACGAGGCCCTGGGCGCGCCCCGCTCGCCTCTGGGCAAGATCGTTATCTGCTGTGGTCTCACCGGCCTCGCTTCGGCCGTCCTGCTGCAATGGTGGACGGGTGCGGTGGACTACCCGCTCTCGGTCGCGGGCAAGCCGCTGTTCGCGCTGGAGCCTTCGGTCCCGATCATGTTTGAGCTCAGCGTGCTGCTTAGCGCGTTTGGCGCGGTGTTGGGGATGCTCCACCTGAACCGGCTGCCCACCTACTACCACGCTTTCTTCAACTACTCCAAAGCCGCAGGCGCCACCAACGACCGGTTCCTGCTGGCCGTGGAAGTAGAAGATCCCAAGTTCATCGCCGAGGAGGTCAAGACCTTCCTGGATTCGTGCGGCAGCCGCCACACGGAGCTGGTGGAGGCCTGATGACAATGCAGACTCGACGCATCACACAGTTGCTGCTCGTCGTCGCAGCCAGCTCGCTGCTGGGCGCCTGCTCCAACTTCCCGTCTCGTCAGCCGCCCATCTGGGTGTTCCCGGACATGAAGCGGCAGGACAAGTACAAGCCCCAGATGCACTCCGATTTCTTCGCCGACGGCCGCGCCAGCCGCCGTCCGGTGGCGGGCACGCTCTCACAGGAGATGTACCGCGCCGATGAGTCGCTGGCCACCGGTGTCGCTGCCGGCAACACCTATCTGGCGCGTAATCCGCTGCCGCTGACCAAGGAGAATCTCCTCCACGGCCAGGTGAAGTTCAACACCTACTGTTCGCCGTGCCACGACCGCACCGGCTCCGGCCGCGGCGTGGTCCCGAGCAAGGCCACATGGGTGCCGGGCAATCTGCACGACGACCGTATCGTCAACATGGTGGACGGCGAAATCTATCACGTGCTGTCGAATGGCCGCCGTTCCATGCCGGGTTACCGGTTCCAGATCTCTGAACAGGACCGCTGGGCTATCGTCGCCTATGTGCGGGCGCTGCAGCGCTCATGGCGCGGCACCATGACCGATGTTCCGGCCGATTCCCAGGCCAAGGTGAGGTAAGCAGATCCATGGCGCATCACGATCATCATCAAGTCACCGACAACTACTTCCTTGCGCCTGAGGCGTGGACCAAGGTCCGCAACTCGCTGGTGTTCATCGCGCTGGTGAGCTGGCTGGCCATGGCCGCCGGCTTCAGCACTAATCGCGAACAGTTCCACTTCTCCTACCTGGTCGCCTTTGCCTATTTCGTATCCATCGCCTTGGGCGCGATGTTCTATGTCATGGTGCAGCACCTCACCGGCTCCGCCTGGAGCGTGACGGTGCGCCGCCTGATGGAAAACATCATGCGAACCATCCCCGTGGCGCTCATCCTGGTGCTGCCCGTGATCTTCGGCACGCACTACATGTATGAGTGGACCCACGCCACCGCCGTCAAGGATCCCATTCTCTCCAAGAAGCTGGGCTTCCTGAACGATCAGTGGTTCGTCATCCGCAGCTTCATTGTGCTGGCCCTGTGGAGCCTCTTCGCCTGGCGCCTCTACTCGATTTCGCGGGCGCAGGACGACAATGGCTCACTCAAGCACACGCAGGCCGCCGAACGCTGGAGCGCGCCGGGGCTGCTGATGCTGTTCCTCACCGCCTCGCTGGCCGCTTATGACTGGGTGATGTCGCTGGATCCGCACTGGTATTCGACCATGTTTGGCGTCTACTTCCTGGCGGGCGGCGCCCTGGCTTTCATGGCCGCGCTGATCCTCATCTGCCTGGGCCTGCGCTCGGCCGGATATCTGGAGAACTCGATCAAAGACGAGCACTACCACGACCTGGGCAAGTGGCTTTTCGCCCTGACGGTGTTCTGGGCCTACATTGCCTTCTCTCAGTACATGCTCATCTGGTACAGCAACCTGCCCGAGGAAGTCGCCTGGTTCCAGCGCCGTCTGGCCGGGGGCTGGTACAACTGGCGGCCATTCCTGATCCTCTTCCACTTCTTCCTTCCGTTCTTCGCGCTGATGCCGCGCGCCAGCAAGCGGAACCTGAAAGTGCTGGGCTTCTTCGCCGGCTACACGCTGCTGATGCATTACTTCGACCTCTACTGGCAGGTGATGCCCGTGTTGCATGGCAAGGGACCGCAGGTGAGCTGGATGGATCCCGTGGCCTTCCTGGCCGTGGGCAGCACTTTTGGGCTGGTGTTCTGGTCCGGACTCCGCAAGAAGCCGCTGGTGCCGGTGGGCGACCCACGGCTCGACCAGTGTCTTGCGTTCCATAACGTCTAGAGGCCCCTGGAGTATCGAAGATGCTTGATCCGAATCAGGAACACGATCAGACAATGCCCGACACGGCCATCATGGTCGAAGGTGTCGACTACGATCGCCGCGACGCCAAGGCCGGCCTCATCGCTATCGTCTCCACCGCGGTCATGGGCGTGTTTATTGCCATGATCATCGGCGTGTACTGGCTGTATGTCGTTGCTTACGAGAAGGTCGAGTTCGACCAGTACGCCGGTGTCGCCAGTAAGGAACTGCAGGCCATCCACGACCGCGAAGAAGAGCAACTTCATCGCTATTCGTACATCGATAAAGAGAAGGGGATTGTTCGCATCCCTATCGATCGTGCAATGGACATCGTGGCTACGGAGTTCGCGGAAGGCAAGGTTGGCTACAACACCCAGTCCTATGCCGTGAAAGATGAATTGCCCGGCGGCGCGGCCGGCGGAGCCAATGCTCCGGCGCCCGGCGCCGCGCCCGCCGGCACAACGCCCGCGGGTACTGCTCCGGCGGCGCCCGCACCCGCTCCCGCAAAGCCGGCCGCGTCTGAACATAAGGCGGCCCATTAGGGACATACTCATGCTCACTCTGAAATCGGCACACAACGAAAGGATGCGGCGCAACGGCGCGCTGGCGCTCAGGCGCCTCCGCCGCCTGGCCGCTGTTCCGGCCGTCGTGCTGATGCTATCGGGTGCCTCCGGTCTGCTGGCCCAGTCAGAAGACGAGAAGACGCCCAGGGACCTCTCCGGCGTGGACGTCACAGAGCACCTTGGAAACAAGATCGACCTGAACCTGCAGTTCGTGGGTGAGGATGGCTACCCGCACGCCCTGAAAGAGTATTTCGGCACGGGCAAACCGGTGGTGCTGAACCTCGTTTACTACTCCTGCCCGATGCTGTGCAACCTCGTCATGAACGGTGAGGCGCAGGCTTTCCGAAAGCTGAAGTGGACCATCGGAAATGAGTTCGATGTAGTGACCATCTCCATCGACCCGACGGAAAACTACGACCTGGCCCGGAAGAAGAAGGCAGCCTACCTGGCATCCTATGAACGCGAAACCAGTGGCTGGCACTTCCTCACCGACTACCAGGGTAATGTGGCGACGCTGGCGAAACAGATGGGCTTCGGCTATCGCCGCGACCCGCGCACGGGCCAGTATGCCCACGCCGCCGCCATCTTCGTCCTCTCGCCCGAAGGCATGATCAGCCGTTATCTCTACGGCGTCAACTTCAAGCCCTTCGACATTCAGATGGCGTTGACCGAGGCGGCCAGCGAGCGGTTCGGTGTCAGCCAGCGGATCCTACTCTACTGCTTCCACTACGATCCGGCCTCGCGCGGCTATGTGCTTTTCGCGAGCAATGTGATGCGCGGCAGCGGCGTCCTGGCCCTGCTGATCATCGGTTTCGTTCTATTCCGATTGTGGCGACGTGAACGCCGGAACGGCTTCCACCCCCGGCCTATGGTGACTGTGAAATGAATTGGTTCCAGAACTGGATGCTGCCCAAAGCGGCGGCCACACATGCCGGTGACGTCGATGGACTCTACATGTTCATCGTCTACCTCACCATCTTCTTCTTCTTCTTCAACGGAGCGTTGATCTTCTACGCCGTCCGGAAATGGCGGCGCCGCTCGTCGAAGGAGGTGACGCCGCACATTACCCACGACACCAAACTGGAGCTCATCTGGAGCATCATCCCGTTGATCGTCGTCATGGGCATTTTCTTCTGGGGCTTCAAGGGCTACGTCAAAGCCTGGGTGCCGCCGAACGACGCCATGGAGATCGTCGTCACCGCCAAGAAATGGGTGTGGCAGTTCGAGTATCCCGACGGAACGCGCACATTGAACGACCTCCACGTGCCGCTGAACAAGCCGGTGAAGCTGGTGATGCATTCGGAAGACGTGATCCACAGCTTCTTCGTGCCCACCTTCCGGCTGAAGCGCGACGTGATCCCGGGCCGCTACACGGAACTCTGGTTCACCCCGACTGAGCCGGGTATCCAGCAGGTATTCTGCGCGGAATACTGCGGCAAGGGCCACAGTGACATGCTGGCTCGCATCTTCGTGGACACGCCCGAGCAGTATGAGACGTTCCTGCGAGAAGGTGACGAACAGGTCCGCAAGATGCCGCTGAAGGATCTCGGCAAGCTGGTATACGAGAACAAGGGCTGCGCGACGTGCCACTCGCTGGACGGCACCCGCGGCCAGGGCCCCTCCTGGAAGGGAATCTGGGGCGAAACCAAGAATGGCGCGGACGGCAAGCCATACACCGTGGATGCCAACTACGTTCGCCAGTCGGTGCTGCAGCCGCAGGCTGTGGTGGTACAGGGATTCGAGCCGATCATGCCGACGTTCCAGGGCCTCCTGCGCGAGCGCGAGATTCTGGGCGTGATCGAGTTCATCAAGTCGGTGAAGTAACAGGAGCATTGGAATGGCAGATACTTTAACGACCCACGGCAACGGTCACGCCGCTCACCACGGCGATTACCTGGACGATCCGGCCGGTCTCAAAAGCTGGCTGACAACGGTGGACCACAAGCGCATCGGGCTGATGTACATGTGGTCTGTCCTCTTCTTCTTCCTTGTCGGCGGCATCTTCGCTTTGCTGGTCCGCATTGAGCTGCTCACCCCGAAGCAGACGATCATGACCGCCGAGATGTACAACCGGGTGTTCACCCTCCATGGCGCCATCATGACGTTCATGGTGATCATCCCGGCCATCCCCGCCGCGCTGGGCAACTTCGCGCTGCCGCTGCTGCTGGGTGCCAAGGACGTGGCCTTCCCCAAACTGAACCTCGCCAGCCTCTACGTGTACTGGACAGGCGCTGCGATGGCCGTCACCACGCTGGCCCTGGGCGGCGTCGATACCGGCTGGACCTTCTACACGCCTTACTCCAGCACCACCGGCGGCGGCGTCACTTTGATGGTTCTCGCCGCGTTCGTGCTGGGTTTCAGTTCCATCTTCACCGGCGTCAACTTCATCGCCACCATTCACAAGCTGCGCGCCCCCGGCATGGGCTGGTTTGAGATGCCTCTCTTCTGCTGGGGCATGTATTCCACCGCGCTAATCCAGATCCTGGCCACACCGGTGCTTGCCATCACGCTGCTGTTGCTCTGCATGGAGCGCGTGCTCAGCATCGGTATCTTCGATCCGCAACTTGGCGGCGATCCGGTGCTGTTCCAGCACTTCTTCTGGTTCTACTCGCACCCGGCCGTCTACATCATGATTCTGCCGGCTTTTGCCGTTATCTCCGAGGTGATCCCCACCTTCTCGAAGAAGACGATCTTCGGCTACAAGGCCATCGCCTTCTCCTCGGTAGCCATCGCGCTACTCGGCTTCCTGGTCTGGGCGCATCACATGTTCACGGCCGGCATGAGCCTGTTTGCCGGCGCGATCTTCAGCTTCATCACCTTCTTCATCGCCGTACCTTCGGCCATCAAGGTGTTCAACTGGATCGCCACCATGTGGCGCGGGTCCATCTCACTGGAAGCGCCGATGCTCTATGCCATCAGCTTCCTGCTTATCTTCACAATCGGCGGGTTGACCGGCCTGTTTCTGGCTGCGCTCTCCACCGACGTCCACCTGCACGACACTTACTTCGTGGTGTCGCACTTCCACTACGTGATGGCCGGATCCAACTTGACGGCCTTCATCGGTGGCATGCACTACTGGTGGCCCAAGATGTACGGCCGCATGTACAACAAGCGCCTGGCCGCCATCGGCGCCGCGCTGGTATTCATCGGATTCAATGCCACCTTCCTGCCCCAGTTTGTGTTAGGCAGCCGCGGCATGCCACGCCGCTACTACAACTACCTGCCCGAGTTCCAGACTCTCCACGTGGCCTCCACCATCGGCAGTTGGATTCTCGCCGCCGGCCTGTTCCTCACAGGCGCTTACCTCCTGGCCTCCCTTCGCCAGCCTAAGCGGATGGTGGCGAACCCCTGGGGTGGCCGCACGTTGGAGTGGGAGACTGACTCCCCGCCCACCACTCACAACTTTGAGGGCCAACCGGTGCTGCAGCACGGCCCGTACGACTATCGTGCCAACCCCGCGCTTGTAGGCGTCGAGGAACACACACACTAGGTTTCACGGAGTTCTCCCAGAGACGCATATCATGAGTACCGCGACACATCCGCACGGCGCCGAACAGGAGCACTCGCCGTTCCTCCAGCACCATTTCCGCGACATGGAGCAGCAGTTCAATACCGCCAAAATCGGTATGTGGCTGTTCCTCGTGACGGAAATCCTGATGTTCGGCGGCCTCTTCATCGGCTACGGCATCATGCATGCCAAGCACCCTGAGGCCTTCCTGGCGGCCCACCATCACCTGGACAAGACCATGGGCGCCATTAACACCATCGTGCTGCTGGTCTCCAGTTTCACCATGGTCATGGCCGTTTGGGCCGCTCAGACGTCGCGCAAGGGGCTGGTGATTCTCTTCCTGGTAATCACGCTGCTGTGCGCCGCGACCTTCATGGGTATCAAGTACACGGAGTATGCCCACAAGTTCCACGAGGGGCTACTGCCGGGTAAGTACTACACGCATGAAGGCGACACCGTTCCCGGACAGTTTCTGTTCTTCAGCTTCTATTTCCTGATGACCGGTCTGCACGGCATCCACGTACTGCTGGGCATGGTGGTCATCAGTTGGCTGATATTCCGGGCCATCCGCGGCGACTTCTCATCGTCCTACTATTCGCCGGTCGACATCACCGGACTGTATTGGCACTTGGTCGATCTCATCTGGATCTACCTCTTCCCGCTCATGTATCTGATTTCCTAGAGGAGGCCCCAGGAGCCATGTCCCAATCTCAAGCCCACGCTGAACACATCACCGGCCCGAAGACCTACGGCGCCATCCTGCTAGCCCTGATGGTGCTCACCATTGTCACCGTGCAAGCGTCCTACATCGACTTCGGCTCGATGAACACCGTCGTCGCCCTGGTTATCGCCACGGTGAAGGGCTCGCTCGTGGCGCTCTTCTTCATGCACCTGCGCCATGACAAGTTCAATGCCGTCATTTTCGTCGGCGGCCTGCTGTTCCTGTCGATCTTTCTGATCTGGACGCTCTTCGACCTCAGCACCCGCGAGACGATCCTGCCGTCCAACCTCAAGGCTCCCATCGCGGAGTTCCCCGGCGCGCCGCTGAACAAGCCCGTGCGGCCGTCCACCGGCCAGCCGGCCGGCGTGCCTGCACCATAGAACGGACCACGGCAATGAAGCGTGAAGCGCCACGTGCCCTCCGGGGTCCGTGGCGTTTCTATTTGCTCAGCACTCCGTGGGACTTCAGAATGGCGAGCACGCGTTCCAAGGGCAATGCCTCCACCGTGTGCCCGTTCGAGGTGGTGGTCTCAGCCCTGAAGAGCGAGTTGTTCACAGCCTCCTCCGTCGCCTCGATCACGCCTTCGAACAGCGGAGTCATGTTGTCGTTGGCGACCAGCGGTCCTCCGCCGCGATGCGTGGAGAACGCGATGGCATAGTCGCCGCTGCCATTCGACCCTGACGAACCCGTCCGCCCCAAACCCAACATCGCCCGGGCCGCCATGCGCTTCAGGTTTCGGGCATCCACCGGGGCATCCGTGGCGATCACCACCATGCAACTGCCGTCTTTCGAGCCCTGGCCCGCCTTGCGCAACTCGCGGCCCACCGGGATGCCCACGATCATCAGGTCGCCGCCATAGTTCGACTGCACCAGCACTCCCACGGTGTGGCCGCCCGCCAACCGTGAGGATGTGCCGATGCCGCCCTTGTAGCCGAACGCCACAGTGCCCGTGCCGGCCCCCACCGCACCTTCTTCCACCGCACCGTCATGCGCCGCTTGCAGCGCGGCAAACACCTCGCTCCGCCCAACAGACCGGCTGCGGATGTCGTTCAGATACCCATCGTTCGTCTCACCCACCACGGCGTTGATGCTGCGTACGTCTTCATTGCCTGGCAGCGCAAGCATGTACTCCAGCAGAGCATCGGCCACACGCGGCACATTCAGCGTCGCCGTGAGCAGGACAGGCGTCTCCAGTTCGCCCAACTCCTCCACTTGCGTGGAGCCCATCAACTTGCCAAAGCCGTTGCCGACGAAGACCGCCGCCGGAACCTTCTCGCGAAAGAGGTTGCCCGTGTGCGGCACAATCGCCGTCACGCCGGTGCGGATGTTGCCGCCACGGATCAGTGTCGAGTGGCCCACGCGGACTCCGGCCACATCCGTAATCGCATTCCAGCGGCCTGTCGGCAGCCGGCCTGTGACGACGCCCGCCTCACGCGCCCTTGGCCGGGGCGTCTGCCCCAACGCCACGCCTATACACAGGAAGACTGTCAATAGCCGCATCAGTGCTCCTTCACCAGTAGAACCGCCAACGGAGTCTCAGCAACCACTCGCCACTCCGGCCGCGCCTTGAGCCAGCGCGACAGCGGTTGCTTCACCGGCACCAGGGCCGTATCGAACTTCCAGTGCCGGAATAGCTCTTCGGTGCGAGGTCCACCCGACAGCATCTCCAGGTAGTCGTTCCCGAGCGCAGGCCCGAAGTAGTCCTGCAGCCCGTCGATGAACACGCGCTGCCGTGGATATCCGCTGTAGATCAGATAGTCGCCCCAGGCGTCGGTGGAGAAGACACGCCCCGCCTGTAGTGTCGCGCTGTTGCGTTCCACCATCTCGACGGGGAATGACTTCTCCGGAAAGGTCGAGGGCAGGCCCAGCGGCCCGCGGAACGCCAGCGCGAGCAGGAACAAACTGGGTAGCCAGGAGCTGTGGCGCAGGAACTGCGGTCGAAGGCCAAGGTCCATATCGTGGACGATCGCCACCAGGCTCCGCCGGCCGCCGTGACGTCGCGCGACGTCCCACAGCCAGCGTAGTTCGCCGGCCACAATCGGCGTCACGGCGATAACGAACAATGGAATGTGCCGAGCCGATTTGCAGGCCGAGATCAGGAAGAACAAGCACACCAGCGCATCGCTCACCCCACGCCGCCGCAGCGCCGAGACCGCCGTCAATCCCGCCAGAGCACCGAGTGCCGCAAACCAGTAAAACGGCTCGCCCAGCGAAGGCGATGGCGGATGATACTCCTCGATCATCTGGATCGCCCAGGGCGAGGAAACGAACTCAATCAGATGCTGGTGCAGCCCGATGCCATAGGGGTTCACCACCGTTGCCGCGCCCACCGCCAGTCCGCACGCCACCATCCGCCACACCCCGCGCCAACTAGTGCGGTTCCAGATCGCCTCCAGGCCAAGCCCCGTACAAACCACGGCCAGGTAGACCGGCAGAATCGCGAATCCACCGTGGAGGTTGGCCCATAGCGCGGCCAGGGGAATCAGCAGCCAGAACCCGCGCCACGGGCCGCGCCGTTCCCGCTCCACAATCGTCACCGACAACGCGAGAAAGAGCCACGTGATCAGGTGGGGCCGCGCCAGCGCATGATTCATCGACGTTTGGAATCCCACCATCACCAGCAGCAGGCCGAGGAATGCGCTTTCCCCACGGCGCAGCGAGTTGCGCAGCACGAGGGCCGAAGTGGCGGTCATCAGGACCACGGCCGCCAGTGCGATAGCCGCGAGGCCAAACCAGGAGTGAAGGAGGGACAGTGAAAGTTCGGTAAGCCATTCCCAGGCGAACCACTCCTTGCCTGGCAGTGCGAACGAGAAAGGATCGGTATGGGGCAGGGAACCAGCGGAGCGGATCAGATCGCCGGTGCGGATGTGCATTCCAACGCTGGCATCTGAGAGGAGTTCATCCAGTCCACCCGGCAGCAGATAGGGGCGCACAACAAGCGCGGCCAGCAGCAGATCTGCAAGGGAGGGAACAGCCCAACTGGTCAGAACGTCACGGAACCGAAAGCCCATTCCTGTTCAGGATAGAGCTTGGCGGAGCCGCACGCTTCAGTTTTCCACGGGAGTGTCGTTCGGCGAGGCTCGCTCCCCTCAGGAGTGACCCTCGCCGATACTGAATTTAGAGCTTTAACTATGCTCGGGTAACGTTTTCAGCTTGCAGGCCTTTCGGTCCGGTTTTGAGTTCGAACTCTACTTCCAGCCCCTCGTCCAGTGTCCTGTAGCCAGACATCTGAATGGCGCTGTAGTGCACGAACACATCTTCCCCCGTATGCCGCTGAATAAAGCCGTAGCCCTTAGCGGCATTAAACCATTTCACGACACCTTTTTCCTTCACAGATACTTCTCCTAAGTAAACACACCTCTCCTGCACTCGGGTACGTCAAAGAGAACTTCAACGGGGAGTCACTTCGATGCGAATTGTCGAAGATCCACAGGGAAGGTTAAGCTTCTTTACTGTACGGACTCACTCAGTATCGCAAAGGGTTCAAAAAACTTCAAAGCCAATGTTGGCTACTGGCAGATGTTACTCGTGTCCTCCACTTGCCGTACACTGGTGAGCGGTGCCTCCTGGGACGAGCACGCCTGAGAACCGGATGCGGCTGCTGCTGCGTCAACTGCGCGAGCTCGAAGAATGCCTGCAACAGGGCGGTGGAAAGGCCAAGGCCGATCGCCAGCACCGCGACGGGAAGCTCACGGCCCGCGAGCGCGTTGCGCGACTGGTCGATCCCTCCTCTCCCTTGTTGGAAATAGGCCTCTTGGTCGCCTATGACAGCCACGAAGGCAAGGCTCCGGCAGCGGGCGTCATTACCCTCCTGGCCCGCGTCGAAGGACGTCCTGTCGTCATCGTCGCCAACGACGCTACGGTCAAGGCCGGCGCCTGGTGGCCGGAGACCATCACCAAGATCCTGCGCGCCCAGGAAATCGCCATGCGCAACCGGCTGCCCATCGTCTATCTGGTCGACTCCGCCGGCGTGAATTTACCGTTACAGGACGGGATATTTCCAGGGCAATACGGTGCAGCCCGTATTTTTTATTACAACTCGTTGATGCGCCGCCGGCTTCGAATTCCACAAATCGCCGCCGTCATGGGCCCCTGCATTGCCGGTGGCGCCTATCTTCCGGCGCTCAGCGACGTGATCTTCATGGTGGAACGCACCAGCTTCATGGGCCTGGGTGGCCCCAACCTCGTTAAGGGCGCCACCGGACAGGTCACCGATAGTGAATCCCTGGGGGGCGCCCGGCTGCACACCACCATCAGCGGAGTGGCGCACCACATGGCTGCCGACGATCCCGACTGTCTTCGCCAGATCCGCGCCCACATCGCCAACTTACCCCCGGCGCCGGCCCGGCCTGCGGGATCCACCGCCGCCAAGCCGTCCGACGATCTCTACGACATTCTGCCCGACGACCACCGCCAGGCCTACGACATCATGGAGATTGTCGACCGCCTTCTCGACGCTTCGCCCCGCACCGAATTCCAGCCGGACTTCGCGCCGGAGATGTACTGTTTGGAAGGGAAATTGCACGGCCGCGCCATCGGCCTCATCGGCAATCGCCGCGGCTTCCTCAAGTCCGGAGCCGGGCCGCGTATCGGCGGCATCGTCTACACCGAGACCGCCCGCAAGGTTTCCTACTTCGTCGAATACGCCGAGCGCCGCGACCTGCCCCTGCTCTACCTTCAGGACGTTTCCGGCTTCATGGTGGGCCCCGACGCCGAGGCCTCCGGCATCATCCGCGCCGGTGCTGAAATGGTGGAATCCATGGCCTGCGCCACCGTACCCAAGATCATTCTGACCCTTAACCACGCATCCGGTGCCGGCTACTACGCCATGGCCGGCCAGGGCTTCGATCCCAACTTCACCTTCGCCTGGCCCACGGCCCGTATCGGTGTCATGGAAGGCGATTCCGCAGTGCAGGCGGTTCATGGCGTGGAACTGGACAAACTCAAGGCGGCGCACCAGCCCGTGCCCCCCGAACTCCAGCAACGCATCGACACGACCCGCGCCGATTACGAGAACTGGCTGGATGCCCGGCATGCCGCCGCCCGCGGTCATGTCGACGCCATTCTCGATCCTCTGGAAACTCGCCTTCTTCTTGCCTTCGCCTTCGAATGCGCCTGCGCCTCGGGCCATCGTGGCCACACCGCGCTGGAGGTTCTCGGGTCATGATCCGCATCGCCAATGGACAGGGCTTCTGGGGCGACTGGCTGGAGGCGCCGGCGCGGCTGGTCGAGCAAGGCCCCATCGACTACCTCACGCTCGACTATCTCGCCGAAGTCACCATGTCGATCCTGCAGAAACAGAAGCAGGCCGACCCGAATCTCGGCTACGCCCGCGACTTCCCGCCGCTCATGGCCCGCCTGGCCTCGCCTCTCAAGCAGCGCAATATTCGCGTGATCGCCAACGCGGGCGGCGTCAATCCGCAGGCCTGCGCGGCTCAGGTCCGCGCTCTCGCCCCTGAGCTGAAAGTCGCCATCGTCACCGGTGACGACATCTATCCCCGCCTGGACGACCTGCTCGCCCGCGGCATCGAGTTGCGCAACATGGACACCGGGGCACCGCTCTCTCAGGTTCGTTTCGCCGTCACCAGCGCCAACGTCTATCTCGGGGCCTTCCCCATCGCCAAGGCGCTGTCCACCGGTGCCGACGTCATCATCACCGGACGCTGCGCCGACGCTGCCCTGGCGCTGGCGCCGATGATCCACCAGTTCTGCTGGCGCCCCACCGAATTCGATCTGCTCGCCGCCGGAACCATAGCCGGTCACATTGTCGAATGCGGTTCGCAGTGCACGGGCGGCAATTCGCAAGTGGATTGGCAGACCATGGCCGATCCGGCCAACATCGGCTACCCGATCATTGAAGCCTCGCCCGATGGTGAATGCATCATCACGAAACATCCGGATACCGGAGGCGCCGTCAATCGCCACACCGTCATCGAGCAGATGCTCTATGAGATCGGCGATCCGCGTGCGTACTTCACGCCCGACTGCATCGCCGACTTCACCTCCGTTCGCGTCGACGACGAAGGGCCGGATCGTGTTCGCATCAGCCGAGCCACCGGAGCGCCCGCGCCGCCACACCTCAAGGCCTCCATCAGCTACCGCGCCGGCTGGAAGGCCCAGGGTTCCCTTGTTTACTGTTGGCCCTCCGCACTCGAAAAGGCCTACGCGGCCGACCGCATCGTGCGCCAGCGCCTCGCCCAACTGGGCCTCGAGTTCGACGAAGTGTATAGCGAGTTCGTGGGCTTCAACGCCTGCCATGGCCCCGCCGCGCCACCCATTCCCGATCCGCCGGAAGTCATGCTGCGCATCGGCGCGCGCGGTGCATCGAAACAGTCGCTCGAGCGCTTTACGCGCGAGCTCATTCCGCTGGTGCTCAGTGGCCCGCCCGCCGCCACCGGCTACGGCGACGGCCGGCCCGATGTACGCGAAGTCATCGCCTACTGGCCGGCGCTGCTGCCGCGCGAGGAGATCACGCCGCAAATCGAGGTGCTGTCGTGAAGGTTCCACTCGCCCAACTGGTCCACACCCGCTCCGGAGACAAAGGCGACACCGTGAACATCGGCGTCATCGCCTGGAAGCCCGAAGACTACCCCGTGCTGCTGCGCGAACTGACGGCCGAAAAGGTACACTCGTTCTTCGGCTCCCGTGTTCATGGTCCGGTTGTGCGCTACGAACTCCCCAACGTACACGCCCTCAACTTTGTCCTGCAAGGCGCCCTGGGCGGCGGCGGGACCGTCACCTTGCGGCTCGATGCCCAGGGCAAGACCTTCGGCGCGGCCCTGCTGCGCCTGGAAATCGAAACGGACCCAGTAAGCTCATGAGTCAACTGCTGATCTCCCGCGACGACCGCGTCCTTCGCCTGACGCTGAACAACCCCGAGAAACGCAACGCTCTCGACGAAGCGCTCTGCCGCGATCTCGTCGCCGCGCTCAAGGACGCGGGCCGCGACCGCACCATAGGCTGCGTCCTGCTCGACGCCGCCGGGCAGGTCTTCTGCTCCGGCATGGATCTCGACGACGCGCTCCAGCCCGACGCACCGGAACGCACCGAGATCCACGAGCAACTCTTCACCTTCGGGGTCCACTACCACAAGCCCATCGTGGCCGCCGTGCAGGGCGCCGCGCTCGGCGGCGGTATCGGACTCATGGCCAATTGCCATGTCGTGCTCGCCGCGCAGGGCACCAGTTTCGGTCTCACGGAGATCCGCGTCGGTCTCTGGCCCTTCGTCATCCATCGCGCGGTATCCCTCGCCATTGGCGAACGCCGCACCGTCGAGCTCTCCCTCACCGGCCGTGTTTTCGGCACCAACGACGCGCAGCAATATGGCCTCGTGCATGAAGTGGTTCCACCCTTCGAACTCGACGACCGCGCCACCAATACGGCCCGCGCGCTCGCCAGTGCCAGTCAGGAAACACTACGCCGCGGCCTCGATTTTGTGCAAAAGAGCCGCGAAATGAGCTGGGAAACGGCTGGACGCCTCGCAGCCGAATTTCGCGCCAAGACTTTTCGCTCAGCCGATTTCTCTGAGGGGGTACACGCCTTCCGTGAGAAGCGCAAGCCCATCTGGCCCTCTCTCAACGTGAAGTAAATAAAGTAAAACTCGCTCGATGTTCGCCTATCTATCGGACGGCAGTGAATCCTAGGTCCGCTGGCGAACGTCTGCTATTATAGAAGTGTAATTTCCTCAAGGCCCCGCCGCCACAAACACCCCGTATTTCATTCAGTTCACGTGCCTTCTCCAGGCTGGAGTGTCTCTACACCGTACAACGTTCGAACTGTAACGAATCCGACATCGTGCTGATAATCCGTCGCGCGATCCTAGTGTCGCCGGGCCCGAAGGAAAGGAGTTTTCTCGAAATATGACCAAGGAACGTACCAACACGGCGAAGCAGTATCTGTTCGCCACCGACTTCGACCAAACGCTGAGCTTCAATGATTCCGGCATCGTGCTGAGTGAGCTGCTCGGTACCAAGGATTTCATCAAGAAGGTGGAAGGCCTCTCGCGCATCCACATGGTGCAGCAGGGCGGGGAACTCGCCTATCTCCTCCTCCACGACCCCGAGTACCGCCGCGTCCGCAAAGAGCATCTCTACGAGGTGGGCAAGCGCATCCGCCTGAAACAAAACATCCGGCTTCTGTCTCAGCTCCTCAAGGACATCGATGGCCGCAACTTCGGCTTCTATGTCATCTCGGCGGCGCCCGAAGAAGTGATTCAATCCGCTCTCGAAGGCATCGTGCCGCCCGGGAACATCCACGGCACCAAGTTCGCCTATCACCCGGAAACGGGCGAGATCCAGCAGGTCCTGCACGTGTCGGCCGGCTATGGCAAGGTCGCCGTGCTCGAAGATCTGCGCAATTCGCTACAGATCAGCTACGACCACGTGGTCTACGTCGGCGACGGCAGCTCCGACGTGCACGTCATGCTCAACGTCAACCGCCACGAGGGCCTCACCATCGCGGTGTCCGAAGCAAAGTTCATCAGTCAGATCGCCCGCCGCACCATCCTCAGTGACGACGCGCTCAGCGTCTTGATCCCCATCTTCGAGGAAGTAGCCGGGTGGGACTCCGTCCGCATCCGCGCCTTCTTCACGGCCAACGGTTTCGCCCTGCAGGATTGGAACAAAGTGCGCACCGACACCCTGACCATCGCTGAACACGTCCAGAGGCCCGCCCAGTTCGCATAAGGATCACGATGCAACCAACCGATCTGCTCGGATATGTAGCCACGGGGACGTTCGCCGCCTCCTATTTTCTGAAGGGGCCCAGTGCCCTGCGCCGTCTGCAGGCCACCGCGGCCATCCTCTGGATCGCCTACGGCGTGCTGATTCAGTCGATGCCGGTCATCGTCTCAAATGTGCTCGTGGCCACGGTAGCGCTCATCTCCTCGCTGCGCCGCCCGCCGGTGGCCCAGCAGGAGTGATCAACGCAGCCCGCGCAGGACGCGCACCGTAACAATTAACTGGCCCACGTGCCGTTGCGTATGCTCGGCCGTGTGGATCAACAATCCGCCCACGGTAGTCGGCAGAGCCTTTCTGCCGACGCCGCGGGCCTCGGTCAATGTCGATGGATCCGTGCTGCGCACCACGGCGGCCGCTTGCGCAAACGCCTGTTCCATCTCCGCCATCAGCTCGCCGCGTCCGGCTCCCGGCTCCATCTCGCTCTTCAGTGCGGCCAACTGCGCACCGCTCAGTTGCTCGCCCTTGGCATAGGTGAGCAGTCTGTCGATGCTGCCCGCGATGTGGCGCATCTGAAAGCCAACCGGCGCCAGCCCGCTAGGCCGCGCCCAGATCTCTTCGTCGACGAGGTCGTCCGTCCACTCCTCAATGTCCTCATGTGCCTGCTGCAGTCCGTGCAACACGGCCCGCACCACTGCGTGATATTCGCCCAGAGTCCCGCTCAACCAGGGTTCAGCCATAATCCATCCACAATAGCGCGGACAAAAAAATGGCGGTGCACCGCAGGGGAGCTACAGTGCACCGCGTCCCAAGTCCGGTCTCAGGGGTGGACCGGACCAGCATCATTACTTCAAGCCAAAATCAATACCGGCGGCCCTGGCGCCGGAAAGCCGGCCGCATGCCCCGAATGGGATTGGGACACGCGGCCGGCGACCGAGGCTCCCCGGTGGGCGGCTAGAACAGGAACCGCACGCCCAACTGGATCATGCGCGAGAAGTTGGCCTGGCTCGTAATCCTGCCGAACGCCACATTGCCAAACTGAGTGTTGGGCCCATAGAACATAGGCGTGTTGGTGAAATTCAAGGCCTCCGCCCGGAACTGCGCCTTGAACAACTCGGTGATCTGGAAGGTCTTGAACATCGAGACGTCCCAGTTGATCTGCCCCGGACCGCGCATCGGAATCGTCCGGCTGACATTGCCGAACGTAAACTGTCCGGCTTGCGAAAAGGCCGCCTTGTCGATGTAGTTGTCCAGCCGGTCGGTCAACGCGCCACTCGTCACGGGCGATGAACCCGTCGCATTCGGCCGCTGCACCGACGTGCCGATGACGCCGTTGTTGTTCACCTGGGTAATCGCCAATGGGAACCCGCTCTGCAGCGTCCCCACGACATTCACACTCCAGCCGCCGACGGCGTAGTCCAACACCCTGCTGTTGGTCAGGTACGTCTTGCCCTTGCCGAATGGCAGCTCATAGGTCACGGCCGTCGACAGGCGATGCGGGGTGTGCGAGGTCGAGAGACCGTACTCGGACTCCAGGTCGTAATTGTTCTGCGCGGTGCCCGCCTGCCCGCTATAAACGTTGCCCGCGCCGGAGAATGCGCTGTCCTGGTTCAACGACCACGTGTAGGTAGCCAGGAAACTCATGCCCGAGGCGAAGCGCTTCTGGCCCCGCAGGAACAGTGAGTGATACAGCGCTCGGCTGGTGTCCGAGTTCACCAGATTCACCGTGGTGAACTCCGGGAACGGCCGCAGGAGTTGCGACTGCGTGATGGTGGCGCTGGCAACCGCGAACTGTCCGCCGTTGCCAGCCATCGGATTCGCCACCGATTGATTCAGCGCGCTGCCCAACGACAGGTAGTTGGATGCCAACTGGTTGATGTTGATGTTACCCGTCCCCTGCACCAGGTGGGTCGACTTCGATCCCACATAGCCCAGGGCCATGGCCACGCCGCCCGGCATCTGCCGCTGGATGTCGAACGAGTACTGCTGCACCAGGGTCGATCGAGCCTTCAGGTCGTACGCCGAGATGCCCTGGCCAATGCCGGCGAGTTCGCCCGCCGCGTTGCCCACCGGCTTCAGTAGCCCGGTTGGAAAGGGGTTGTCCAACGACCCTGTTGGCGTCGCATTGTTGTCGATGGAGGTCACCATGGGCGTCGACTGCGTGTACCCGATCGGGTCCTGCAGACTGAACGGAATCGGCGCCCAGAACATGCCGTACCCGCCGCGCAGCGTCGTCTTGGAATCCAGCGAATACGCGACGCCGATGCGGGGCGAGAACTTGTTCTTGTTCGGATCGCCCGAGCGCGTCGGATTCCCGTTGAGGCCTGCGTACATCACCACGCCTGGCAACGTCAGGCCTGTCACGTTGGCCTGCAACGGATTCGTCTTGTTCGGGTCGAAACCAACGATGAAGTTGTTGTTGCGGTCCGCGATGCCCGTCTCATACTCATAGCGGAGCCCGAGGTTCAGGGTCAGCTTCGAGTTCACGCGGAAGTCGTCCTGCACGAAGCCCGCGTAGTAGCGAACGTAGTTATACACGTTGGTCGACAACGTCGCGCTGCCGGAGGCCGGATAGCCCAGCAGTAAAGCCGACAACGCCGAACCAGTACCCGCCGTGGTCTTTGTTGGTGTGGCCCGCGTAAAGACATCGCTGAAGCTATACGAGCCCGGAGTCACGGTCGGCGACCCGTCATGATTCAGCACACGGTAGTCGAACCCAAATTTCCAGCTGTGCCGGCCCGAGAACTTCGCCAGGCTGGCCGAAAACGTGCGCGAGTGGAAGACATTCTGCGAAACGCCGCCGCCGCCGTAGCTCACCAGATCGGACATCGTCACGCTGGGGAATGCGTATACCGGCAACTGCGAGATCAGCGACTGCGAGAAGCCCAGCTTCGTCATGTCGAAGCCGAAGCTCGTCGGCGCGCTGAAGTTGGGAAAGCGGTTGAAGCCGTAGCGGATCGCAACGACGATGGTCGGCGACGGTGTCAACGTGCTGTTCAACTGCGTGGCGTCCACCTTGCGGTAGAGCACCCCCTGCCCCGGCGAGGCGATGTTCGGGAACCACGCGTTTCCTGGTTCGCGGCTGCCATAGTGCAGGTAGGAAGCACTGGCCCGCCACCACTGTGTGATCTGGTGATCCACCTTCCACGTCGTCTGATCGGCGCGATTGTAGGCCCCCACAGTGGAGTCGAAGTTCGTATCGCCATAGAAGGCCGCGGTCCGCGTCGGCGCCGGATAGTAGGCCGCCAGGCTTGTGCCCACCTTGCTCAGCCGGTTGGCGGGAATGATATTGCCCGCAAAGACGTCGCGCACAATCGAGCCATTCTCCGTCCGGCTCGTCAGCGGGTCGTACATCAACTGCAGGCCGCCTGCCTGCGACTTGCTCTGGCTGAAGTTGCCGGCCAGTTCTGCTGCCGTGGGAACGGACAGAGCCGTGCCGGCCGCTTCCGTCTGGCGGTAAGCCTCGCCCGAAATCCAGAAGAACGTCTTGTTGCGCCCGTCGTAGACCTTCGGAATACGGATCGGCCCGCCGATCGATCCGCCGTAGTTGCGGAACGGCTGATCGATTCTGGGCTGCCCCGCGCGGTTCGAGAAGAAGTTGTTGGCCAGCCACTCCGTCTCGCGCAGGTAGCCGAACGCGCTGCCGTGCATGCGGTTCGAACCCGACTTCAGGAATGTGTTGAACGTGCCGCCGCCCGTGCGGCCCATCTCCGCGTCATAGGTGTTGGCCTGTACCTTCACCTCCTGCACCGCCTCCAGAGACGGAATGATCACCGCCCGGTTCGTCGAATCGGTGATCGAGATGCCGTCGAGCAGATAGTTGTTGCCGCGCACCGGACCGCCTGCAATCGAAATCTGCGACGACCCCGACTGGTCCTGCATCCGGTTGAACTTCGGATTCCCCACCTGCACCACGTTCTGCGACAGTTTCGACATCATGAAGGGATTGCGCCCCAGATTCGGCAGATCCTCCAGTTTCTGCCTGTCGATCACCTGGCCGGTCGATGCGTTGGCCGTCTCGATCAGTGGCACCTCCTCCGTGACATTCACGCTCTCCGTCACCTGCCCCAGAGGCAACGTGAGATCCACCGTCACCGCGCTTTGCGTGGCCACCACCACAGATGCCTTCTCCATCGTCTTGAAGCCCGCCGCTTGCGCTGTCACCGAGTAAGTGGCCGGATCCAGCGATGGAAACGAGTATTCCCCTGCGTTGCTCGTCAAAGTACTACGCGTAGCCCCTGTTGCCTGATCGCGCAGCGTCACTTTCGCATCGGGCACGGCGGCGCCGCTCTCATCGGTCAGCCGTCCGCGCAAGCTCCCCTGGAAACTCTGAGCGGAGAGCGTCTCCCCACAGAGTAGTAATGCCACAACAAAGTACGACAGCAATCGCATCTTGTTACTCCTGATTGAAATCGAGGCACACGATCGGCGTGGAGGATGCTCCGGACGAGGAGCGCGGCAATGAACTGGAGGAGAGGGCCGCCCCAACACGGCCCAAACATGTGGGCAAACGCAGAACTATGAGCGATCAGCCGTCAGCCTTCAGCTACACCCAGCTGACTGCTGACTGCTTCCTTCTACGCCATCACCTTCATCAGAGCGGTCTTGAACTTGTTCATGTCGTCCTGGGTGCCGATGCTCACCCGTACGTGAGTCGGCCACACCGGCCAGACACGCCCGATGTACACTTTCTCGGCGGCTAAAGCCTTCACTACTTCCATCCCAGGCTTGTGAACTTCCAGCATGAACTTGTTGCTCACCGACGGAACGAAGGTGAACTTTTTCGCGGTCAGGAACTCGAACGTGTCCTCGCGAATGTCCTTGTTGATCTTGCGCCGCTCGGGGACGAGTGTCTTCACCTGCATACTGGCCGTCGCCGCCACCAGACCGGTGATCGGCAGCATGCCTGCCCCAAATGGCCGCATCTTTGCCAGCAGGTCCGGCCGCGCCATCGCCATACCCGCACGGATGCCCGCCATGCCATAGGCCTTCGAGAAGGTACGCAGGATCACGATGTCCTTGTCCGCCGCCACCAGATCGGAAGCCGGCGTCATGTCGGAGAAGTGCACGTAGGCTTCGTCGAGCAGGAGAATCGACCCCTTGGGTTTGTTCGCGAGAACGTACTCGATGTCCTTCCTCGACGTCAGCGTGCCGGTCGGGTTGTTCGGATTGCAGATGTAGATGACACCCGCATTTGCATCCGCCTTGCACATCGCTTCGACGTCATGCGAAAAGTCCTTCCGCAGTGGAATGCGGTGGACCTTCGCACCCATGAACTCGGCGGCGCGCGCACCGGCCTCGTAGCCCGGGTCGCCCATCACGAAGCTCCGCTCCGGCGAGGTGAAGGCCACCGTTGTGCGGTGCAACGGATCGCTCGATCCGGCAAACGGAGCGATATAGGCTGGCTTCAGTCCTTCCACCTCCGACGCGGTCTTGGTGAAAGCCGCCGTCTCGCCGAACGGCTGGTATCGCCCGCCAAACTTCGCAACCTTGTAGATCGCCTCCAGCGCTTCGGGGCAGGGCCCCAGCGGATTCTCGTTCGAGCTGATGCGCACCGCATCCGCCGGCATGGCTCCGCGGGTCATGCCGCGTTGCGCCTCCTGCGCCAGCGCGGCTTCATTATAGAAGGGCAGACTGGAGCCCGCCGTGAGCAGCGCGGCCATGCGCGCCATGCCCCGGCGGCTGTATTTTTGAGTTTCCATTGCAAATCTCCCTATATGAGGTGTGGCCTGGTTGGCGGATGCCGCATTGATCAGTTCAAGGCGACGGGTTAGGGGAGTTCGATTACGACGGGGGAGGGGGAGTACCGCGCGAGGCTTGGCGGGTACTGGACGTTTCAGTAGAAAGTACGGGAAAACCAACCTTTTGTCAACGTAATTCGGTGCATCCACAAATCGCTCCAAACTGGCCTGTCCGGCTCAAAATGCAACTTCTAGCTGGCGGTGGCCGTCCAATGCGGATGATCCTTTGATGACATAGACTGGGTGTGGCCGATATTGCCTTCTCAGCTAGAGAGTTGCGGCTAATTGTGAATGTGCTACATGAGATCAAGACGGGCAGGATCGTCAAAATGCGCCGCGAACACTGGTTGCCCACACGTTTTCCTGGTGGTTTTCCTCAGGACCACAACCCATAGTGGTCGGTGGAAACGGACCGCTGAATCTGGCACCTTAGTGCTTGCCTTTTCCCTCCGAGCGATGTATCCTCGGAAATACCCCCCCCGAGTGGCGGCTCCCTTTTGGGTGCGCGTCGAAACGCTGGCATTCCATTGAGAGGAAGACGCCTTTGCTGACACTCAAACGCGTTGAAATCCAGGGCTTCAAGTCCTTCTGTGACCGCACCGAGATGCGCTTTCAAGGTCGTGGCGTGGCCGCTGTTGTCGGCCCCAACGGCTGTGGCAAGTCCAACCTGAGTGATGCTATCAGTTGGGTTCTCGGCGAACAATCGGCGAAGTCACTCCGCGGCGCCCGCATGGAAGACGTGATCTTCGCCGGCACCAACGGCCGCAAGCCCGTCGGGATGGCCCAGGTCACCATGGTTCTGGTCGACCCCACCGGTAGTGTCGTCATCCCCGGAGCACGGCCTGACCAGACCAAACCGGCCAAGGTTGCCAAGAATGAGCCAACCGCCGTCGAGTCCGCGCCCGTCGAAGGGCCCGTCGAAGTCATCGAAGTCCCGCAGCCTGAGTCGCTTGCGAGTGAACCCACAAACGGTCACGCGAACGGCGCGAATGGCGCCACCAGGACCAATGGATTCACCCTTCATTCGCCTGGCAAAGAGCAGGAAATCACCATCACCCGCCGGCTGTTCCGGTCCGGTGAGAGCGAATACCTGATCAACGGCAAGCAGGCTCGCCTGCGCGACATCCAGGATCTGTTCATGGGTACCGGCCTCGGTCCGGAGTCCTACGCCATCATCGAACAGGGCCGCATAGGCCAGATCTTGTCATCCAAACCGCTCGACCGCCGCGCTGTGATTGAGGAAGCCGCCGGCATCAGCAAGTTCAAGACGAAGCGCCGCCTGGCGGAAGCCAAGCTGGAAGGCGCCAAGCAGAATCTCACCCGCGTCTTCGACATTCTCGAAGAGGTCAACCGGCAGGTGAATTCACTCAAACGTCAGGCCGGTAAGGCCAAGCGTTATGAGGAGTTAAAGACCGAGCTCGATGCCCAGTTGCGTGTTGCCCTCACCGGCCGCTACCGCCTGCTGGAGCGCGAGGCCACCCGCGTCGCCCTCGAACTCGGCGAAGCCACCCGCACTTACCAGGAACTGCACTCCGGTGTGGAGACTGAAGAAAAGTCCTTGGCTGCGGCCCGCGAGACGTTCTACCAGACCGAAGCCAATCTGACCGAAGCCCGCAAGCGGCTGGCCGAGGTCCGCATCGAAACCGAGCGCACGCGCGGCCAGATCGAGTCGCAGGCCCGCCAGATTGGCGGCATCGACCAGCGGCTGCAGCAGGGCGAAGGCGAGAGCGAGGAGATGTACAAACGTCTCGAAGCCCTCGACCAGGAACGCACGAACCTCACGGCTCAGCTCCAGCAACTGCAGGTGCAGGCCGGCGAAGCCCGTGAACGCCTGATGGCGAAGAACGAGGAAAAGGACTCGCTCCAGGCGCAGTTGCGGGAACGGGAACGCGGTCTGGAATCGGCCCGCCAGCAGGTGGTCCGGTTACTCGGCGAGAGTTCGCAACTCAAAAACCAGGTCGGCCAGATCGATACGTATCTCTCGGCGATGGAGCGGGATACAGCCCGTGTTCGCAACGACGAGTCCACGGCGCAAGCGGACCTCGCCCGCCTGGAGCAGGCCAAAACCGAGTTCGCCACCCGCCTGTCCAACCGCCAAGCCGAGCTCGAATCGGTCCAACAGCGGCGCAAGAATGTGGACGGCGATCTCCAGGAACGCCGGGCCCGGGCGCAGGAGACCCGCCGTCAATTGGACGGGCTCAAGACCGAGACTTCCCGCCTGCGCGCCCGTCGCGATTCGCTGGAGGAAATCCTTTCCCACCGCGCGTATACAACCGAATCGGTAAAGCGATTGTTTACGGCCATCGAGCGTGGTCAGGCGCAGGACTTGAAGCCGGCGGGCGTGCTGGCCGATTTCGTCGACCTCATTGATCCCAAGTTCGAAAAGGCCACCGAGGAATTCCTCCACGAGGAGCTCGAGTACGTCGTCGTCAAGACGTGGGACGATGCCCAGCGCGGCATTGATGTCCTGCGCGGCGACCTGGACGGCCGGGCGACCTTCCTTGTAGAGCCCAACCTTAACGGTGACAGTGCTGCTGTCGCCGCCTCCCCCGTTCACGAGCCGGCTATCGGTCCCGAAACCGGGATCGTTGGCCGGCTCAGTGATGGCATTCGCTTCACGAACGGGTTGACGAACGCTCCGGCCGAACTGCTGCCGCGTCTGGCCCGCTGCTTCCTGGCTGAAGGCCGCGATGCCGCCCAACGGCTGGCGATGATGTATCCGGACCTGTTCTTCCTGTTGCCCGACGGCGTCTGCTACAGCGGTCATGCCGTCAGCGGCGGCAAGAAGACGGGCACCGGCCCGCTGGCTCTCAAGCGCGAGCTGCGCGAGATCAGCGGACAGTTCCAGGCCCGCCAAACCGCGCTGGCTACCGCGCAAGAGACTCTGGATCAATTGGATAGCGAGATCCAGTCGCTCAGCGAGGAACTCGAGCGCCTGCGCACTGATCAGCAGCGGCAGGAGAAGGAAACCCTGGTCCTCGACCAGGAGATGCGCAAGGTCTCGGAAGAGTTCAACCGGGCCAACCAGAAGCTCTCCGTGTCCCGCCGGGAACTGGAGCGTTTGCAGCAGGATGCGGGTCGTAGCCTGGAGCAGCGCCAGCAGAAACAGGCCTTGGTGGAAGAGCGCGAACAGCAGCGCGCCACCGTTGAACAAGCCCTGGAGCAAGGCCGCGCCGACCTGGAATCGCTGAAGCAGGAAGTGAATCTGCTGGCGGAAGAGCACTCCGTCCTGCGCGTGGAACTGGCCGGTTTCGACGAACGCCGCCGCGGTGTCGAGAACGCTTCGGCCCGGCTTGAGAACCAGATCCGCGAAGTCTCGAATCGCAGGCAGAGCCTGCAGGCCGAGATGGAGCGCCTGGGTGTCGCCCGCAGCCGCTTCCTCGAGAACAACATGCAGCTCGAGGAGAAGGCCTCGTCGCTGGGCGATGAACAGCAGTTCTTCGAGAAGACCGTCGGCGAGTTGGCCGAACTCGAGGCCGCGCAGCGCGCCTCGCTCACCGCCGGGGAAGAGAGCATCAAGGCCACTCGTAGTGCGGCGGCGTCCGCGCACGACAAGCGCAACCAGATCGAATTGGACCTGGTCCGCCGCCAAAGCGAGCTGAAGTTCCTGGACGACACTTGCCGGAAGGACCTCGACATCCCCGTGGCCGAACTGGCGGCGCAGGCTGCCACGGCGCCCGCGGAGGTGCCGGAGGGCGAAGCGGCTCCGCCTGTCGTCGAACTCGACGAAATGGCTGTGTCCGACGTCGAGGAGCGTGTCTCCGAACTCCGCAAGCGCATTGAAGCGCTGGGTCCGGTGAATCCGGAAGCTCTTCACGAGTATCAGGAGTCGCAACAGCGGTATGACTTCCTGAACACCCAGCGGCAGGATCTGCTCGATTCCATCCGCGACACCGAGAAGGCGATCAACGAGATCGATACGGAGTCGAGAAAGCGCTTCGTCGAGGCTTTCGGGATCATCAACGAGAAGTTCCGCGACATGTTCAGGTCGTTGTTCGGCGGCGGCCTGGGCGAAATGCGCCTGACCGGCGACGGCGACGCGCTCGACCAAGGCATTGAGATTGTCGCTTCGCCGCCCGGCAAGCGGCTGCAGAACGTCCTGCTGCTTTCGGGCGGCGAGAAGGCCCTGACGGCGGTGGCGCTGCTGATGGCGATCTTCCACTATCAGCCCAGCCCGTTCTGCATCATGGACGAGGTGGACGCTCCGCTCGACGAGGCGAATGTGGGCCGACTGGCCAATCTTCTGAAGGAAATGGCGGCGCATACGCAGTTTATCGTGATCACTCACGCCAAGAAGACGATGGAGGCGGCCGAGATGCTCTACGGCGTCACCATGCAGGAGCAGGGCGTTTCCAAACTGGTGAGCGTGAGACTGCAGGCGCCGCCGCCTCCCCCGGCTTCGAGTATGCAGACGGCCGCGAGGGTGTAGGCGGTGAGCAGGCAGTACCAACCGGTCAAGTTGATCGGAATCGCCGGGCCATCAGGCTCTGGCAAATCGGAACTCGCGCGCTGGTTGTCGGTGAAAACCGGCGCGCGGGTTCTAAACCTGGATCATTACTATCTGAATCTCTCCCATCTGCCGCTGGAAGTCCGGGCTAAAACGAACTTCGACGAGCCGCATAGCGTGGATCACGATGCCATTCTGGAGCACGCCCGAGCTCTGGCGGGCGGCCAGGCGATCCGCGCTCCTCACTACAGCTTCGAGGCCCACACTCGGGCGCCCGGCGACGACCTGATCGAGCCCCAGAGCTGCGTCATTCTGGAAGGCTTGTTTACCCTCTACTGGCAGGAGCTGCGGGATCTTCTTGCGGTGAAACTGTACGTGGACGCACCGGAGCCGGTTTGCCTGGCGCGCCGGTTGGAGCGCGATATTCGGGAACGTGGCCGCACGCGGGAGAGTGTCGAGTGGCAGTTCGCAACCAGTGTCCTGCCCGGTGCGAGGACATTTATCTACCCTTGCCAGGATTTTGCCGACCTGTCGCTTTCCGGCATCGACCCCATCGACCGGTCTGGCGAGCGCGTCCTGGCACTCCTCTCCGACCTGACTTAACCACAACTTAACAACCTGAACGGACACGGGTCTCGTCTGTCAGGTGCGATCATTGTGACGCAGCGCAACCTGCGCATGCATCTCAGGGTTGGGACAACTATGCAGCATCCCACAGAGCAACCGCCCGATTGGACGAAATGGGCTTTACGCGCCGCCGGCTCCTGGAACCTGATCCTGGCCGCGGTGGCTTTGTTCTCGCCGGAAATCCTGCTGCGGTACCTGCTTTTCGGCCGGCCTGTCCCCAGCGGTTTGGCCATGGACTTTCTCGGCGCGGCGGCGGTGCTCACCGCGGTGTTCGGCGTCGGCTTGTGGCTGGCGGCGTCGAATGCGTTCCGCCATTGGCCTGTCGTCCTGATGGGGTTTCTGGCCAAGTTGACCCTCGGTCTGGGGCTTGCACAGGCGATCGTTCTGCACCGGATTGACCCCGCCGCCTGGCTTCTGGTGATTCTGGATGGCATGGTGTGGGTTCCGGTCTTTGCCGTGATCCTCAGCTCGGCCCACGAGATGTTGCTGGACGTCCGCAGGACCGTTTCGCCGGATCTGCTGCGCTTCGCCATGCGCCGTAAGACCCAGTACGGCATCACGTTGGATGAACACACGCGGCTCACCCCGGTTCTGCTGGTCTTTCTGCGGCACACAGGCTGCATGTTCTGCCGCGAGACGGTGAGCGATCTGGCCCGGCGCCAGGCGGAGATCGAAGCGCAGGGCGCGCGGTTGGTGGTGGTGCACATGGGCCGCGAAGCACAGGCAGTGGACTTCTTTGGCCACTACGGCCTGGAGAACGTGCCGCGCATCAGCGATCCCGAGCGAGCCTTGTATCGCGCCTTCGCGCTGGGGCGGGGCAGTCTGCTGGACCTGTTCGGACCCAAGGTGTGGTGGCGTGGCTTTCAGGCGGCGATTCTGGCCCGCCACGGGCTGGGCCGGCCGGCCGGAGATGGGTTCCAGATGCCCGGAGCGTTTCTTCTGTTTCATGGTGAGCTTGTGCGCAGTTACCGGCACCAGAGCCCGGCGGATCGGCCTGACTATCTGGCTCTGGTCACCGGACGGGACTATGCCGCGCCAGAGCTTCGGGACAACTGATCGCGTTCCACCGCCGGGCGGTTTATCATGGCAGCTTAATGGATGATAAGACTCCGTCTTCCGCCAATGATGGCCGCGCACCCGGTTCGGTGGGCCTTTTCCGGCTGTTCGGGGTGCCGGTCCGCTTCCACTTCACCTTCTGGCTGCTGGTGGTCTGGCTCATCTTTCTGGGGGCCGAAGGCAAACAGTCGCCGGTGGGGACGGCCGTCTATGTGTTTGGATTGTTTGCTTCCGTTCTGCTGCACGAGGTGGGGCATGCCCTGGTGGCTCGCAGGTTCGGAATCCAGACGACGGAAATCGTGATGCTTCCGCTGGGTGGGCTCTCCAAGCTGGCGCGGCAGTTGACGCCGTCCGAAGAATTCTGGGTCGCGCTCGCGGGTCCGATGGTGAACTTCGTGCTGGGCGCCGCACTGCTCGGCTGGACCTTCGCAAGCGGGGGTACGGTGGAGCTCAGCCATTGGAGGGCCGCCACTGACGCCAATCTGGCCGGACGGCTGGCGGTCACGAATCTGATCCTGGCGTTTTTCAATCTACTGCCGGCGTTTCCGATGGACGGCGGCCGGGTGATGCGCTCGCTGCTGGCCGCCAAACGGCCCATTGAGGATGCCACCCGGATTACGGCGCGCATCGGCATGGTGGTCGCCGCGGCCATGGCTCTGTATGGTCTTCTGAACTCCAATTTCGTCCTCATTTTCTTTGCCTTTATCGTGTATGTGGGCGCGACGCAGGAGGTGATGGCGACTTCGGCGCAGGCTTTGATGAAGGGGGCAACGGTGGTGGAGGCCATGATCACTGACTTCCGGACCCTGCAGCACGGCGACAGTATCCGCGACGCGGCCGACCTGCTGCTGGCGACCTCCCAACAGGATTTTCCCGTTCTCTCCGGCGGAGAGACGATCGGTTTGCTGAACCGTACCAACCTGCTGAAGGCGATGGCGGCCGAGGGGCCGGATGCGTATGTGGCCGGCGTCATGGATCGAGCCTTCGCCCGGCTTTCGCCGGACATGATGCTCTCGGACGCAGCTCTTTTGATGGGGCAGTCGGGCGATTGCGCATTGGTGTTCGAACGCGAGAAACTGGTCGGGTTGCTGACAGGGGAGAATCTCTCGGAGTTTCTGGTCTTGCGGAAGATCCGGCAAGCCCGTGGATCCGGCCCAGGACCTGACGCAGGAAACGAATGACAATATCGAATCCGGATGTCCTGATCGTCGGCGCTGGCCTGGCTGGCCTTTGCTGTGCGCGCGCGTTGATGAAAGACGGCGTCAGTTTCCAGTTGATTGAGGCTTCCGCCGAGGTGGGTGGCCGGGTAAAGACGGAACGTGTCGACGGCTTTCAGCTGGATCGCGGCTTCCAGGTGCTGCTGACCGCCTATCCCGAGGCGCTGGAGCAGCTGGATTACGACAAGCTTCAGCTGTGCGCCTTCATCCCCGGCGCTCTGGTCCGCTGTGATGGCCGTTTCTACCGGATTCCGGACCCGTGGCGGGAGCCCGGTTCGTTCATGACGAGCCTGTTCGCGCCCATTGGCAGCTTCGCCGACAAATTCCGGGTGTCCCAGATTCGATCCCTGGTGTTGCGGAAGACCATTGAGGAGATTTTCGCAGGCGAGGACATCTCCACCATGCAGGCACTGCGCCGGCGGCGGATCTCGCCCAAGATGATCGACCGCTTCTTCAAACCCTTCATCGGTGGAGTGATGCTGGACTCGAAGCTGACGGTTTCCAACCGCCTGTTTGAGTTTATCTTCAAGATGTTCACCGAGGGGGACGCGGCGGTGCCGGCTGAGGGGATGCAGGCGATCCCGCGGCAGTTGGCCGAGGCATTGCCCGAAAATTCCATCCGCTTTAATGAACGGGTTCATTCAATTGGTCCGGGCCAGGTGAAGCTAGCGACGGGAGAGGTCCTGCACGGCAAGACCGTCGTGGTGGCCACAGAGGGGCCGGAGGCATCACGCCTGCTTGGCTTCGAACGTACGGTTTCCTCGCGCAGTGTTTGCACACTGTACTTCGCCGCGAAGGAGCCGCCGGTGGACGAGCCGATGCTGGTGTTGAGCGGCAGCACCCGCGGACCCATCAACAATCTGGCCGTGATGAGTGCCGTGACGCCGACCTATGCGCCGGCGGGCGAGCACCTGGTGAGCGCCACTGTGCTGGGTTGGCCCAGTCGCGACGATCAGACGGTGACCAATATGGTGCGGGGTCAGTTGCGGCGCTGGTACGGGCTGGTTTCCGATGAGTGGCGATTGCTGCGTATGTACCGCATTGAGCACGGCTTGCCGGTGGTGACGCCGATGGAACGGCAGCAGCCGCCCAAGCTCGCTCCCGGGCTGTATGTCTGTGGCGATCACCGTTCGACGCCCAGCATTCAAGGCGCGATGGAGAGCGGCCGCATGACGGGCGAGGCCGTGATCCGAGAGCTGAAGGGGGAACCGGACCCCAAATTGCCGGAAGTCAAAAGCCATAGAGAAGGCTAGATGCGCCGTTTCGGAAGTTCGACAATGAGCGCCGACAGTAGCTTTCAGCAATCAGCGATCAGCCGTCAGCCCGGCCGCGCTGAGGGCTGAGAGCTCGGGTCCAAAGCGAGCCACTCAACGAACCCAACGAGATCGTCGAAAAGAGTGCGCATTCCTGTCCGGTCGAATATTATACTTTCAGGCCTGATCTGCTGATGGGGCCAAGTCTGTGATTCGCAAGGACAGCGATGCGGCAAGAACAGTGGGATGCGTTCAAGAAGGCGGCCAAGCGCGAAGCGGTGGACAGCGTCCCGCTGGCTTTGATCGTCGATAGCCCTTGGATGCCGGGTTATGTGGGCATCAACCACCTGGACTATTTTCTCGATCCCGAGGCTTGGTTCCAGGCGAACTTGAAGGTCGCGAGCGACTTCCCGGAGGTGATTCCATTCCCGTCGTGGTGGATGGAGTACGGGATGGCGATCGAGCCGTCGTCGATGGGGGCGCGCATCAGCTTTGTCGCGGACCAGCCGCCGAGCCAGCATGCGACATTGCGTCGACTCGACGATCTGGACGGCATGGTGCCCATCGATCCGTGGCGGGACGGCTTCATGTCGTTGGCGCTGCACCGGTACAAGATGCAGAAGCAGCGGATCTTCGACGCGGGCTACATCATCCCGGTGGTGGCGGCGCGCGGGCCGCTGTGCACGGCGGGGTTCGTTCACGATGTGAACAGCCTGATGATGAACATCCTGGACGATTCGGCCGGTGTCCATCGGCTGCTGTCGTTTGTGACCGATGGCATCATCGCGTGGCTGAAGGCGCAGGCAGAGGCGATTGGGCCGTGTGTGGAAGGCATTTTCGTGCTGGATGATGTGGTTGGGTTCCTTTCGCGCGATGCCTACAATGAGTTCGCGGCGCCGTATCTGAAGCGGATCTGCGACGCGTTTCCGCGGGAGTGGGTGAAGGTCTATCACAACGACGCATCCATCAAGCAGTTTCTCGATGACTTGCCCGACACGGGCTTCGACGTCCTGAACTTCAGCCACAAGGTGGACATCGCGGAGGCGGCGCGCCGGACGGGTGGGCGGATGACGCTGATGGGCAACGTGTCGCCGCTGGACCTCGGAGTGAGGGGTACGCCCGAGGCGGTGAAAGCGGCGGCGCTGGACGTGCTGCGCAAGACGGAGGGAAGGAACCTGATTCTGTCGTTGGGTGGAGGGGTGAGTCCGGGCATGCCGGCGGAGAACATTCGCGCTCTGGTGGATGCGATTCGTACGTTCGAAGCCAATCGGTAGTCGCGCCGGGAAGCCGGATTTGAAAGGATTCATCCGGTGGATGTATGCTGATCCCTGGCCGAATGCAGGCAGGTGAGGAGAGGCGCGATGAATCGAAAGCTGGCTTGGCTTTGGGTCTGGCTGCCACTGGCCGGCGTGCAGGCCGAAACCGGCGCCGCTGCGTGGCTGCGGTACGCCGCTCTGGATTCGACTGCATCGCGCCAGTACCGTGCGAGCCTGCCCGCCACAATTGTCGTTCTGGGCCATTCGCCCGTGGAGGAGAGTGCCCGGGCTGAGTTGATCCGTGGCGTGAAGGGGATGATCGGCGTCACGTTGCGGGTGCAGTCCACCCTGCCGGCTGAAGGCGCGATTGTCTTGGGGACGGTGGCGGAACTGCGTCAGCCTGCTCCCGAAATGGGGCCGCTGGCCGAGGACAGTTACGCACTGCGGACCCGCCAGACCGGAGCGGCGACGAACCTGATTGTTGCCGGTGGAAACGACCGTGGAGTGCTGTACGGAACGTTTGCCCTGCTGCGGAAGATCGCTCTGGGGGAACCGGTCGACCGGTTGGATGAGCGGCAGGTGCCCTACGCGCTTGTGCGGTGGGTGAATCACTGGGACAACCTGGATGGCTCGATTGAGCGCGGCTATGGCGGTCGGTCGATCTTTTGGGATCAGGGGCAGGTGCGGGCGGATCTGAGTCGTGTGAGCGAATATGGCCGCCTGCTGGCGTCGGTGGGGATCAACGGGTGTTCGATCAACAACGTCAATGCGGATCCGCGCGTGCTGACTCCGGATTACCTGCCACAGATTGCGCGGATCGCCGAGGCGTTTCGTCCCTGGGGTGTACGGGTTGTGCTCTCGGTCGACTTCGGCAGCCCCAAGCAGGTGGGCGGATTGGCGACCTTCGACCCACTGGACGCCAATGTGGCAGCGTGGTGGAAGGCCAAGGCGGACGAGGTTTACCGGGTGGTGCCTGACCTGGGCGGATTCCTGCTGAAGGCGGATTCCGAGGGGCGCATCGGACCTTCGGCGTATGGCCGGACGCATGCCGATGCCGCCAATGTGATTGGACGGGCGTTGAGGCCGCATGGTGGTTTGTTCTTCTACCGTGGGTTCGTTTACGACCACCACATGGATTGGCGCAACCTGAAGAACGACCGGGCGCGGGCTGCATACGACAACTTTTACCGTCTGGATGGGCAGTTCGACGACAACGTGGTGATCCAGATCAAGCACGGTCCCATTGATTTCCAGGTGCGGGAACCGGCGTCTCCGCTGTTTGGAGCGCTGGAGCGCACGAATCAGGCGATCGAGTTGCAGATCACGCAGGAGTATTTCGGCCAGGCACGTCACCTGGTGTTCCTGATACCGATGTGGAAAGAGGTGCTGGATTTCGATATGCAGGCGCGCGGTGCGGGTACGCCGGTGAAGGCTCTGGTGGCGGGCCGTGTGTTCCAGCGGCCAACCGGCGGTTTTGTGGGCGTGTCCAATGTGGGGCTGGACGCGAACTGGCTGGGGAATCACCTGTCGCAGGCGAACCTTTATGGGTTCGGGCGCCTGGCGTGGAATCCGGATCTGAGTTCGCAGCGGATCGCCGGCGAGTGGACGAAGATGACATTCGGCAGCGACCAGAAGGTGATGGCGACGATCGAGGCGCTGCAATTGAAGTCGTGGCGTGTCTTCGAGAACTACACTGGCCCGCTGGGCCTGCAAACGTTGACGGACATCGTGGGGAACCACTACGGAGTGTCGGTGGAAGCGTCGGAAAGGAACGGCTGGGGACAGTGGCACCGGGCGGACGAGAAGGGCGTGGGGATGGACCGGACAGTCGCGACAGGGACGGGCTACGCCGGCCAGTACAGGGCGCCAGTGGCGAAGATCTATGAGTCGTTGGCGACGTGTCCCGATGAACTGTTGTTGTTCCTGCATCATGTGCCCTATACGCATGTGCTGCATTCGGGCAAGACGGTGATCCAGAGCATTTACGACTCGCACTACGAGGGTGAGGAGGCGGTGGCTGGTTACGTGTCGTCCTGGAAGTCGCTGCGCGGCCTGGTGGACGAGCAGAGGTATGGAGAGGTTTTAGCTCAGCTCGAGTATCAGGCGGGGCAGGCTGAGGTGTGGCGGGATGCTGTGAACAGCTGGTTCCACCGGGCCTCGGGCATTGCCGATGCGAAGAGCCGCGTTGGCCATCATGCGGGACGGACCGAGGCGGAGGCGATGACTCTGCAGGGCTACGCGGAGACGCCGGTGACGCCGTGGGAGGGTGCGTCGGGCGGCAAGGCCGTGGCGTGTGGGGCCGCCGAGTGTTCGGCGACGATGCGGTTTGACGGGGCCACTGGTTGGTACACGGTGCGGGTCCAGTATTTCGACCAGAACAACGGGGTCTCGCGGTATCGGCTACGGGTGGGCGAGCAGGTGGTGGACGAGTGGACGGCGGCGATCCGCGTGCCGACCGCCAAGATCGACAGCTCTTCTTCCACGCGTCGAACAGCGACTGGGATTGCCTTGCGTCCTGGCGACACGATCCGAATCGAAGGGGTGCCCGAGGGCGGCGAGAAGGCGGCGCTGGACTACATCGAGATCGTGCCGGAGGAGTTCTGACGGCGCGAGGCCGCGATCTCAGAGCGCTTTGATTTCGTCGATTTCCCGTTGAATGTCTCTGGCCTGACGGCGGCGGCGCCAGAAGCCGAGGCCGGCCCAGACGGCCAAGACCAGCACGAGCGGCAGTACGCCGCGCATCCGCTGAGAACTGGGCAGCGACTTGCCCAGGAAGCTGACCGCGAATAGCAGGCAGGCGAGCAGCAGCGGCCCGTGCCACAGCCATTCGTTGGTGAGATGGTCGCGGCGGCGTTCGAGTTCCCGGCGGTAGTACTCGATGCCGGGCGCGGCGACGGCCGAGGGATGTGGCTGATCACGCCGCCAGATTCTGTCGCGGAAGCGATAGACGGTTGCCAGGACCCACAAGAGGATGACGGCGTATCCGGCCTGGCGGAGCGCGTCGAGCGGAGGCGCCAACCGCCAGGCCAGTACGGCCAGAAAGAAGAGCGCGGCGGTGATGCTCACGATGATCTCGGAGCGGGTGTTCGCATAGAGAGTCTGGGTGCGGCGGTCGACAATCTGATTCAGAGCCACGGCGGAAGTCTCCTCGGGTTGGTTTTTCCAAACGGCTTGCGGATCGTACTCTTTCGATTCGTCAGGCATGGTGCTGGTCCTTTGCGCACTGCTGGAACTGACGCGCCAGGATGGTCTTGATGCGATGGACCTTCATCGAGACGTTGGCCGGGGAGAGGCCGGTGATTTCGGCGATAGCGGCGCTGTCCATCTCTTCCAGGTAACAGAGCATGATTTGGCGGTCGAGCGGCTTGAGCTGGTGAATCAACTGGGCGAGCTGGGTGAGGGCGCGGTGGTGGTCGATATCGGGCTCGCCCCGGCCATACGCGAGCGATTGCTCGATGTCCTCCAGAGAGACGAGCAGGACGCGATTGCGGCGCTCGCGCGAGACCCAGGTGGCGGCCGTGTTGTGGGCGACACGGAAGGTCCAGGTGCGCAGAGAGCAGCGGCCATCGAAGGCCGCGAGACTGGTCCAGAGCCGGAGATGAATCTCCTGGCGCAGGTCACGGCGTTTCTCCGGGTCGGCTTCGTAGCCACGAGCCAGGCGGTCGAGCGCCTGGCCGTAGGCACGGATCGAACTGGCGTAGAGTTCGTCGCGTTCCGGGGCTGTTGTTTCGCCGCTCACACTATAGATAGTCCATGCAGCGGCCCGATTCTAACAGGGATTTCTCATTTCCCAACGGACCGGACGACTTTGCCTGGGCACGGCGTGGGTGGGAGAATGTTGGGGCGCGCCCGGCCGCGCGCGGATCCACATGAAACGGGGCATGCGAAGTCTGGCATTGGTTTGCGCCGCCCTGCCTTGCGTGTGGGGTCTTGACCCGTCGCGCGCGCTGTCGCAGTATCACAAGCGCAACTGGCAGGTACAGGACGGACTGCCCCGCAACTATGTGATGTCCGTGACCCCCTCAGGCGATGGTTATCTGCTGGTGGGCACGGACGAGGGGTTGGTGCGCTTCGATGGTTCGCGGTTTGTTTCATTCGACCTCAATCCGGAGCTGGGTCTTTCGCGGCGGTGGATTGGCAAGCTGATCAGCGCGCGCAACGGCAGCCTGTGGGTGGGCACGTTCGACGGCTGGATCTATGAATACCGGGGTGGCCACGTGCTGACGCGGTTTGACGCGGGCGCGACGGTTTTCGAACTGCTTGAAGACGGGCAAGGCCGGATCTGGGCGAGCACTCGCACGGGCGTGATGCGCAACGACGGTGGGACATTCCGGCCGGTGGCCGGGTTGGCGCGGCCGCCGGAGACCGCGTGGAACGTGCTGACACTGGACAAGGACGGCGTGGTCTGGGCGGTGACGCTCGACGGCCTGTTCCGAATCCGGAACGATGTGGTTTCGCGGGTGGCGCTCGATAGATCCGCATTCGGCGATCCGCTGGCCGTGGAGGCAGGGCGATCAGGGACGGTGACGGTGGGCACGGGTCGCGGTCTCTATCAGTGGAACGAGCAGGCGGGCGGGCCGGTGCTCATGGCGGTGAGTGGGGTGCCGGGTCCGGTGGTGAGCATCCTGGAGGATCACGACAACGTGCTGTGGGTGGGGTCGTGGGGCCAAGGGGTATTCCGGGTTCGTGGGCGGACGGTGGATTCGTGGTCGGCGCGGGAGGGGTTGCCGGACGACTTTATTCGAACGCTGCACGAAGACACGGAAGGCAACCTGTGGATTGGCACGCGGGGCGGCGGCCTGGTGCGCTGCAAGGATACGCCGATTGTGCCGTATGGAATACCAGAGGGCTTGGGCGGCAACTATGCGACGACGGTGGCTCCGGCGCCGGACGGCCATTTGTGGTTTGGCACGTGGCGCGGGGGACTGTACCGGTTGGGTGAGGGCGGCTTTGAAGTGCGGCCGACTCCGGTGCCGGCCTTGTACTGCTCGGTGCGAGCGCTGGCGATCGATCCGGACGGTCATCCATGGATCGGCAATTGGGAGGGCTTGTTCGGCTACGACGGGCAGCGCTACCGGAGCTATGCGACGGCCGGGACGCCCTACCACCTGGTGAGCGCGATTCTGTTTGACCGCCAGGGACGGCTGTGGGTGGCGACGTCCAACAATGGGGTCTTTGTGTTCCCCAAGGGCGACGCGTCGCGGCCCGAGGCGTCGTTCCTGCCTGGTGTCGAGATCATGAGTCTGCTGGAGGATTCCAGGGGCCGCATCTGGTATGGGACACCGCACGGGCTGGGGTGGCTGGAGAGCAAGCCCGCACCTTGGGCGGTGCACGTGCCGCAGGTTCCGCGTGATGGGGTGTCGGCCATTACCGAGGATAGTCAGGGGCGCATCTGGGCCACATCGCTGGGCGGGTTGCTTTACGTGATGACAGAGAACCGGCCGCTGGTGGTGATTGGCGTGAAGCAAGGGATGCCGGGGCACCCGCTTTACCGACTGGTGGATGATGGGGCGGGCCGGCTTTGGGTGAGTTCGGCCAAGGGAATTCTGCGGATCTCTTCGACGCAGGTGGACGAACTGCTCGCCGGGCGTCGGCAGCGGCTGGATGTTGCGTTGATGGACCAGGACGATGGGATGCGGACTCCGGAATGCCATCATGTCTCGCAGCCCGCCGGGTGGGCGGATGCACGCGGCGGCGCATGGTTCCCCACGACTCGCGGGTTTGTTCACACGACCAGTTGGCGGGCTGGACGGATCTCTCCACCGACGGCGCGGATTGAAGAGGTGGTTTGGGACGACCACCTGGTACCGGCCGGGCGGAGCGTCCGGCTGGAACCGGGCGCCCATGCGATGGAGATCCACTTCACGGCGCTGTATTTTGCGTCGGCGGAGGAGATCCGCTTCCGGTACCGGATGGACGGACAGGATGCGAATTGGATCGAAGCGGGCACGCAGCGTTCGGCCCGCTATGGCCGGCTGCCGCCGGGAGACTACCGGTTCCTGGTGTCGGCGCAACTGCCGGGCGGGGCGTGGAGCCCGGAGGCGGCTGAACTGTCGATCCACCAGGCGCCGCGCTTCTTCCAGACCAATTGGTTCACGGCGCTGCTATTCCTGGCCTCGGTGGCGATGGCTTGGGGTCTGTTCCGTTGGCGGTTCCACATCATCAAGGGCCGGTATTCGGCGGTGCTGGCGGAACGCAACCGGATTGCGCGCGAGTGGCATGACACGCTGCTGGCGGGCTTCGCGGCGATCACGTGGCAACTGGAAGAGACGTTGTCGCGGCTGAAGGTGAAGCCGGAGCAGGCCGAGTCGACTGTCGAGCTGGCGCTGAAGATGGTGCAACACTACCGGGCCGAGGCGCGCAGCGTGATCTGGGATCTGCGGGAGAGCCGGTTGGCGTCGGAGACGCTGGCCAGTGCCGTGAGTGGCGCGCTGGATCAGGTGACGAAGGGCTCCGACGTATCCGCCTCAGTAGAGACGGAAGGCACTCCAGTGAAGCTGAAGGACGAATTGGAACGCAATGTCCTGCGCATCTGCCAGGAGGCGGCTTCGAACGCAAAGCGGCATGGCCAGCCGAAACATATTTCGGTGCGGCTGAACTACGGGCCTGATGAGATCCGGGTCCGAATTGAAGATGACGGCCTTGGCTTCGTGCCTGAAAATGTCATGGGGCTGACACGAGGCCACTTCGGCCTGGCGGTGATGGCGGAGCGGGCGGAGCGGTTTGGCGGTCGATTCAAGCTGACCAGCGCGCCGGGGCACGGTACCATCGTAGAGGCGACCATCCCGAAAGCGGCCGCACCCATGAAATGACGGAATCAGTGCGCATCCTGCTGGTAGAGGATCAATCCATCGCGCGCCTGGCGTTGCATACGATCATCGATCCTCGCCCGGACATGAAGATTGTGGCCGAAACCGGGCGCGGGGACGAGGCTGCGCCGCTGTATCAGCAGCACCGTCCGGACGTGGTGATCATGGACCTGCGTCTGCCGGGCCAGTCGGGTTTCGAGGCGATCACGGCGATCAGGAAACAGAATTCCGCTGCGCGCATTCTGGTGCTGACGAACTACGAGGGCAGTGAAGACGTGCATCGCGCGTTGCAGAGCGGGGCGATGGCGTACCTGACGAAAGACGCGGGCAAGGAAGAGCTGATTCAGGCGATTCTGGCGGTGTCGCGGGGCAAGCGGTTTCTGCCCGCGAGTGTCGGAGCCCTGCTGGCCGAGCGCCCGCCGGGCATGGAGCTCACTGAGCGGGAGCACGAAGTGCTGCGCCTGTTGGCCAAGGGCGCGAGCAATCGCGTGGTGGCGGAATCGCTACGGATCTCAGAGAACACGGCGCGCATCCACGTGACGCACATCCTGCAGAAACTGGGCGTGGAAGACCGGACGCAGGCCGTGATTACGGCCATCCAGCGCGGGATTGTGCACGTTGACTAGGTAGGTGGTTTCGGAAGTTCGCATACGTATCGGCGATAAGCTTTCAGCTCTCAGCGATCAGCAATCAGCCCGCGCCGGTGTAGCTGACGGCTGAGAGCTGATCGCTGACGGCTGTGCCGCAGATACGCCACCGCAATTCCGAACGCGAGTACCATGCGCCGCGACCGACGAAACCGCATAGTCCATTCAGACTACTAACTCATAGTCCATTGCTCAGATGAATGAGTCTTCGCCATCTGTCAATGTCTAGTGAGTTACAGAATTGCTCAGGACTATGAGGTCTGAATCCATGTTGAAAACCGCTTTGGCTTTCTTAGTGGCGCTGGCGCTTCCGCTAGCCGCCCAGCAGGGCACCGGCACCATCTCGGGCACAATCACCGATGCGCAGGACGCAGTGGTGGTGGGGGCTGACATTGAAGTCGCCAACCCGGATACGGGCAGCGTGTTCCGCACAAAATCCAACGATCAAGGCTTTTACACTGCGCCAGGACTGGCAGTGGGCCGCTACGAAATCAGGGCCGCGCTGACCGGCTTCAAGAAGACAGTGCGCAGCGGCATCACGCTGCAGGTGAATCAGAATGCACAGGTCAACATCGTGCTGCAGGTAGGGCAGGTGGTGGAGTCTGTGGAGGTGAACGCGCAGGCGGGGCTGGTGGATACCAGCAGCGCGACTCTGGGCCAGGTGGTGGAGAACCGCCGGGTGCAGGAGCTGCCGTTGAACGGACGCAGTGCGCTGGCGCTGACGTTGATGACCGCGGGCGTGATCTCGAACTCCGGTTCCACGCAATCGGGCTTTGGCGACCGTGGCATTGGCCTGTCGTCCATTAGCATCAACGGCGGTCCGAACTCGATGAACGCACAGATGCTGGATGGCAATAACAACACCCTGGTCTATATTGGCGAAGCGGGCGTGCCGCCGGCCGTCGATGCGGTGGAAGAGTTCAAGGTGCAGAGCGGCACGATGTCGGCCGAGTATGGTTTCACGGCGGGCGGCAGCGTCAACCTCGTTACCAAGTCGGGCACGAATCAGTGGCACGGCACGGCGTATGAGTTTCTGCGCAACGAGAAGCTGGACGCGCGCAATACGTTTGCGGCCAAGAAGTTGCCCTTGCGCTACAACCAGTTTGGCGGATCGCTGGGCGGCCCGATTATCAGCAACAAGACTTTCGGGTTTTTCAACTTTGAAGAGTACCTGCTGCGGAAGAGCACGCCGCGCATCAGTTCGGTGCCAATTTCCACCTGGAGCAATGGCGACTTCAGCAACCTCTACACCAGTGCGGGTGTGCAGATCCCGATTTACGATCCGGCGACGCTGCGCGCGAATCCGAACGGCAGCGGTCAGGTGCGTGACCTGTTCCCCGGCAACATTGTGCCCCAGAACCGGTTCGACCCGGTGGCCGTCAAGATCCTGAAATTCTGGCCGTCGCCGAACGCCACGCCCAGCAATCCCTTTACGCAGAGCAATAACTACGTGGATGCGGCCACGTCGAACGTCGACTGGAATCAGGTTCACGCCAAGGTGGATCATCGCTTCAACGACAGCAATTCGTTGTTTGTGCGCTACACGCACGCTGAGCACAACCCCAGCTCCAACGCGATCTTCACGGATCCCACAGTGGGTCCCAACCGTGTGGATGATCAGACCAACCGCAACGCGATGGTGTCGGACACGCACGTGTTCTCGCCCACGCTGATCAACAATCTGCGCGTGGGCATCAGCCGCCAGTCGTTCATCTTCCAGGCCGTGAACTATGGGCAGGACTGGCCCAGCAAGCTGGGGTTCGCGTCCATCGTTCCGCAGTATCAGATGCCGGATATCAGCTTTGGGTATGGCAGCATCGGCGGGCAGGCGGCCGGCACGCGGGCATCGTTGAGCTGGGACATCCAGGACATGGTGACCAAGATCGCGGGCAACCACACGCTGAAGGCGGGCTTCAACCTGCGCATGATGCAGGGCGGAAACAAGCAGGGCTCCGGACTGTCCGGCATCTACCGTTTTAGTGGTCTGACACAGAATCCGCAGTCGACGGCGGGCACGGGGTCAGATATGGCAGGGTTCCTGCTGGGCACGGTGAGCAGCGCCAGTATCGATAGCATTCTGGGCAATATGTTCGAGGGCAACTCGTACAGCTTCTTTGTTCAGGACGACTGGAAGGTGAGCCGAAGACTGACTCTGAACCTGGGCCTGCGATATGACCTGCAGCCCAAGGCCGTGGAACGTCACGACGGACAGGTCAACTTCGATCCGGCGGGTGTCGATCCCGTTTCCGGGTTGAAGGGGACCATAGTCTACGCGGGCCTGAACGGGCAACCGCGCGAGTTCATGGGTACGGATAAGAACGACTTCGCCCCGCGCTTCGGGTTTGCCTACGATCTGTTCGGCTCCGGCAAGACCATCCTTCGCGGCGGGTATGGCATCTTCTATCCCCAGGTTGCGTACCGTGACTTCTTTGGCAACACGCAGCTTTTCTCGACGACGAACACCAGCTACGCGGCGCCCGCCCCTGGCCAACCGATCGTTCAACTGCAGGCCGGATTCCCCTATGCTCCGCTGACCTCTCCTGGTGCTACCGGCGGACCGGGCGCCCTGCTGGGGCAGAGCGTGAGTATTGTCGAGCACGACCCCACCACGCCGTTCACGCAGCAGTGGGACTTCGCCATCCAGCACCAGTTCGGCCAGTGGATGGTGGATGCCACCTACGCCGGCAACAAGGGCAACCACTTCATCGCATCGGGCTACAACCTGAATCAGGTGGACCCGACGGTGCGCTATCAACTGGGCCAGAAGCTGAACGATGCAGTGCCGAATCCGTATGCGGGCAAGGTTCCCGGCGGGCTGGGTGCTGCCACGATAAGCCGCGAGCGCTCCCTGATGGCGTATCCCTACTACAGCAGCGTAAATGTCTTCAATCCGCGCAACGGCAACTACGTTTCGCACCAATTGCAGTTGAACGTGAAGCGGAACTTCTCCAACGGCCTGCTGGTGAGCTTTGCCTACACGAAGGGCAAGGTGATCAGCGACAGCTTGAATACGCCGGTCAACTGGAATCTGGAGCAGAACGACATTGGCTACCAGGATGGCCTGTACAACCGGCAGGTGAACAAGTCGATCGATCCGCTGGACGTCGCGCAGCGCGGAGTGATCAACCTCGTATATGAACTGCCGTTCGGCGCCGGTAAGTGGTGGAACCCGTCCAACACCGCCGTGCGGAAGGTTGTCGGCGGCTGGCAGGTATCGAGCATCGGCCAGATGCAGAGTGGGCAGCCTCTGATGATCCGCGGCGCCAGCAATCAGATGGCGAACCGACCCAATTCCACAGGCGTCAGCGCCAAGATCGACAATCCGACCGCCCAGCGCTGGTTCAACACCGACGCCTTTGTGAATCCTCCGGACTTCACCTTCGGCAACGTGGGCCGGACGCTGCCCGACGTGCGGGCTCCTGGAACCGTGAACTGGGATCTCTCGATGATCAAGAACACGAGTATCACCGAGCGGATCAATCTGCAGTTCCGCGCGGAAGCCTTCAACTTCCTCAACCAAGTGAACCTGGGGCTGCCCAATGTCTCATTCAGCCCTGGCTCGGATGGCAAGAATCGCAGCGCGACGTTCGGGACGATCACCTCGGCCCGCGACGCACGCAGCATTCAGTTCGGCATGAAGGTGATCTTCTAGCCTCCATGCCCTGTTCCCTGGGGCGCCGCCGAGCGTGGCGCCCCGACCTCATCCGCGCACCGCATTCGCACACACTCTCGGCCGGTTGCCAGAATGTGACGCCAAAACGCGCGAAGCTGTTGTGTAGGGTCGTCATGACCGATCACTGTCTGAATACAACACTGAGCGCGGGAAAGTCCGTCGTCTTCCTATGAAAATACCTGTCTTTATTTCGCTGGTTCTGGGGGCGTCGATCGCCATGGGTCTGCAGGCTGCTCCGCCCGAGGGGTACAAGCTCAAGTGGTCCGACGAGTTCAAAGGATCGAAGGTCGATCAATCCAAGTGGGCGTACCGGACGGACTCGAAGCACTGGAGTACGCAGAAGCCTGAGAATGTGGTGGTGGAGAAGGGCAGCCTCGTGCTGCTGCTCAAGAAGGAAGAGGCGGGCGACAAGCACTACACCGGCGGCGGAGTGATTTCCAAGCCGGCATTCCGGTTCGGCTACTACGAGACCCGCTTCCGCGTAGTGGCCGGCAAGGGCTGGCACTCGTCGTTCTGGATGATGGGGCACGACGGATCGGGCGGCACGGGCACAAAGAGCACTGCCCTGGAGCTCGACGTCATTGAAAACGACTCCATCAATCTCACGTCCTACGGCGTCAATACTCATAAGTGGCAAGGCGAACATACGAGCCACGGCCACAAGAATGTGGATATGACGAGCCTGGCGGATTTTCATGTATTCGGGTGCGAGTACACACCCACTACGGTTACGTACTTTCTCGATGGCACGGCTGTGCAGACGGTGGATGTCTCGCAGTTGCCGCACGGTGATTTGAACATATGGCTGACATCGATTGCTTCGCATCTGGGCAAGACCGACGCCGTGGACGAGTCGCGTCTGCCGGGCCGCGTTGAGTACGAGTACGTCCGCTTCTACGAAAAGAGTAAGTGACCTATGTTTCGCGAACCAGGCGTGCCGGGTACGCGCGCCGAACTCTGCATCACACTTGATACCGATCTCGCCATTGCGGGCGGCGGTTTAGCGGGCACATGCGCCGCGATTACGGCGGCCCGCGCGGGCCTGCGCGTGGTGCTAGTGCAGGACCGGCCCGTGCTCGGCGGCAATGCGTCGAGCGAGGTGCGGTTGTGGATCCTCGGCGCGACCTCGCATATGGGGAACAACAACCGCTGGGCGCGCGAGGGCGGTGTCGTTGATGAGATCCTCATCGAGAATCTCCATCGCAATCCCGAAGGCAACGCGCTGATCCTCGACACCATCCTGTTGGAGAAGGTGATTGCGGAGCCGAGCATCACGCTGCTGCTGAATACGGCGGTGTATGAGGTGGAGAAGTCCGCGCCCGATACGATCTCGGCGCTGCGGGCCTGGTGCAGCCAGAACAGCACAGTGTATGTCGTGAAGGCGCCGTGTTTCTGTGATGCCTCGGGAGATGGGGTGGTGGGTTTCCTTGCCGGCGCCGCGTTCCGCATGGGCGCCGAGCCGAAGTCCGAGTTCGGAGAAGGCTTTGCGCCGGATGCGGGCTATGGTGAGTTGCTCGGCCATTCGATGTACTTCTACTCGAAGGATACGGGGCGGCCGGTGCGATTCACCGCGCCTTCGTTCGCCTTGAAGGACATCAGCACAATCCCTCGCTACCGGGACATCAAGGCGTCGGACTCGGGCTGCCGCTTCTGGTGGTTTGAGTATGGCGGACGCCTGGATACGGTCCACCAGACGGAAGCGATCAAGTGGGAGCTGTGGCGCGTCATCTACGGCGCCTGGGACTACATCAAGAATTCCGGCCAGTTTCCGGAAGCGGACACGATGACGCTGGAGTGGGTCGGCACCATTCCGGGCAAGCGGGAGAGCCGCCGTTTTGAAGGCGACTACATTCTCACGCAGCAGGATCTGGTAGAGCAGCGCGCGCATCCCGACGCCGTGGCCGTGGGTGGCTGGGCGATGGATCTGCATCCGGCCGATGGTGTCTACAGCCGGCTGTCGCCGTGTACGCAGTGGCATTCGAAAGGCGTCTATCAAATCCCTTACCGCTGCCTGTATTCGCGAAACATTGGGAATCTCTTTCTTGCCGGCCGCATCATCAGCGTCTCGCACGTGGCTTTCGGCTCCACCCGCGTGATGGCGACCTGTGCCCACACCGCGCAGGCCGTCGGGCTGGCCGCGGCGCTCTGCCGGCAGCATGGTGTCCGTCCCGCGCAGGTACCGGTCGCTGAGTTGCAGCGAGCGCTGGGACTGGCGGGGCAGTACATTCCGGGCTTCGTGCTGGACGATACGGAAGATTGGGCGCGCCGTGCGGCGGCGAGCGCTTCGTCATCCTTCGTACTGGATGAACTGAAACCGAGTGGGGCGACGGCCGCGCTGGACGTCTCGCGAGCCATGCTGGTGCCGGTGCCCGCCGGCCAGGTGCCGGCTGTGACGTTCCTGGTGGATGTGGCTCAGGCCACGACGCTGGAACTCGAGGTCCGATGCAGCGAAAGGGTGGGAAACTTCACGCCGGACCGGATCCTGCATCGCGAGTCTGTATCGCTGGAGCCCGGCATCGCGCAGCCCGTGACGTTGCGTACCGATCTCTCCCTGGTGACACCCGCGTATCTGTTCTTCACGCTGTTACGCAATGCAGCCGTGTCCGTACACGTCTCAGAGGCGCGGCTCACTGGTGTCCTCAGTCTGACTCAGTCGATGAACGCCGCCGTGGCGAAGGGAGTGCGTCAGGAACCACCTGAAGGCAGCGGCATCGACTCGTTCGAGTTCTGGCTGCCTGCCCGTCGTCCCGGTGGTCTGAACCTTGCCACGCGGGTCGCGCCGCCCTTGGCGGGATTCGAGGCTTCCAATGTGACGAACGGCATTGCACGTCCGACGGTGGCGAGCAATGCCTGGGTCGCCGGTGCAGGGGCCACCACGCCACGGTTGACATTGACATGGGCGGAGCCGGTCACCATCGGCCGTGTCGAACTGGTGTTCGATACAGACTTCGACCATCCGCTGGAGTCTGTGCTGTGGGGCCATCCCGAGCGGGATATCCCGTTCTGCGTGCGTCACTACCGCATCCTGAATGCTGAGGGTGCCGTGCTGTACGAATGTCTGGAAAACCACCAGACTCGCAATAGCGTCAGGTTTGCCGAGCCCGTATCGACCACCGCCCTGCACGTCGAAGTTATCTCGACACACGGCGCTCCGGCCGCCATCTTTGAAGTGAGGTGTTACCTGCAATGACCATGCGCTGGCTTGTGCTGTTCTGCGCGCTTCCGTTGTGTGCGCAACCGCCCGCCGGTTATCGTCTGGCGTGGAGCGACGACTTCAATGGATCGTCGCTCGATATGGCCCGGTGGATGTACAGGACCGACGTCAAGATGGAGAGTGCCCAGCGCCCGGAGAACGTCACGGTCTCCGGTGGCCAGTTGGTGATCCACCTGCGCAAGGAAGAGCATGGGGGGAAGCACTACACCGGCGGCGGCGTAATCAGCCGGGAGAAGTCGCGCTACGGCTACTACGAGGCGCGTGTGAAGATGCACGGTGCCTCCGGCTGGCACCAGTCGGTATGGGCGATGGCCGGTGGAGACGGGTCCACCACCTACCCGCCGGAGATGCGGACCGAGATCGATGGAATGGAGTTCGATTCCGATGTCCCGTGGAAAGCGCATATGGGCCTGATCAAGTGGAAAGGCCCGAAGTCGAGCACCAGTCTGACATGCTCACCAGGCGTTTACCGTGGCGCCCTCGGGTTTGACGCCTCAGCAGGCTTCCACAACTATGGCTTTGAGTGGACGCCGAAGGAGGTCCGCTACTATCTCGATGGCGACCTGCGGTGCGCGCTGCCTTACCCACCGTCGGACGGCGAACACGACTTGGTCAACTTCTGGCTCACTGCCATTGCCGTCGAGAAGCTTTCCGGAAAAGTGGACGACTCGAAGATGCCGGGCCAAATGGTCATTGACCGCGCCTCGTTTTATACAAAGGAATAGTTGGATGACACTGCTGCTCTCATTGCTGATTCTGACGGCTGGCGATACGAAGCTGACGGTTACTCCGGACCCTGTACGGTTCAGTCTTGAGCGCGGCGGATCGACGATTGCGGCGGCGCACGCGGTGAGCGGACTCCTGCTGGGGGATCCCGATAAGCCGGAACCGGTGACGGTCACCGGCGAGTCCTTCAACCCACAGGGCCACCGCGTGCTGGCTGTACGGACGGCTTCGGGGCTCACCGCCACTGTCACCATCACGCTGACGCCGAACCAGGCGGATCTGGTTGTGCGGCCCACCGTGCCGGGGGCGGTGCTGTTGCGTTTCGCTCCCATGAGTCCGGGCTTCGGGCTGGCCGATCACGCCGTCACCCACCGCCCCTCGTTCGATACCGACATCACCGGATACAGCAACGACCGCTTTCTGTCCGGCCAGGGGCTGACGCGCCTGATCTCCAACTTCGCGTTCTACCCGAAACAGAACTTTGCCTTTCTGGTTTGGGACCCTGGCATCAAGATCGTCCGCAGCACGGCGGAGGAATGCCTGCAAGGCTCGCGGCGCGTGGAGTCGGAAGTTCGGTTCTCGCTGTTCACCGGCACGCCGGCCGAAATCTACAGGCAGTTTCTGGAGTCGCGGAACCTCTATGGCTACCCGGTGCTGAAGCCAAAATACGAGTTCTTCGGCGTGGGCTGGGAGGCGTTTGGCGCGCTCGCCTGGGATACGAACTACAAGACTGTCGCCGAAAACGTGAACCAGTATCTGTCGCTCGGCTTCCCGCTGAAGTGGATGGTGGTGGGTTCGGGCTTCTGGCCGCGCGAGGACAAGCGATTTCACGAGACCACCAGTTTCGGAATGTACGACAAGAGCCTGTACCCGGATCCGCGCGCCTTCATCGACCAGTTCCACGCCAAAGGGCTGAAGTTCTTCCAGGGACTGCGTACGACGTTCATCGTGGATGGACCCTTCAGTGAGGAGGGTGTCCGAAACGGCTACTTCATTGAGGAGAACGGCAAACCCAAGGTGTTTCAGTTCGGCTGGCCCAAGAGTCCGACGTATTTCCTGGACTGGCGTAAGCCGCAGGCCGTGGCCTGGTTCGCGGACCTCACTCGCAAGTGGACCGCCTATGGCGTCGACGGGTACAAGGAAGACGTTTTCGGATATGGGAAGTACACACTCGGCGATGACAAGCTGGATCCGATCAACGAGGCACTGATGCGCGAAGGCGTCTATGTGATGCTGCGCAATGCGTACCTGGCCTCGCCGGGCGATCTGCATCGCCTGAACGACTTCAACTTCAATCAGAACCAGGACCGCGGCCCCGTCAACGCGTTAGCGTACGGGTATTCGGGTTTCCCTCTGGTCTATCCCGACATTGTCGGCGGCACCTTTGGTGAAGGGCATTTCGATCTCAAGGTGACTCTGCGGATGCGTCAATATATGAAGCGCAACGCCATGTGGGCTGCCTTGCACCCGTCAATGAGCATGGGGCAGGGGCCGTGGACCTTTGGCGATCCCGAGGTCGTGAAGGTCATGCTGCACGCCGCGCAACTGCACGACCGTCTGCAGCCCTACTTCTACTCGCAGGCGGTGCATTCGTACCTCGACGGATACCCCTGGTCGTTCACTCCTCTGCCCGTCGCGTTCCCGAAAGATCCCCAGGTCTACGGGCGCGAGAACGATCGTGTGCGTGGTTACGAGTGGCTGATCGGCGACTCGCTGCTGGCGACGCCGTTGTACGGCGACGACTACGAGACAGCGGTAAGCCGGGACATCTACTTGCCCGCCGGCGTCTGGATGGAGTACGACTCGGGGCGGCGACATCAAGGCCCCGCACTTCTGAAGAATTACGCGCTGCCCGTGGGGCAGACGCCGCTCTTTGTCGGCGGCACGGGCATCGTGGTGGAGAAGAAAGGCAACGATCTGGTGGCGCGCGTCTACCCGGTCACCGACCGGGCCGAGTCACGCTTCATTCACCCGGACGGCATCGCGGTCTCGACACTGCGCGTTCACGTCGCCGATTGGAAGAAGGTATCCGTGCGGTGCTCCTCCGGCCGGGCCTGCGCCGGCACGTGGCAGCGGCACGCCTTTGAGTTCACGATCCGGTCCGGGGAGGACTATGAAATCCAATGATGTTCAAGTCGCTCCGGAACCAGCGCGCAACGCGCTCACCACGGTAAAGAAGTGGCCCAATCTGCGTTGGTGGATCACCGCGCTGCTCTTCTTTTCGACGGTGATCAACTACATGGACCGGCAGAACCTGTCGATCCTCGCGCGCACCATCCAGGATGACCTCCACATCACCGACATTCAGTACGGCTATGTGGTCCAGTGCTTCCTGCTCGCCTATACGGTCTCCTATCTGTTCGCCGGCCGGCTGACCGACAAACTGGGAACACGCGCCTCCATGGCGTGTTTTATCGTCTGGTGGTCGCTGTCCGACATGCTCACGTCGTTCAGCCGCAGCGTCGTGTCGCTTGGGTTCTTCCGCTTCCTGCTGGGCATGGGGGAGCCAGGCAACTACACCTCGGCGCCCAAGGCCGTTTCCGAATGGTTTCCGCCGCGTGAGCGTGGCCTGGTGATTGGCATCTACACCGCCGGTGCTACACTCGGCGCCACTATTGCTCCGCCGGTCATCGCCTACCTCTCCGCGCATTTTCACTGGCGGTCCGTCTTTCTGTTTACTGGCTCGCTGGGCCTGCTGTGGGTGATCCCGTGGCTGTGGCTGTATCGGAAGCCCGAAGAGCATCCCCGATTGAGCGACGAGGAGCGGCGCCTCATTACCGGCGACGCCGGCTCAGTGGAGTTTGACGCCATGCCGGCCGAAGGTCTCTGGCGCCACATTCTCAGGCGCAAGGAGACGTGGCTGTTGATGGTCAGCCGCATGATCACCGATCCCGTGTGGTACTTCTACCTCTTCTGGTTCCCCAAGTACCTCACCGACGCACGCCACCTGACGTTGGCCGAAGTTGGACGCATCGCCTGGCTGGTTTACCTGGCGGCCGACATCGGCTGTATTGCGGGCGGCTACCTTTCGGGCCTGCTCATCAAACGGGGCATGGCCCCGGCGCGCAGCCGGATCTGGGTGATGGCGGGCGCGGCGTTTCTGCTGCCCTTGAGCCCGCTCATCAACTCCGCGTCGTCGCCCTTGATGGCTGTCGGCATCGCCGCGATTGCCGCGTTTGCTCACCTCGCCTGGCAAATCTCGATTGGTGCGCTCATCGTCGACATCTATCCAAAGCCGGTGGTGGGCACCGTATTCGGGCTGGTGGCCGCGGGATCAGGCCTCGGAGGCATGCTGTCTACCAACCTGGTGGGCCGCGCCGTCACTTACTGGTCCTATTCACCAGTGTTCATCGTCATGGGCGTGCTGCACCCTCTTGCCTTCCTGCTGGTGCGGGGCATCCGGGCGCGGCAAGCCGCGAGACTCGCCTGAGCCTGGTGAAGTGCCTCGGTGGGTGCAATCCCGCTATCGTGGAATCATGACAGTCGGCCGGTGAGCGAGTGCCCCCTCTTGGGGCTCCGCCGAAGGCTGAGGATCGGGAAAGGACTCAATGACCGCGAAGAAGATTCTCATGCTGGTGGGTGATTTTGTGGAGGATTACGAAGTGATGGTGCCATTCCAGGCGTTGCAGATCGCCGGGCACCATGTGGACGCTGTGTGCCCCGACAAGACCGCCGGGCAGACAGTTCGCACAGCGATTCACGACTTCGAAGGGGATCAGACCTATACCGAGAAGCGCGGCCACAACTTCGCAGTCAACGCCACGTTTGCTGACATCAAAGCGGAAGACTACGACGCGTTGGTGATTCCGGGTGGCCGCGCTCCCGAGTATCTCCGCTTGAACGAGAGCGTTCTCGCGATTGTCAGGCACTTCGCCGACACAAAGAAGCCTATCGCGTCGATCTGCCACGGTGCGCAGATCCTGGCCGCGGCCGGCGTGGTTCGCAATAGGAAGGTCAACGCGTATCCGGCCTGCGCTCCAGAGATCACCTCGGGTGGTGGTGAGTATGTCAGCTTGCCTTTCGAGGGCGCCATTACCGACGGAAACCTGGTGACCGGGCCTGCGTGGACCGCGCACGTGGAGTGGCTGAAGCAGTTCCTGGCTGTGCTGGGCTAAGCCGCCGCAGGCAGTCAGGAGAGGTTGGCTAAGCCGGCCTGGCGCAACAGGGCGGGGAAGCGAGGATCGCCGCGCAGAGCATCGAAGCGTGGATCCACCTTCATGCCCAGCACCAACGTCTGCCGCTGGGCGATGGCTTCTTCCAGGAGCTCGAACGCGAGGTCGGTCCGGCCCATTTCGGCGGCGGCAAACAGCATGCTTGGGTTGTGGCGTTCCGTCGCTAAAAGCTGCTGCCACTGCTCCGGCGTTGTGTCGCGGCCGTGAATCCAGGCGAGTTCGATCGCCAGTCCCTGGTTACTCAGGTTGGCCCGTTTCATCTCACTCTCCGCCTCGTGTGTCTGGCCCAAGAACCGGTAGCAGAGCGCGAGGTAGTAGTGCGCCAGGGAGAAGGATGGGTCGCGGTCGAGGACGCCTCGCAGCAGATCGCGCGCGACATCGAACCGGTGGGCATAGTACGGCACGCGGGCTTCCACAAATCCGAGAATCGGCGATGCGGGATCCAGCAGTCTGGCCCGCTTCATGAGGAACCCCGCTTCGCCCAGGCGACCCAGGCGCATCAGCATGCACGCGTACCCCTGCATGGCACGAACGCATCTCGGGTCTAGCTTCAGGGCCTGTTGAAATTCCGCCTCGGCATAGGCCCACTTGAGATCGGAAGCGAAGAGCACGCTGCCCAGTACGGTATGGGCCAGCGGCGACCGGTCGTTCAGTTCGATGGCCCGGCGCGCCTCGACCTTAGCCTGGCGAAAGGTCTCATGGGGATTCCCGCCCTCCAGTTCTCCCGCGAAATAGAGCGCGTCGGCCAGGCCAGCGTGCGCCATGGAGGACTGCGGATCCTTCTGGACTGACAGCCGAAACCACGCCTCGGCCTTGTGTAGTTCCGGCATCGAGAGCTTATTCCATAAGTGCCGCGCCACCAGGTAGTCGCGCTCCGATGGACTGGGCATCGGCTCGCTGCCTGGCAGATGCTGCCAGAGTGCCGGCAGCAGCGCGAGCGTCACAGCCACGGCGGCGGCCTTCCACTGGAGTCTGGGCGGTGGCATGGCGATGGTCAGCGGGCGGCCCTCCAGATACGCGGCAACATCCTGGGCCAGCTCGCGCGCCGTCTGGTAGCGGGCGTCCGGCTGCTCCGCCATCGCGTGCCGGATGATAGCGCTGAGGCCGGAATCACCGGGGCCGGCCAGTTCCGACAGAATCGCGCCCAGGGAGTAGACGTCCGATGCGAGCGTGATGGGGCCGCCCCGCAGTTGCTCGATACTGGCGTACTGCGGGGTGAGTGGCCGGAACCCTGTGACGGTGAGGCCTTCCTCGCCCGGGGCCATCATCTTGGCGATTCCGAAGTCGAGGAGCTTAGGACGGCCCCCGGCGTTCACGAGAATGTTGCCGGGCTTCAGGTCACTATGAACGATCGCCCGATCGTGGGCCGCGGCTACAACCAGACAGACGTCGTGGAACAGGCGCACGCGCTGCCAGTCGTCCAGCCCGCGGGCCTTGCAATAGTCAAGGATGGAGCGGCCCTCGACGTACTCCATGACGAGGTACGGGGTTCCGTCGGGCGTCTCTCCGGCGCCCAACAGCTTGGCAACGTCGGGGTGGCTCAGTTGCTCCAGGATCCTGCGTTCGCGGCCAAAGCGGGCGAGATTCGCGGGTGTCGCGATATCACCGCGCAGCAGCTTGATGGCGATGAGAGAGTCCGATCCCTCCTGCGCGGCCGCGTACACAACGCCCATGCCGCCACGCCCCAGCAGCGCCAGCAACTGGTAGCCCGGCACATGTGGATGCCTTCCACGGGAGTCTATAAGCAGCGACTCGATGCTCACTGGTGACGCCATGCCCCATCCTTCCCAAAGACTGCTTCCTCCAACCAGGTTCGGCCCAACTGCAACTCCCGCTCCACGGTCCGGACGGAGAGGTTCGTCAGACCAGCGATCTCGGGCACCGTCGATCCGAAGCGGTACCGCATTTCGACGACAAGATGCCGCCTTGGCTCCACGCGGCGCAGCCGTTCCAGAGCTTCCTCTAGCGCATCTTCGACGTGTGTTCGCCCTGCTGGCATAACCGATCCCTCGTCGAGCCGGGTGGAGCGGCTTCCGCCGCCACGTTTCGCCGCGCCTCGCCTGCGTGCGTACTGGATCAGGATCTGCCGCATGACGCGCGTGGCGATGCCCAGAAAGTGAGTGCGGGCCTCGCAGCGCACGGGGTGTCCCGCCGACAGTTGCAGGAAGGCCTCATGAACCAGTGCGGTTGACTGTAGCGTGTGATTGCGAGCCTCCCGGCACAGGCAGTTCGATGCCGCGCGCCGCAGTTGTGGGTACAGCTCCGAAACCACATGTGATAGAGCCCGAGGGTCGCCCCGCCACCAGTCCTCCAGCGAGTTCGTGATGGTGGTCGCGCTCATCTCCTGGTCTACCTGAACTGTAGTGAGCCGACATGGGCAGACGTTTCAGCCGCGAAGGCAGGTTCACGAGATTCTCCACTCAATCACGAATTTTGGCGGACCGAACCGCGTTTCCGCACAGATCGAGTTGTGTGAGGAGTTCGGGGCCCGAGCGCCCAAGGCGCAAATCCGATGATCGCAACACAAACCAATGCCTCGCGCTTGGTTTCGGCCGTTAACCCAATGGCGTGGAAGGAGGAACACCCCATGATACGAACCCACAAATTATCCACGGCCTGTGCGCTGCTTTGCAGTGCCCTGGCGCCGTTCTCATCCGCTTTGCAGATCATCACAGCTCCGGACCGTACGCGGCTTCTACAGGAGCGTCCCCAGAGGATTCAGGCTGCCAAGAATGTCTTGAACGCACAGCGGACACTGCTGGGGCTAACCAGCGATGACACGTTCGAGCCCACGGCCTCCAGCTACGACGACCTGGGCCGGCTTCACGTCCGCTTTACCCGCTTCTACAAGGGCGTGCGCGTGATGGGCGGTGATCTCAAGGTGGGCGTCGCTCCCGAAGGCTCCGGTGGCCGTGTGGACACCCGGCCGGCGCCCACGGCGGCCATGCCGTCCGTTCAGCCCGCGATCTCGCAGAAGGAGATGGGCCGGATCCTCGCTAGCGAACTGCGTGCCGGCGACTCGGAACTGGAGATTGTGTCGGAGCTGGTTCTGGACGATTCCGGCAAACAGCCCGTGCTGGCGTGGTTGGCCCGGGTCGATGGAGATCGTTTCCAGCCCACCAACTACCTGGTGGACGCCCGTTCGGGCGCCGTCCTCGAATCGTGGCCCGCGATAACAGAGGCGCTCAACCCCGAACAGACTACGGCCCAGACCACGCGCTATGACGAGATCGATATCGATCACGTTCGCAATACGGTGGCCGACCGTTATGAACTGCAGGACGCCACGCGCGGTTTTACCCGTGTTTACGATATGCAGGACAAGAAGCCCACCTCCACGTTCAAGGGCGCCCTCTACGTGCAGGATCCAGCCGACCCCAGCCCCACCACATGGGGCGACGGCCAGGACTGGACGTTCGGCGACAGCACCTCTGGCCCGCGCGGTCAGACAGCCGCCGTCGAGGCCTACTACAACGGCCGCCTTACGTGGGACCTCTACAAGAACGTCTTTGGCCGCGACGGTCTGGACGATGCAGGCAGCGCCATGAAGCTGCGAGTCCACATCCGCAAGAAGAGCGACGAGCACTACGGCGATGCCTATTGGGATGGCACCTATGCCAGCTTCGGCGACGGCACGGAATCGGACCACGCCAGCCGCACGGACACCATCACCGTGGGGCACGAGCTCGGCCACGGGCTGTGGGGGGCGGCTGTCACCTCCGACAATAAAGGGGGCGAGCGCCGTGGTCTCAACGAAGGCCACGGTGACATTCAGGGCACCATCGTGAATCACTACCGCGCCTTAGCCGGTGGCACCGGCAACACCGTGCCCAGCAGTGATCCGGGTGACGTTAGTCTCTTCTACGGCCGCGATATCAACCCCTGGGGCTACAGCACCGGTGGCGAGATCGGTCTGCCTTACTATGTCGACGGTATGGGAGACCACGAGGAGCATATCCAGGGCACTGCCTACGCCCGCATGTTCGCCACGCTGGCCGCCGGCGCCCCGTCGGTAGAGGAGTATGAGAACGGCCCGGCGTGTGAACCCAACTCCGGCTACAAGGCCTTCGGGTGCCTGGTGTCGCCGTTGCTACCACAGGGTCTGGCGGGCATCGGCATCCACAAGGCGGCGCGCATCTGGTATCTGGCCACCACCGCCTATCTCGATGGGAAGCCCACCTTCGCCGAAACGCGCGACGCGTATCTGCAGGCGGCCGATGATCTCTACGGGCTGAACTCTCCGGAGTACAAGTCCACCATGAACGCCTGGCGTGCCATCAACGTGGGCAGTGAAGCTACGGACACGGCCGCGCCGACCGTCGTCATCGGTGGTCCTCTACTGAACAACTACGAACAGTCTCTCGTGGTCTCCACGGTGGGCCAGGACGACATCGGCGTCGATCACATCGACTTCTTCCGCAATGCCATCCTGGAGAACTCCGTGCATGGCGGAGTCTGGCTGGGCCTGCTGGATCTCAGCAAGGTCGGCTTCGGCAACTACTCACTGAAGGCGGTGGCCTACGACCGTCTGGGCAAAACCGGCAGCGACGAGAAACCTCTGGCCTATCAGGGTGCCAATTATCTGCTGAAAAACCGCGGCTTCGAACAAGGCACGGACAGTTGGAACCTCTCCGGCGGAGTGGCGGTCAAGTCCTCGGCCTCGCACGCCTTCCTCGGCCCAGGCTACGCCGAATTCAGCACCACCGGCGACATCCGCCAGAAGTTCTCGGTCCCCAACAGCATCATCGGCCTCAAGGTGGGCTACCGCATCTCCGTCGATCCGGAGGCCGGACCGGTCGACTCATTCGAGCAACTGGATATCGAGCTCCTGCAGGGGAATGGGGTGCTGATGCAGACGCTGGACACAATCCACGCAAACCTCAACACGAGCAACAGCGTCTATCGCGACTACAAGCAGTTCAATCACTCGCTGCCGCTCGACTACGCTGGCCGCGACTACATCCTCAAGTTCCGCGCCACCACACCGCGGGTCGGCCGTTTCCGGATCGACAACGTCTACGTCGCCTACGAAGGCGTGCCTGATGCCGACCTCATCGTCGACGTCGACGAGGCCGAAGGCTCCGTCACGTTCCAGGTGAAGAACATCACCGGAATTGAGCTCTCTCAGATCAAGGAGATCCGTGTCGCCCAACCCGGCACCGAAGGCACGCGCCTGGGCACGCAACTCATGGCCGTCCTGCCCACCAGCGAGTTCAAGGTGAACACGGACTACCAGGTCGTGGCCAAAATTATCGACGTGCTCGGCAACGAGGTGGCCAACATCGGCCCCGTCCACTTCCAGGTCAAGCCGGTGAATCAGCTCATCGTCAACATGGGTTTTGAGGGAGGCAACGGCTGGTGGGACACCGGTGGCGGCGCCGAGGTCGTCCACTACAATCCCGCCTGGGGTGACGGCAATGCTGCGTTTCTCGGCGACAACTGGGCCCGTCTGGGTGGTCAGGGCATCGTGAATACGGCCACCCTGCGCCAGAATGTGGACATTCCGAAGGGCGTGTCCAATGTGAAGTTAACGTTCCGGGTCCGAGTGGACTCGGGCGAGATCATTGGAGTCGACGCTCTGAACGTCAATGTTCTTGAGTTCGGGACCTATCAGAAGCTGGAGACCCTCAAAACCATCCTCAGCGACACGGACACCAACACGGCGGACAACTACCACGGTCAGCAGAAGTTCAACGGCTTCGACCTCACCGCTTACAAGGGCAAGACCATCATCCTGGAGTTCCAGGCGCAGGAGGACAGTGGCTTGGCGACCACGTTCCATATCGATAACGTGGGTGTGACCTACACCACACTGGGCTTGGCCCCATAGGGCCCAGCGAACCACGACTGGACAACGAGCGGGCGCCCGCGAGTCACCGCGGCCGCCCGCTCCGCTTCATTTGATCCCCGACACTTCGCCCGCCACCACCTGGTCAAACTCCACGTGATGAACCGTCAGCATCGTGCCCATCGCCCGGTCCAACGCCGCGCGCGCCTTCCAGTAGCTACTCTGCGCCGTCGCCTCCGACGAACGCGCCTGCGTCAGATCGCGCTGATACTGAATCACCAGGAACGTGGTCGAAGCGCCGACACCCAGCTTCTCTTTTTCGGCATCCAGGGTCTGTTCCTCCAGAATCCTCTCCTGGCGCGCAGACTCGTAACTGGCCCGCGCCTCTTCCACGGCGATCTGCGCGTTCCGAATCTCCAGCCGCGCCTGCTTCTCCAGTTGCTTCAGCCGGATCTCCTGTTGCCGCACCTGGATCTGGTCGCGCGTCACATCGGCTCGCGCCGCGCGATTCAGAATCGGAACACTGAACTGCACGGCCACTCCATAGTCTGGGAAGTTCCGCTGAAACACCTGGCCCAACGCGTCGCCGTACCCGCCAACGAAGAACGGATTCGGTGTCGACGGCGCCAGCGTGCTCAACTGCGTGCCATTCGGTGCTCCGCCCAGACCGTTGTTGCCAGCCGATGCCACCAGATCCAGCGATGGCTTCAATGCACTGCGGGAACCCTTCAAGCTGATGAGCGAGTTCTCCAACTGAATGCGCGCCTGCGCCAGATCCGGACGCTCCTTCAACGCATCGCCCACCAACTGCTCCAGCGGTTGCTCCGGCGTCGCGGCCGGCAGACCCATCGCTTCGGTTGGCTCGATCACCACATCCTGTAGTTTGTTCTCCGACGCGCGAACCAGGTAGTCCTTCAGGAGTTCGCTCTGTTGCCGTGCCAGGCTCCGGGCAATCACGAGATCGCGTTGCCGCCGCGACACCTCGGCCTGTGACCGGGTCACGTCGATCGACGCACGCACCCCGAGCTTCGCCGATTCCTGTGTGTCGCTCAATAGCTGCTCCGCCGAAGTCACAGCCTCCTGCCGCACACGCACGTCTTCAGCCAGACTGGCCAGGTCCCAATAGAGCCGGATGACCGCATGGATCGTGCTGATCACCTGCTGCCGGAACACGAGGTCAGAGACTTTCTGGTTGTTCCGCGCGATCCTGATATAGCGCGTGGTGACGGCCGGACCAAAGCCCCGCAGCAACGGCTGCCGGAAGTCCAGGCGCAGCGTCGCCGTCGAATACGGGCTGAAGCTGAACAGCGGGTTGTTCACGTCCTGGTGCTGGTTCTCAAAACTGAGCCCAATGGTGCCACCCGTATTCAAGCCCTTCTCAATGCCCACGTTCGCCGTCGTCGTCGAGGCATTCAACGACCGCAGCGGAGCCAGGAAGGTGCTGTTCTGCGGCGTAGACGTGTGACTCCAGCCCAGCGTGCCAGTCAACGTCGGATCAAGATTCGGCACGGCCGGGCCGGTGGAGAGAGGCAGGGAGCCCAGCAGCGACAGATCGAGCTGCGCGCCCGTGCCCGAGAAACGGTCGAGCGTGGGGGTATCGCCGCCGCCCAGTCCGGAGCCCGTCACCACCGGCACGCCCAGGCTGTTCGGCCCCTCATGCACCGACAGAGGAATGCCGCGCAACGAGCCGCCGGCCTTCGACCGCATCACATCCGTCTCCGCCAGCTTCTGGTTGTAACGCTGTAGCTCCACGTCGAGATTGTTCTCCAACGCCAGCGCAATCGCATCCTGCAGCGACAGCCGCAGTTTGCCGTTCTGAATCAACTGGTCAATGCGCGCCGAGTTCTCTGACCGCGGCGCGGCGGGCTGAGCCCACACCGCCGCGGTCAGCAACCCAGCCATGACAAATCGCAAGTTCATCTTCTCGCTCTTTCCTGATGTGCCATCGGCCCCGCTGCCTGGACCTCCTGTCCTTCGGCCAGCATCTCGCCCGGGTTCAAAATCACCACTTCGTTTGGATTGAGACCCGATGTGATCTCGATCTGCGTGCCCAGGTCACGCGCCACTTCAATGTTGCGGAAGCGGATCTTCCCGCTGGGGTCCACCGTGGCCACGCGCGTGCCCTTGGCGTTGGCCAGCAAGGCCTCGGCCGGGATCACGGTGGCCGGATGGCTCCGCGGCAGTGCGAACTTCACTTCGCTGAACATCCCAGGCAGCAGCGCTCCGTCGCGGTTGTCCACCTGCACTTCGACCAGCATCGTGCGTGACGCCGCATTCAACGAACTCGCGGTCCGCACCACCTTACCGGAGAACTGCTCACCGGAACGCTCCTTCACGCTCAGCCGTGTCTCCTGGCCCACCTGAATGTCGGGCGCGAAGGATTGCGGCACGTTCACCTGCACGCGCAGGGTGCTGGGCTGGGCGATGGCGAAGAGCTTACGTCCGCCCTCGACGCCGCCGGTGGAGGAGATCAGGTCGCCCTGCTCCACCAATCGCTCCGTGATGATGCCGTCATAGGGTGCGACTACGCGCTCGAAGCCCACCAGCCGTTCCAACCGCGAGACGTTGGCCTGGGTCGCACGCACGGTGGCTTCGGCCGATACGACGCTGGCCCGCGCCGCGCTGACCGAAGCGGTTGCGGTGTGAATGGCCGCTTCGGCGGCGGCCGCCTCGGCTTTGCGGGCGCTGTAGGCGTACTGGCGTTCGTCGCCCTCCTGCCTGGGGAGCACACCCTTGTCCACCAGTCGCGTCCAGCGATCGGATGTGGCGGAAGCCAGTGCCTCGTTCGCCTTGGTCTGTTCCAGGCGGGCGCGAGCTTCCACAACGCTCGCCTCCGCCCGGGCGACGTTGGCCTCAGCTTGCCGCCACGAGGCCTTGGACTGTTCCACCGTCGCGCGGGCCTGCGCCAATTCCTGGTCCAGTTCCGGCGATTCAATAGTGGCTAGCACCTGGCCCATCTTCACGTGGTCGCCGATGTTGGCCGCGCGGGTCCTGACGTAGCCCGTGGCCCGTGCGTAGATGTCGGCGACCACAACGGCTTCCGTATTGCCCGGCAGCGTCACCTCGGTAGTAGCCCCCGCCGCCGTCGCCAGAGCCGTATTCACCAGCGGTTTCGACGTCGATGCCTCCTGCGAGAAGTGAATAGCCGATTCCCGCTTCTGAAACTTCGACGCGGCCACCGCGCCGAAGACGATGACGACTAGTAGGATTGTGGCGGCCACCCCCGGCCGCCGCCGGTTGGCCGGCTGCGTGGACAGTTCCCTGGTAGTGGAACCAGTGTGTTCGTTACTCATTGAGCCTCTCCCGTGGATTGATTCCGATTTAAAACCGTGAACATAACGGGCACAAAGAACAGCGTGGCTACCGTGGCCATCGACAGTCCGCCCACCAGCGCCCGGGCTAGTGGGGCATTCTGTTCGCCGCCTTCTCCCAGACCCAACGCCATGGGCAGCATGCCGATGATCATGGCGCACGCGGTCATCAGGATGGGTCGCAATCGCGCCGAGCCCGCGTCGATGGCGGCCTGCAGCGGTGTCTCGCCCTCATCCAGCCGCTCTTTGGCAAAGGTCACCAGCAGGATGCTGTTTGCCGTTGCGACACCAATTGACATGATTGCGCCCATCAAGCTCGGCACATTGAACGTGCTCTGCGTGAGGTACAGCGCGACCACGACGCCCACGAACGCGCCCGGCAGCGCCGTGACGATGATGAACGGATCGCGCCAACTCTGGAAGTTCACCACCATCAGCAGGTAGACCATGACGGCTGCGAACACCAGGCCAAGCCCCAGGCGCGTGAACGCTTCATTCATGCTCTGCACCTGGCCGCGCACTTTGATGGTGCTGCCTGGTGACAGCTTGCCGCGGAACTCCGACACCAGTTTCTCGACACCGCTGGCCACCGAGCCCAGATCGCTGTCCTGCACGCTCGCGTAGACATCGAACACCGGTTGGACGTTCGTATGATTCGCGTTGACCGGCGCCACGCCCCGCCGCAGGTCGGCCAGATTGCTCAGCAACTGCGGTTGCGCCGCGTTTCGGCCCGCGTATACCGGCGTGTTCTGCAGATCGTTGATCGTCTGCAGATCACGCTGCGGCGTCTGCGCGGCCACCATATAGGTCATGCCCATGCGCGGATCCAGCCAGAAGTTCGGTTGAACCTGGCTGCTGGAAGCCAGCGACACAAACAGGTTGTTCGAGACGTCCTGGTGAGTGAGCCCAAACTCCGCCGCGCGTGTGCGGTCCACGTCGATCCGGATATCCGGGCCGTCCACCACCTGATGCATGTGAACGTCCACGGCGCCAGGCACGCCCTTCATGCGCTCGGCCATCTGCCGGGCGAGTTGGTAGTTATTCGGATCGTAGCCCGAGAACTGCACGTTCACCGGAGCGGGCAGGCCGAAATTCAGCACTTGCGTGACGATATCGGCCGGCTGGAAATAGAACGTAACCCCAGGGAAACGTTTCGGTAGCGTCTCGCGGAACTTTCTGATGTATTGCGCCGCGCTCCCATGGTGCTCAGGGTTCAACGAGATCGACATCTCACCGTCAAACGTCCCGATCATCGCGCCGTCGCCAAATGCCAGGTTGAAGGAATCCGGCGACTTGCCGATGTTTTGCAGCACGAGTTGCACCTCATCGGCTGGAATCGTGCGTCGCACTTCATGCTCCACCCGTGCGAACAGGTTCTGTGTCTCTTCCACCCGCAACCCGGCCGGCCCGCGAATGTGCATGCGGATCTGGGCTGCGTCGATCGATGGGAAGAAGTCACGGCCTACAAACGGGATCAGCATCACGGCCAAAGCCACGGCTCCGCCCATCGCGTAGAACGCCGCTCGGCGTCTCATCAGTACCCACTGCAGAGCCGCCTCGTAACGGACGCGCAACGCTTCGTAGATGTGGTTGAAACCCTGGTGAGCCCGGCCGAGTGGGCCTTCGTGCATCGTGCTGTGATCTTCCTTGGCGAGCAGGAAGTTCACCATCAGCGGCACCAGCGTCCGCGACAGAAAGTAAGACGAGGCCATCGCGAAAACAACCGCCAGGGCCATCGGTGTGAACAGGTACTTCGCGGGGCCCGTCAGGAACAGCACCGAGACAAATACGATACAGATCGTCAGTGTCGATACAAAGGTTGGTACCGCGATCTGCGATGCGCCATCCAGCACCGCCTGCCGCAACGGCTTGCCCATCGCGATGTTTCGATGGGTGTTCTCGATCTCCACCGTCGCGTCGTCCACCAGGATGCCGATGGCCAGTGCCAGGCCGCCCAGGGTCATGATGTTCAACGTGTGCCCCATGGCGCTGAGAATGATGATCGACGAGAGAATCGACAACGGAATCGAAATCGCGATGATCACGGTGCTGCGCCAACTGCCCAGGAACAGCAGGATCATCGCGGCTGTCAGACACGCCGCAATCAGGCCTTCCTTGAGAACGCCTTGAATCGAGGCGCGCACAAAGAACGACTGGTCGAAGAGCTCGTTGATCTGCAGTCCCTTGGGTGCGGCCGCGCGGCTCGTTGGCAGAATACGGTTCTTCACTTCGTCCACGATGTCGAGCGTCGAAACAGCGCCGGTCTTCATGATGCTCAGCAGCGCTGCCGGCTCACCGTTCGACCGCACTACATTCGTCTGCACCGCATAGCCGTCCCGTACGTTCGCCACGTCACGCATGTAGACCATCGCGCCGTCGACGTACTTCAGCGGAACGTTGTTGATCTCCAAGGCCGACGTCGGATTGCCGTTCAGGCTCACCGTGTAGTCGCGGTTGCCGATCTTCTGCGTGCCGCTGGGCAGCATCAGGTTCTGCGAATTGATCGCGTTGGAAATATCGATCGACGTCAGGCCCTTCGAGAGCAATCTGTTCTGATCGATGTCCACCATGATCTGGCGCGGTTTGCCGCCATAGGGCGCCGGCAGCAGCGTGCCCGGCACCGTCGAGAGTTGTTGGCGCACTCGGAATATGCCGTAGTCGTACAGCGCCGCTTCCGAGAGTGTCTTCGACGAAAGGCTCAACTGGATCACGGGTACCGTGTCCGCGCCGAACCGCAGAATCCATGGCGGATTGATGCCCGGCGGCATGCGGAATCGAATGCCCTGCACGGCCGCTGATACCTGTGCCATCGCCGCGTCGATGCGCACCTGCGGGTGGAAGTAGATCTTGATCACGCTCACGCCGTTCAGCGTTTGCGACTCGATCGATTTGACGTCGTTTACCAGTGCTAAAACAAATTCACTGAATGTTGTTACACGCTTCTCCATCTCGGGCGTCGGTAGCCCCTGATAGGTCCAAATGATGCTCACGACCGGGATATCTATCACCGGGAAGATGTCGGTTGGCATCTTCGCTACGGAGAATCCTCCAAGCAGGAGGATCAGAATGGCCACCACAACAAAGGTGTACGGCCGGTCGAGAGCAAGTCTGACGATCCACATTATTGTGCTCCTCAGACACGCTGGCAATCGAAGCCTGACTGTGTCATCCACATTGATGTTCGATTGTTGTCGAACGATTCAACCTTCCGTGTGTTTCAAGCATCACTTGAGTAGAGTAGGAAGGTGGTTTTTGTATGAGAGCGGGTAAGGAGCCGGTCAGAGATCAAATCGTGCTCAGCGAGGTCATGTACGCCCTGAGCGATCCTGTACGGCTGGAGATCGTTGCGTTTCTGGCGGAGCGGGGCGAACAGCCCTGCAGCACGTGTTGCACCGACATGCCCAAATCAAGCCTGTCGCATCACTATAAGGTGTTGCGAGAAACCGGGGTCATCTCCACGCGCGTCGAAGGCACGCGCCACTACAACTCTTTACGGGCCGACGATTTGAACGGTCGATTCCCGGGGTTGCTGGCTTCGGTCGTCGAGGCGATCCACGGTCAGCCGTAACCGTCTACTCTTTGCGCAGCATCCGCACCGCCCAGTAGATGCCCTGGGCCGACAGGCTCACCGCCGGGAAGACGCACATGAGAAACACCGGCCATGCCAGCCACGGCCTGTAAGGGTGCGTGCCCAGCCAGATGAGCCCGGCCAGCCCCACCACCACCAGCAACATCATCGTCAGGAAGCCCTGGGCCATGCCCCGTTGCGGGTCGCTGGAGGGCGACGCCAATCCGTACAACAGCCCTAGAGCGTAGAGCACGAGAAGACATAGAGTCATCGGCAAAAGATAGGCGGGCGGCTGAGGGGCGGACATGTGTTGATTCCGTTCCTTGGCAGTGTAGTCGATCTTCACCGGGAGTCAATGCGAATCGACTGCGAAATCCCGACGCCACCTCTCTCGGAATATCCTGGAAGGAGAGACTGTCACCTGCCGTTTACGACTTGTAGCGCCACATTGAACCCCATGCCCGCCGAACCCATTCATCTCTCTGTCACAGACGCCTACGATCGCTGGTCCCGCTTCTACGACACCTACGACAACCCCATGGTCGCCGCTGCCACGCGCATAGTGGCTCAAGGTTTGGGCGGCGTCCAAGGCGCATCCGTCTTCGAATTCGGATGTGGCACGGGCCGCAACTTATCCGCCCTGCTCGCAATGGGCGCCGCTCGGGTCACCGGTTGTGACCTCTCGATCGGCATGCTGGAGCAGGCCCGACAAAGAGATGCCCGATTCGAACTCATGCAGCACGACATGACGCAGCCGCTGCCTCTGGAGTCGCAATCCTTCGATCTCGCCCTCTTCTGCCTATCGCTCGAACACGTCGGCGACCTCGAACCACCGCTCCGTGAAGCCGGCCGCCTCTTGAAGCCTTCCGGCCGCATCGCCATTCTCGAGATCCATCCGTTCCTGTCACTCTCCGGCGTCGCTGCCCATTTTCAGGATGGATCCGAGGAGATCCGCATGCCGGCCTACCCACACCAGTTCGCTGCCTACTGCAACACGTGCGCCCGGCTCGGCTTGCGCATCGAATTCTGTCGCGAGTGGCGCCCCTGCGATTTTCAGCCGCCGTTGACGGACAAGTCCTTCAAACGCGGCTCGCAGTCGCCGCTCCTGCTGGAACTCCAACTGCGGAGCTAGTCACGCCCCCTCCGCTTTGTTTCGCAACTCCGCCAATAGGCCATGCAGGTGCTGCGACGAGCCCTGAGCCGGCCCGCGGACCGGCAATGCCCGCAGAAACTCCGCGCAGCGCCGGTGGACCTCCAAGGGTAGCCCTTGCGACTGCGCTGCAATTATGGCCAGTTGCGCCTCGGGAATGAGTCGTTCTTCCGCCAGCCCGGCCCGGATGAGGCGGCCCTCCACATACTCGGCCACCTCCAGTTCGTCCATCCGGTGGAGCCGCACTCGGTGGGCGATGAGCCACTGCAAGTCCCGGATCTCGGGCGACACCAGCCGCGCCTCCAGCACCGATGTCCCCGCCAGTACAATCTGCAGCAGCTTCTTCCGCCGGTGCTGCAACTGGTCCATGCGGGCAATCTCGGCCATCACCTCCATCGGCAGCAGGTCCGCCTCGTCCAGCACCAGCGCCACCATGCTCTGTGCGGAGCTCTGCCGGATCGCCAGATCCGTGAGCTTTGACAGAGTCTCTGTCGCGGAGATCGCCGGGCCTGTGAACCCCAGGTCGTAGCCCACCATTTCATAGAACTGGCCCAGCGTCCTCGGCGGCTCCGGCAGAAATGCGAATTCGATCTGCTGCTGATTGAACAGGTCGCCCAGGCTTTCCAACACCTGCCGGCGTCCCACGTCCGGATCACCGGTCAGCAGCAGCGTCCCCTCGCGCTTCAGCGCGCCATAGTAAAGCTCGGCCACTGCCTGGCGATGCTGAGTGCTGATCCGCACGAAGTCGGTATCCAGGCGCGGCGGAAAAGGGTCCGACCGCACCGGCAATTTCGTCCACGACGCGGCATCGCCCGCCTGCGCTTCGTCCACGGGATCGTGGGATTGCACTTCGCTGGCTGTCTCCGCCACCGGCGGTGGCTCATCTGCATCGGTCTCGCCAGCCACCGGCGGCACCTCAATCGCAACCGTGCACCGGAACTTGGCCCGCCCATTCAGGTCCCGCGTGAAGACGCCCAATTGCACAGGCTCGGTCGTGGCCCACCGCACGATCAGCGACACTTGCCACGGGTAGGGAAAGAATCGTTTGAAGAGCGCCTGGTCTTCCTCGGAATAGAACATGTCCCGATGTTCTGATCGATACCATCCGACGGGCTCCAGATCCGGAAGGTCCGTGCCTGGCCCGGTGGAAGACAGCACCCGCCCAAACTCTTCCATGTCATCCGGAGAGAGCCGGAAGCCCGGGCTCTCGGCATGTTCCACTCTCCGGAAGGCTTCGATCCGCACAATATCGCCCGAAAACCGGCCGAACAGGACGCCCCCAGTCTCTCTCTTGTCGCTCTCGCCCGACCGTTGTTCGCCCACCACGGCATCCCCCAATTCCGCAAACACGATGGCCGGAGCGGCAATCACCAGACTTGGGGTCTCAATACGCCATTCGGTGGAACCAATGGTACCAGCGGAACTAACCATCTATACAGCCTACGAAAGTATCAAGCCGATTGGGAAATGGGCCGCCAATTCGGCGACCCTGCTGCCGTCCTGCGGGCTCACCCCAATTGTTGCGCTTGCTATTGGAACGAAGGTTCTAGGGAGGGGCCAAGCCGCATCGGTCCGGCACCGATTGTGCCCATGTCTTCCCCAGGAATCTCCCTAAGGTGAAGAATAAGTAATCTTCGCCCTAATCATTGCCCGACAAGATGCCGATCCTTCTACCAAGGAGGCAGTACATGAGAGATCCGGGCGAACATCCTTTCGTCTCACTTGCAATCGCCAGTGTTCTGATCGGCATTCTCGATCACTCCTCCTGGTTCGTTGCCTATACCGGCATGTTGTTCGGCTTCTCCACGATGATCGGCCGCGACTGGCCCAAGACAGTGTGGCTCTGGTGCCTGATTCTAGCCGCGGGGGCCCCGGCCGTGAACCTGCTTGCCCACGCCGTCGCAGGCTATAACCCCATGTGTCCGTGGTACGAAGACGCTGGGGCCCGGTTTTTCGCCGCACTTCTGGCGATCATGCCCGGGCTCGGTGCGGGCGTGTTTTACCGCTGCGTCGTCCGCCGCTTACGCTACTCGTCCTGGGTTCAATCTTCTCTGACGGCGTAGGGTTCAATCGCCGTAGCGCGGCCGGTTGTTTCGTCCAGGGTGATGATTACCGCGTGCAGTTCCACCATGTGCTTGGCCGCTTCAAACCGCATCGGTAACTGCGTGAGAAAACGCTGGATCACGGTGTCTTTCTCGACACCGATCACCGAATCGTACGGACCCGTCATTCCGCAATCCGTCAAGTAGGCCGTGCCCTTGGGCAGCACCCGTGGATCGGCTGTCGGGATATGCGTGTGCGTACCCACAAGGCCCGTGATGCGGCCGTCCAGATACCACCCCAGCGCGATTTTCTCGCTGGTGACCTCGGCGTGAAAGTCCAAAAAGCGGACTTTTGTCTCTGTGGGAATCGACGCGATCAGTTCGTCGGCCTTGAGAAACGGGCATTCGATCGCCGGTAGATGTACGCGCCCCTGAAGATTCATTACCGCATACTGTACGCCATTGCGCGCTTTTCCCAGGTAAAGCCCCGAGCCGGGCAGGGAAGCGGCGTAGTTGCCCGGTCGCAGCAGGCGCGGCTCCCGGTTCAGGTAGTCGTAGACCTCGCGCTTGTCCCAGACGTGGTTGCCCGTGGTCAGCACATCCAGACCGAAGGAGAAGAGTTCCTGGGCGACGTTCGGAGTGACTCCGAAACCGCCCGCCGAATTCTCCGCGTTCGCGATGGCTAGATCAATATGCTCGTCCGAGATGATCGATTGGAGATGTTCGGCCACAATTCTGCGTCCGGGCGACGCAAAAATGTCACCGATGAAGAGGATTTTCATTGAGGAAGTGGGGAGCGCACCACAGTAACCGTCCCGGCCTCGGAATCGACCCCGATGCCTAACATGGGGGGAGCCCTCCGGGCGCCTTCAGGCTTCTCCTTGCGGAGCATGCTCACCAGCGCCGTTGTTCGAGTCGAGCTCCAGATTCACTTGATACGGATCAATTATAGAAGCCAGCACGCGTTCCGCAGGAACGCTCCTTAGTTGAAAGGATACCCTGACGGGGGCTTCCTCTCCAAGCAATTCCTTTGCCAGCTCATTTTACGATGGTGGCTTCCCAGCCGCACTTCAGCGGGTCGCGGCACCAGTCCGCGGTGCCTTTGATGGTTTTTCCATCCGCCTGCACCGTGCCCCTCATGTACTTGCGCTGCCCCTGGTTGTAGATGATCACGGTACGGCCCTTCGCCGGACCCATCACAAACGAACCCTTGGCCTCCGCCCCATCCTTGCGATTCCTGTACACAAAGTCGATTGCTTCCGTGGGCTTCCGGAACGTCCAGGTTCCGTAGTAGTCGTAGCCCTCGTTCGTGTAATCGTGGACTTTCCACACCGTGCCCAGGTCCTCGGCCGAAACCGCGCGCGAGGTCTCCTTCTTCCTGGCGGCCTCCGTGACTGGAACCTCCCAGTCCGTTTCGGCACTCCAGCCGCAATTGTTGCCCGGCGGACAAGGCTCCATTCGGCCCCGAATCTTCCGGCCATCGGTCGAAATCGTCCCGATCAGGTGCGCCGCGGAGCCTTCGATGAGAATTACGATCTCCCTGGCCGTTCGCTTTTCGACCGTGACTTTGGAGTACACATGCTGGCCGTCGGAGGTGTTCGTGTAGTCGACGTCGAACCGGTTGCTCTTGCCCATGCGCGTCCAGCGGCCCGTGAGATCCACGGTGGGCAGAATCCACTGGTGCACCTTCCACTGCCGCCCCAGGTCGAGGTTCCTGCCGGCGGCCGTCTCTTGCGCGCTGACGGCCCCTGCCATCGAAAGCACGAGACAGAGGCCAATGAGCAATCGCATGATCCGCTGATGTCCCTTTACGCGCCCTTCAGGCACTCAGCGATCTCTTTTTCCTGGATGCTGCCGGATTTGATCATGCGCCAGTAGGGCTCAGTGATATCAATTGTGGTCGAACCCGCGCCAATGCACCCGCCGCCGTCGAGCACCAGATCCACTCGCCCGTCCATCGTTCCAAAGACCTCAATCCCGGTCTGACAGGTGGGCTGGCCGCTGACATTGGCGCTGGTGGAGATGAGCGGCTGGCCCATCCAGTCGATTAACGCCTGCGCCACGCGGGAGCGCGATTGCCGCAGCGCGAGCCGCCCTGTGTTGCCCGTGACTTTCAAGGGAACCTTGGCCGAGGCCGGCACGATGATGGTCAGCGGCCCGGGCCAGAATCGCCGCGCCAACAGGTAGAAGCGCGCGGGCAACTCCGTCACCAGGTCTTCCGCCATCAGAAAATCGCTTACCAGTAGCGGCAGTGACCGGTGCGGCTCTCGCCCCTTGGCGGCAAAAACTCTGCCCACGGCGTGCAGATTGAACGGGTCCGCCACCAATGTGTACAGAGCGTCGGTGGGAATCGCCACCACCTCACCCCGGCGCAAGGCAACCGCCGCGCGCTCAATGGCTTCAACGCTGGGTTGTTCCGAGTTGATTTCGATCAGATCAGTTGCCACTCGTTCACCTGTCAATGGAAGCCGTCAGTCTAGCGCGACCCGATGGCCTGGGCAACCTCAATCGCCATTTGATAACGGCCAAACGGAGCGCTCAACTGAACGCCATCCACCATCGACCGGACGCTGCAGACCATTTCCTGCGCGATCTTTACGCCTTCGGCCCTCGCCCGCTCGGGGTCTTCCAGCCGCCGCATGCGTTCCATGTATTCATCCGGAACCGGTACACGCAGTTCGTTCACCATGAATTCGGCGTTGCGGAAAGAGGTCAGAGGCCAGATGCCGGTGATCACCGGAATGCGGAACCCTTCTATTTTCTTGAGGAACCGCTCCACCTGCCCGATGTCGAAGACAGGCTGTGTGACGATGTACTCCGCGCCGGCCTGGACCTTCCATTCGGTCCGCCGGATCTCCTCCTCAAAGTTCAGCGCGCCCGGATTGGCGCCCACACCCAACAACAGGGAGGTTTGGGAGCCGATGGGGTTCCCGCCGATGTCCAGCCCGTGATTCAGGTTGTTGACGATGTTCGTGAGGCCGATGGAATCGACGTCGAATACGGCCGTGGCCTCGGGATACGAACCCATGCGCGGCGGGTCGCCCGTGATGCAGATCAGGTTCCGGATGCCGGCTGCGTGCGCGCCCAGCAGTTCGCTCTGGATGCCCAGGATGTTTCGGTCGCGGCAGCAGAAATGAAGCACGGATTCGATGCCCGCGTCGCGCTCAATTAGCTGGCAGGTCACCTGGGCGCTCATTCGCGCGCTGGCGCGTGGGCCGTCCGGCACATTGATGACGTCGATGCCGGCTTCCTTGCACAATCTGGCCCCGGCCACTTCTTTCACGGGGTCCACCCCACGCGGGGGCAGAATCTCTACGAAAGCAACAAATTTCCCGGCGGCGAGTTTGGCACCCAGCGACGACTTTTGCGCCACCGGCACCTTCTCCATGGTTTTGGCTTTGGCCGTCGGCTCCTCCACCGTGACGCTGAGTTGGTGGATGCCTGGTTGGAGGGAGCGCGCTTCGCTCTTGATGCTCTTGATGTGCTCCGGTGTGGTGCCGCAGCAGCCGCCCACCATTTTCACCCCGGCCCAGAGCATCCGTCTGGCGTACTGCGCCAGATACTCCGGCGAACTCAGGTAGATGGCACGCCCTTCCACCTGTGTCGGGTGGCCGGCGTTCGGCATCCCCGAGACGGGTTTGTTCGTGAACGCCATCATCCGTTCGAGCGTCTCGAGCGTGGCCTTGGGGCCCACCGAACAATTCAAACCCACCACATCGGCGGTCGATGAGTCGAGGAACTGAGAGAACTTCTCGGTGGAGGTGCCGTCCGGCATGTTGCCGTCGTCGTCGATGGTCACCTGGGCGACGATCACCATCTCCGGGCCGGCGAGTTCGCGAGCGGCGGCCAGTCCTTCGCGCAGTTCGGTCAGCTGGGAGAATGTCTCGAAGATGAGGAGATCGACACCCTCATCGAGCAAGGTTGCGATCTGCTCGCGGAACATGGCCCGCGCTTCGGCGAAGGACGTCGGACCCAGCGGTTCCAGGTGTACGCCCAGCGGCCCCATCGCCCCGGCCACGAAGACGTCGCTTCGCTCGGCTGCCGCTTCCCGCGCCAGACGGACGCCCGCCCGGTTGATGGCCTCCACTTTGTCGCCCAGGCCGAACGTCGACAGGCGCGCCCGCGTTGCACCGAACGTGTTTGTTTCCAACACTTCGGCCCCGGCGCGGACATACTCCTGGTGGATCTCCCGCACCATCTGGCCCGCGCTGAGGTTCAGCTCGTCGAAGCAGCGATTGATAAAGACGCCGCGAGTGTAGAGCATCGTGCCCATGGCCCCGTCGGCAATCACCGCGCGCTTGCCAATCAATTCCCGGAACTCGGCGGCTCGCGAAATCTTCTGTGTGGTCTCGCTCATTATGGTTTCATTCCCGCCTACCTCTGGCATTTCGGGCAGTAATAGGTCGAACGGCCGCCCTGGGGGATTCGGCGGATGGCTGCCCGGCATCGCCAGCAGGCTTCCCCCTCACGCCCATAGACGGCTACCGGGAAGTTCTCGCCCTCGGAGAAGGTGCCCGGCTGTTCGTAGGCGGCTACTGCTGAGTCTAGCGCAGCCGTCAACACCTCAACAATGTGGCGGTGCAGCCGCTTTAGCCGCACACCGCTGATTTCATTGGAAGGTTTCGCCGGGTGGATGCCGGCCTGGAAGAGCGCCTCGGCGGCGTAAATATTGCCCAGGCCTACGACTGCACGCTGTTCCATCAATAATAACTTGATAGGTTTTGACGTCTTCCTGGCTTGAGCCTCAAAGTAGCTGGCCGTGAATTCGGGCGAGAACGGCTCCGGGCCCAGGTCCTCAAAAAGACCGTCGACCGACTCATGGAAGCTCAACCGGCCTAGCGCCCGCGGGTCATCCAGAACCACGCCGCGCCCGTCATTCAAACCCAACCACGCGCGCACGGTGGCAGGCCGCATTCGAATGTCCGGGATCACGATCAGGTTGCCGGTCATCTTCAGGTGGACTCGCACGACCGGCCCACCGCTCAGGCCCAGTAGGATGTTCTTGCCGCGCCTTGTGACCGATTCCAGGTTCCGGCCGATCGCCTGCTCCAGCCCTGTCGCCGTGGTGGGCCGGAACTGGCCGGCCGAGACGATGGACCGCCACGGCTCCGCCGCCCGCAGTTTCCTGGTAACCGCCTCGACTTCAGGGAGTTCCGGCATCTACCAGATCTCCAGTTCCACCGGCGCGCCCAGCCCGACGCCCAGCATCTTGGCCGCTGACTCCTGGTTAACCGCCACTTCCAGATTGCCGGAACTGCCCGTGATCAGAAACGGCTCCTGGTCGCGGGCGGCGGCATAGCTGGTGAGTACCTTGGTCACGACCAGGAGTCCTACTTTCAGCGCCATGCCCTTAGGCTGCATCGAAGAGAATTCCTCGGCGGGGAGGTTGGTAATCAGGTTTCCAAACCGATCGATGTGGACAATCTCGCCCTGCCAGAATCGGCGGCCGGTGCGGACTGGCGCCGATGTGGTTTGCCGCAGCGCGTCGCTCACTAGTGGTCCGACTTTGGCGGGGATGACTCCGGCTGAGAGATGAGCGCCAATTGGCGCAAAAACATCTCTACCGTGAAAGGTTTGCGAGATATTCTTCAACCATAACTTTGTATTTGAAAGATGCCGGACCTTTGCGCCCTTGCGGCCCAGCAGGTCGCTGAACAGACCATTGTCCGGTCCGACGAAGCGATGTCCTTCCGCTTCTACCAACAGTCCCCTACGTTCACTACCGACGCCAGGATCGACGATACAGACGTGGACGGTACGCTTTGGGAAATACGGCCAGCTCTGCGATAACAGAAACCGTGCCTGCGCCACCTGGTAGGGCTCGACCTCGTGGCTGATGTCGATGACCTGAGTCTTAGGGGCGATGCCCGCGATGACGCCCTTCATGACGCCGACAAAGTGGTCGCGCAGTCCGAAGTCGGTTAACAGAGTGAGGAGCGGCATGGCTACAATTAGAATAACGGGCTTACGTGTACTACTTCGATCACAACGCGACAACTCCCATTGCGCCAGCCGTTCTGGAAGTCCTCCAGAAGGTGCAGGCCGAGGTCTGGGGCAATCCTTCCTCCATCCACACTCCGGGGCAGAAGGCCCGTCAATGCGTGGAAGCGGCGCGTGCGCAGGTCGCCCAGCTTCTAAACTGCGACGTCAAGGAAGTAGTCTTCACCTCTGGCGGAACCGAGAGCGACAATCTGGCGGTGCTGGGCGCGCCCACCGGCCATGTGGTGACCGCGGCCACGGAACATCCGGCGATCCTGAGCGCCGCGCGGCACCAGGGGAGTTGCACGGTGGTTCCCGTCGACTCGAACGGCCTGGTGGACCCGGATGAGATCCGCAAAGCCATCCGGCCGGATACGACGCTCATCTCGGTGATGCACGCCAATAACGAAACAGGCGCAATTCAACCGGTCGAAGCCATTTCCGTCGTGGCCCGGGAGGCTGGTGTCCTGTTTCACTCCGACGGGGTACAGGCCACGGCCAAGATCCCGGTGGATGTGCGCGCGCTGGGTGTGGATCTCTATTCGCTGACGGCCCACAAGTTCTCTGGTCCTAAGGGAATTGGGGCTTTGTACGTGCGCGACGGAGTGAAATTGAATCCTCGCCAGTTTGGCGGCCGTCATGAGCGTGAGCGCCGCGCCGGAACTGAGAATGTTGCCGGAATTGCCGCGCTCGGGGCCGCTGCCGCCCTGCCTAAGGCGGATCTGGGTGGTCTGCGCGACCGGTTGGAGCAGGGCTTGCTCGCCCGCATTCCGGACGCTCACGTCAACTCTATTGGTGCTCCACGGACTCCGAATACGACCAACATCCGATTTCCTGGACTGGAAGGCGAGGCGTTGGTCATCGCACTCGATCTGGGTGGTTTCGCTGTCTCTTCCGGGGCGGCTTGCTCCTCGGGCGCCGTCACTCCCTCTCATGTTCTGACCGCCATGGGGCTGTCCACGGCGGAAGCCCGCGCTTCCATCCGATTCTCCCTGGGCCGCACCAACACCGAGGAGCAGGTGGACGCCCTCATCGCCGCTGTCGAAAAGGCCGTTGCCCGGCTGCGCAAACTGGCTCCCGCCCATGTCTGATCCGGCGCCCAACTCGTTGATTGCGGTGGCGATGTCCGGCGGTGTGGACTCTTCCGCCGTCGCCGCGATGCTGCAACGCGACGGTCATCGACTGGTGGGGATGACCATGCAGCTCTGGAACCAGCGCCGTCTGCCTGAGTTGCAGGTGGAGGGTGCGACCGGACGTTGCTGCTCGCTCGATGACGTCTACGACGCCCGAGCCGTAGCCAATGTGTTGGGGATTCCTTACTACGTGGTGAACTTCGAAGACCGCTTCGAGGAGACCGTAGTGAAGCCGTTCGTCGATGAGTACCTGGCAGGACGAACTCCTATCCCCTGTACTTTGTGCAATAACCACGTAAAGTTTGATCAATTCCTTGAGATGGCTGATGGCCTGGGGGCGGAGTACATCGCTACGGGTCACTATGCCCGAGTGACTCGTAGTCCGGAAACTGGCCGGTATGAGATGCGCACCGGGATGGACTCCGGGAAGGATCAGACCTACTTCCTGTTTGGCCTGAAGCAGCATCAACTTGCACGGACTCTCTTCCCGCTGGGCGGCATGACCAAGCCCGAGGTGCGAGCGCTGGCCGCCGAGCTTGGCATTCCGACCGCCGCCAAGCATGATTCCCAGGAGATCTGCTTCGTTCCGAATGGCGACTACGCCGGTTTCATTGATGCTTACTTCAAGGAACGCGGCATTCCAAGGGACGCGACGCACGGCGAGATTGTGGACAAAGAGGGTAAGGTTCTGGCCGAGCACGAGGGGGTTCATCACTATACGGTGGGGCAGCGAAAGGGACTCAAGATCGCCGCGCCGGAGCCGCTGTATGTGATCGCCACTGATCCGCAAACACAGCAGGTGGTTGTGGGGCAGGGGACTGACCTGCTGCGGGAATCGCTGGTCGCCAAGGATGTGAACTGGGTGTCGATCGAACCCATCACGGAGCCTCGGGCAGCCCAGGTCAAGATTCGCAATCGGCACGTTCCGGCCGAGGCCGTGTTGTATCCGACGGGGCAGCCGGACCGTGTGGAAGTGCGTTTTTTGACCGCGCAACGAGCGGTGACGCCCGGTCAAGCCGCCGTGATTTACGATGGAGACCTCGTTCTCGGTGGCGGGTGGATAGAATAGCCATTTGGCGCGCCACTCCCCACTTCGTAATCGGCTGGAATATGCGCTGGTCCGCTGCCTGCTGCCGGCGTTCCGGTATCTGCCAAACTCAACGAAACTAGCCAGATTGGCATTCGGCGTTTTCGACCGATTGGCTCCTCGGTTGCGCGCGACAGCACATCGCAATCTGGAGCTTGCGCTGCCAGGGCAGTCAGCGGAAGAACGGGCGAAGATTGTCGAGGGTTGCTGGTGGTCGCTGGCGCGGGTGATCGCGACGTTGGCGCGTTTCCCGGACATTGGTAAGGACAACGTTCACCAGTTCATCCGGTATGAGGGCTTCGAGCACTTCGAGGAAGCCAAACGGCGGGGCAAGGGGGTGCTGTTTGCCACGGCGCATCTGGGCAACTGGGAGTTCTCGGCTTTCGCGCACGCCTTGATGGCGGAGCCGATGAGCTTCGTCGTGCGCCCCATGGACAACCCCTTGCTGGATGAGTTGGCCACGAAGTACCGCACTCTGTCGGGCAACCGGCTGCTTGGACGGGGAAAAGACTTCCTGCGGCCGCTCGTCGAGGCGCTCAAACGAAACGAAGCCGTTGGTATCCTGATCGACCAGAACGTCACGGCGGACCGGGGCATCTTCGTTGACTTCTTTGGCCACAAAGCCTGCGTGGATGCCGGGTTTGCGCGGCTGGCGGCGCGGACTGGAGCGGCGGTGATTCCGGGGTACGCGTTGTGGTCGGAGGCCGAGCAGAAGCACGTGCTGCATTTCGACCCGATTGTCGAGATGGAAGGCGACGTCCAGGCCGATACGCAGAGGGTGCACGCGGCACTGGAGGCCGCCATCCGGAACCATCCAGAACAGTGGCTGTGGATCCACCGGCGGTGGAAGACTAGGCCCGCGGGTGAGGCCCCGCTTTACTAGTTGGATTTCGCCAGTGCCCGGAGGATTTCGCTGATCTTCCCGTCGAGGGTGTTGTGGCTTTCCCGGACGTGAACCTCGGCGGCCTGGGTGGCGGCGGCGTCTAGGTCCATCGCCTTGGTGTAGACCTGGGCTGCCTGGAGTGGGTGGCCGGCACGGGTGAGGAGGTCGCCTTTCATTGCGTACGGCAGGCCGGATTCCGGTTGGATAGTGATCCACGCGTCCACATGCTGGAGGGCCTCGTCCCAGTTGCCGAGCAGGGCGGCGTACTGGGCGGAGAGGCGATGGCCGGCGGCCTGGTCGGCGACAGTGGGTTCCGACGCGGCTTCGGTGAGGATCAGCGGGACGTTGTCCAGGGTGACGGCGCCGTTCCATTCGTCGCCCACCGCGAAGGAGGTGGTGTCGAGGACCGCGTGGACGAGGTAGCGGCCGAGCGGGAGGGCGGCTGTCTGGTCGGGCGAGAGGGACCACCAGGCTTCGGCCTGTTCGCCGTGCGCGAGTTCCAGGCGCTGTTCGGGTGGCGTGTGGAGGGTGAACGCGATGTCGACGGGTTCACCCTGCTCGTTGAAGAGAGTGAGGTGGACGGCGTTGGCCCAGGAATTGTCGAGAGCAGGCAGGATGACCGGCGGTACGTCCTCGCCGGGCTCAGGGTCGAGCAGATGTGGATGGAGGGCCGAGAGCTGGACCATCAAGGGCGGGCCGGGCTCGAAGCGGGCTTCGGTCTGGCCGTTGACGCTGAGGGTGAGCTCGGGCGCGGGCGATTGGGCAGCACAGAGGGCCGCGGTGAGTGCGAGCAGAGGAAGGATTCGGATGTGCATGAAGAGTTCCTTTAGCGGGCCGGATGGTCGATGGCGTCGTTGACGCAGATCATGTGCAGGCAGCCGCCGCGGTTGGGGCTGGCATCCCCGTGACGGGACTGCGGCTGGAGGCCGGGGTCGTTGTTGCCGGTGCCAGCCGGGCTGTCGCAGAGGCGGCGGCCGCGGCGCTGGTCGTCGAGGTAGTAGTAGGTGTTGGGGTCGGAGACGGACTGTGAGAGGACTGCGTACTCGTAGCGCATGAGGCAGTCGTCGTTGCCGCTGTGCTGCCCGCCCTTTTCGCCGACCAGGGGATCCATGAAGATATTGAAGCCGCTCGACCACTGGAGAGCGTTGTGGTAGTCCTCGATGTCCAGAGGGCTCCAATGAGCGGTGTCGGTGAAGGAGGCGTCCAGTGCCTCGGCGAGCTTGGTGCCGACGTCTTCGCCGGACTCCTTGAGGACTCGGATGAAGGTCTCGGAGGTGCGTTCCCAGAGGGAAGGCTTGTCGGAGCCGGGCTTGAGCTTGAGGCGCCAGATCTGTTTGTAGTCGCTCTCTCCGTGATGCCAGACGCCGACTGAGTGCAGCAGTTCGTGGGCGATGGCCTTGTGGAGATAGTCGATGGGCCCCTTGCCGATGGATTCGGGCAGGGTGGGCGGAATGCCGACGAGGTCGACGGTCTTGGGTGTGCCGATGGTCGTGTAGGTCTTGGACCACGCCTGGGGATAGGGCGTCTGGGCAGTTTCGACGAGGACGACACCGTGCTGGTCTACACGGTGGGGCACGGACTCGTTGTTGAGGTTGATGACGTGAGGCTCGGGGAACATGAGCATCTCGTCTTCCTTCAGACGGTGGTGGACCTGGAGTCCGGTGAGCTGAGCGAAGAGAGCGATGGCCGGTTTGGCGCGGGCGCCGATCAGGTCGAGGATGAAGAGGTCTTTGCGGGCCGGACGGGTGCGGATGTGGGTGCCGTTTTCGTAGAAGCCGCGGTACTCCTCATAGGCGGTGAGGCCGTCGCCGCCGTGACCGTCCCCGGCGGGCAGTTCGTCGTTGTCTTCGTCGTCGGCTCCGGAGAAGCCGGTCTGGTCCTTCCAGGCGTCGGCGATTTTGGAATCCTCCGCGCGGTGGGGCAGGCGGGCCGTGTTGGCGCCCTGATAGGTGCCGGTGATGGTGCGCCCGTCGTCGAGGAGGGCGGAGACGCGGACGGAACCCCAGGCGCCCCAGTCGTAGGCACCGACCGCGGCTTCGGCGGTGAGGCCATCACCGGGCGTTTCCGCGTGGCGCCCCTGGTTGGAGATGGCGTGTTCAGGGTTGAGGTCCTGGGGGAAGCCGAGGTCCGGGCGATTGGAAGGCTCCTGGAGAGGATAGTTCATGGCGACGCCGGGCACTGCGGAGGCGTCGAGGTTGAAGTAGAACCTGACGGCGCGGGTCTTGGGGGGTCCACCGCCCTTCTTCTGAAGTTCGGCGCGGATGCGGATGGAGTTGCCCCATTGGTCAGCGGACCGAGCGCCTTCGGGGATCCAGCTCTGGTAGTTGAGCGGTTCGAAGGTGAGCTCGTCGTCCTGGCCGCCGATGGGTTGGATGTCCCAGGAGAGGTCGAAGGGGAAACTGTCCGCCAGGTTAGGACCGTCGAACAGGATGCCCCAACCGGGATCGCCGATGTCGTTGACGCGGCCGGAGAAGGTGAGGCGGCCAGCGCTGGCGGGAATGGGCTGATGGGCGCCGTAGTTGTGGAAGTCGGGGTACCAGTCCTCGGCCACCTGTCGGGTCTCGGTGCCGCTGCCAAAGACGCAGACGGCGGCGGTGGTCTCCGTGGCGGGTGACGAGGCGTAGTTGATCTGCAGGTAATACGTCCCGTCGTTTTGGAAGAAGAGCAGGACTTCGAGCGGCATGGCACCGACTGGGCGTACGAGTGGACCGTCGCCGACGATGGTGATGTCATTGCGGCAGGCGGAGTCGTTGTGCATGAGCTTGTGATTGACCTGGACTGTGCCGGCGACGGTGCCGATCCACGCCCGGCGTTGGGCGTCCCAGTGGTCGAAGCGGACCGTGCCGGTGGCGTCGGTCAGGATGGAGTGCCTGGAGGTCATCATCTGTGAGCCGCCGGAGCCGGCGATTTCCCGGTGTGTGTGAAAGACACCCTGAAAGCCCTCCACCTTGCGCCACCAGGGCAGCGACTGTGCAGGTAGAAGAGCCGGAACGGCCAGACTCAGGAGGGCAAGAGCCAGCCAGGTTTTCGGTGCAGGAAGGTGACGAGACACAACATACACGCGGAAGCCGGCGGGCCTTGGGCTCAGTCCGGGGCTTTGATTTTTGCTGGATCCGGGCCGGCGTACGAGTTGTTCCATAGGTAACAAAATGCGGCCCGGATGTTTGGAGGAGCGAAGGATGCCGCGTTAGCGCGCGGGGTGGTCGTGGGCGTCGTTGACACAGACCATCTGGCGGCAGGCGCCGCGGTTGGGACTGGCGTCGCCGTGGCGGGATTGCGGCTGGCGTCCGGCGTCGTTGTTGCCGGTGCCCACAGGGCTGTCGCAGAGTTGGCGGCCGCGGCGTTGGTCTTCGAGGAAGTAGAAGGTGGACGAGTCCGTGGTGGGGGCGAGGACGGCGTATTCGTAGCGCATGAGGCAGTCGTCGTTGCCGCTATGCTGGCCGCCCTTTTCGCCGACCAGGGGGGAAGCGAGAAAGGAGAAGCCCGTCTCGCTCTGGATGTCCTGGCGGTAGCTGGTGATCATGTCGGCGGGGACGGCCGAGGGGTCGGTGAAGAGGGCATCCATTTTGGCGGCGATCTCGGCCGCGACGTCTTCACCGGTCTCCTTGATGACGTGGAGGAAGGTTCCGGTGTAGCGCTCCCAGAGGACAGGGGTGGTGGCACCGGGCTGCAATTTGAGGCGCCAGTCCTGCTTGCCGTCGCTTTCGCCGTGGTGCCAGACGCCGACCGAATGCATGAGTTCGTGGGCGATGGCTTTGTGGAGATAGTCGATGGGCCCCTTGCCAATCGAATTGGGCAAGGTGGGCGGGATGACGACGAGGTCCACGGTCTTTGGGGTGCCGATATCGGTGTAGGTCTTCGACCAGGCCTGGGGGAAGGGTGTTTCGGCAGTCTCCATGAGGACGACGCCGTGCTGATCGACGAGGTGGGGCGCGGACTCGTGGTTGATGTTGATGACGTGGGGCTCGGGGTAGACGAGGAGTTCGTCGGCCTTCAGGCGGTGGTGGACAGCGAGCCCGGTGAGCTGGGAGAAGAGAGCGATGGCGGGCTTGGCGCGGGCGCCGATCTTGTCGAGGACGAAGAGGTCCTTGCGATCTGGGCGGGTGCGGATGTGGTCGCCGTTCTCGTAGAAGCCGCGGTACTCCTCATAGAGCGTCAGGCCGTCGCCGTTGTGGCCGTCGCCCGCGGGCTGCTCGTCGTTGTCTTCGTCGTCCGCGCCGCCGAAGCCGGTCTGCTCTTTCCAGGCGTCGGCGATTTTGGAGTCGGACGAGCGGCGGGGCAGACGGGCGAAGGTCGCGTCCTTATAGGTGCCGGTGATGGTACGACCATCGTCGAGGAGGGCGGAGACGCGAATGGTGCCCCAGGCGCCCCAGTCGTAGGAGGCGACCACGGCTTCGGCGATGAGTCCGTCGCCGGGCGTTTCGGCGTGGAGGCCCTGACTGGAGACGGAGTGTTCGGGGTTGAGGTCCTGCGCAAAGGCGAGGTCGGGCCGGCGCGAGGCGTCTTTCACTGGGAAGTTCATGGCGACGCCGGGGACGGTGGAGGCGTCGACGTTAAAGAGGAATTTAACCGCGCGCGCTTTGGGGGTGCCGCCACCCTTCTTCTGGAGGTTTGCTTTGACTTTGATGGAGTTGCCCCATTGCCGTTCGGAGCGGCTGCCTTCCGGGATCCAGTCGTGGTAATCGAGGGGCTCGAAGGTGAGTTCGACGTCTTCGGCGCCGAGCGGCTGAAGGTCCCAGGTGACCTCGTAGTTGAAGGGCGGCGCGGTGGTGCCGGTGAGCGGGCCGGGGAAGGGTCCGGCGATGGACTTTGTGCCCTGGAGGGCGAGTCCGGTGGCGGGGAGCTTCTCCTGGAACATGCGCCCGGGAGGTCCCCAGGGATAGTAGGACTGAATGGAGAAGAACGGGGTGCCACAGATGGTGACGGAGCCGATGCCGGCCACTGTGCTGTCGACGGGGAAGATGTTGTAGGTGCCGTCGTCGTTCAGGTAGAGGTAGAACTCACGGGGCGCGCCGTCGAAGGTGGTGGCGATGGAGCCGCCGCCCTTGTTGGTGGTGGTGCCGGTGCACCCGGTGCCGGGGTTGTATTCGGTGTATTTCTCGTCGACGGCGGCCGTGCCGTCTATGGTACCGACCCAGCCCTGGAGTTCGGGATCCCAGCGGGTGAGACGGATGGTGCCCTGGCCGGAGTGTGTGATGTCCCAGGTGTAGATGAAGCCGAGGTAAGGCGCGGAGCCTTTGGCGGAGGCGTGGACGGAGTAGGTGCCGGCCCAGCCGGTGACGTTCCGGAAGCGGGACCAGGATTGGGCGGTGGCCGGGCCGCAGGCGGCGAGGGCGCAGAGAATGAGCGCGGAGAGCGCGTGGCGTCGCGAGTCCATGATGTTGGTAATTCAGCCTCTGGAGGAAACGCGCAGTGGGAGGCGGGATGGGATCAAAAGGTCCCTGAGGGATTAGCGGCGGCTGAGGAGATTCAACAGGTGGAGGCTGGCGGTTTGCATGTCGAGCTCGAGGCTTCGCACTTGGGTGGCGAGGTGGTGGTAGATGGATTGGGCCAGGATGCCTACGAAGAGACCTGGCAGGCAGCGGGCGAGGGCGTTGGCCAAACTGTCGTTGAGTGCCCACAAGTAGCTCATTTTTTCGCAGCCGCATCCGTGGAATGACCCTACGATGCCGATCAGGACGGGGAGCATCGCCAGCAGCGGAGCGACGGCCGCGATGGTGGCGAGACTGTTTGTGCCTCGCCGCATGCGAGCCACAACGACTGACGACGAGCGGCGCATGGCTCGTTCCACGGATTCGAGGATGGTCCGGCGGGCGGCTTGCTCCATGGTGCGAATAGACACCTCTCCGGGAAGGTTTGTTTCCGCGGGGTGCGGCGGCCCGGGGCAACTGTCCGAATGGCAATGAAGCGCGCCCGCTCATTGCCATTCGCGGTTCGCAGCGGGCGTTACTCGGCCCGGAGGGCTCGTACGGGGTCTGTGGCCGCGGCGCGGCGGGCCGGTAGATAAGCGGCCGTGGCGGCGGTGAGGATCAGGAGCAGGCTGGCGGCACCCAACAGGGTCGGGTTGGCGTCGGGGGTTCCATAGAGGAGCCGGGTGATGACGCGGCCGGTGGCAACGGCTCCGGCGACGCCCAGCGTGAGTCCCAGCAGGACGAGGCGGGTGGCTCGTTTCAGGACCAGGGCGAGCACCTCGCCGCGGTTGGCGCCGAGGGCGATGCGGACTCCGAACTCGCGGGTGCGGCGCGCGACGGAGTAGGCTAATACGCCGTAGAGGCCGACCACGGTGAGCAGAAGTGCGATGGCCGCGAATCCACCCAGAAGGTAGACGGGAATGCGCGCCTGCTTGTATCCGGTGGAAAGGATGTTGTCGAGGGTGCGCACGTCGAACACCGGCAGTTGCTTGTCGAGGGTGGTCACCGCTGAGCGGATGGACGGCTCAAGGCTCGACGGGTCGACGGTGCCGCGGACGACGACCGAGGCGCAGCACCAGGGGAGCTGTTTGTAAGGGAAGTAGTAGATGGGGTCGGCCGGGGCCTTGAGCAAGGACTGCTTGGCGTTGCCGACGACGCCGACGATCTGCCGCATTTTCGTGCCGCCGGGGCCGGAAACGGCGCCGGGCTCCATCCACTTGCCGATGGGGTCCTCGCCGGGGAAGAAGCGCTGGGCGAAGGCCTGGTTGACGACCAGCACGGGCGGTGTTTTTTCATCATCACGCTCAGTGAAGTCGCGGCCTCGGAGAAGCGGCGCACCGATGGTCTGGAAGTATCCGGGCGTGACGATGGCCATGTCGGAGGAGGGCCGTTCGGAGGGGGCCGAAGGACGCTCCTGGATGTTGAAGGTGATAGTCATCTGGTCGCCTACCAGCGGCAGCGGCATGGCGAGAGCGGCACCTTCGACGCCCGGGAGACTCTTCAGCCGGTCGAGCATTTCGGCGTGGAAGCTGAGCTGGCGCGCCTTGGGGTAGGCTTTGCCGGGGAGATCGACGTTGAAGCTGAGGACGCGCTCGGGCTGGAGGCCGAGGTCCCGTCGGAGGAGTTGGACGAAGTTGGCGCTGAGGAGGCCGGCGGCGCTGAGGAGGACGAGCCCCAGCGCGATCTGTCCGACACAGAGGGCGCCGCGCAGGCCGTCAGCGTTGTCGGTGAGGCTTCGACCTCCATCTCTGAGGCCGGTGTTGAAATCGGCCTTGGCCACTCGGATTGCGGGGGCCAGTCCGAAGAGAACGCTGGTTGCGACTGCAAGGAGGACAGAGAACCCGAGCACGCGGGCGTCGATGTTGGTCTCCTGGATGCGGGGAATGGCCTCGCCCGCCAGGGGTAGCAGGAAGTGCATTGTCCACGTGGCGGCGAGGACTCCAACGGTGCAGCCGATGAACGAGAGCGTGAGACTTTCCGTAATGAGCTGCCGGACGATGCGGCCCTGGCCAGCGCCGATGGCCGCACGCAGGGCGAATTCGCGGGAGCGTTCGGACGTGCGGGCCAACAGGAGGTTGGCGATGTTCGCGCACGCGATGAGCAGGACCAGGCCGACGGCACTCAGCAAGATGAGCAGGGGTGCTTTGGATTCACCAGCCAGGGCGTCGCCGGCGGGCACGACGCGCGTTCCGGTGATGTTCTTGTTCGAGTCGGGGTATGCGTGTGCGAGGGCGGCGGCCACAGTGTCCATCTGCGCCTGAGCCTGTTGGATGGACACACCGGGCCTGAGGCGGGCCAGGGCGCTTAGCATGCGGGCTCCGCGCTGCTCGGTGACCGGTGTGAATGTGGACGAATCGGCGTCGCGAGCCAGGGTCATCCACATGCGGACCGTGCGGTCGGCGGGCGGAAAGGCGAAGCCGGGGGGCGCGATGCCCACGACGGTATGGGGCTGGCTGTCGATGGTGATGGTGCGGCCGACGAGGGTGGGGTCGGCGGCGAACTGCTCGTGCCAGAGGTCGTCGCCGAGGACGACGGCGCGCTGGCCCGACGCTTCCTCGCGGGGCAGGAATCCGCGGCCCAGGGCCGGTTGAATGCCCAGCAAGGGAAACAGGTCCCACGAAACGATATGCGCGCGGACGTGTAGGGGCTGGGCGGTACCGGTCAACGAGGCGTCAGTCTCTCGAAAGCTAACGACGTGTTCGAAGACCTTGTTGGCCTTGCGGAAGTCGAAGAACGTGGGATAGGAGAGATCAGAGAGCTCTTTGGGCTTGCGAGCGTCGATCGAGGCTACGACGGCGAGTCGCCCGGGCTCGGCGAACGGGAGCGGGCGCAGGAGCACGGCGTTCACGACACTGAAGACCACGGTGTTGGCACCGATGCCCAGTGCCAGAGTCAACGCGCAGGCAATGCTGAAGGAGGGGGACTTGCGCAACTGGCGGAGGGCGAAGTGGATATCCGTGAAGAAGTCTTCCACTGGCGCCCAGCGCCAGACCTCACGGCCCTGCTCCTCTAGGAGGGTCCGGTTCCCGAAAGCGCGGTGCGCGGCGAGCTCCGCCTCGCGTCTGGAAAGGCCGCGGCTCATGAGCTCCTCGATCTTCTCCTCCATGTGCTGCTGAATCTCTTCCTCCAGATCGCCAGTGAGCTGGCGGCGGCTGAATAGCTGTTGGATCCAGTTCATGGCTTCACCGGGGCGAGGACCAGGCGGATGCCTTCGAGCATGCGTTCGAAGCTCATGATCTCGTGAGCCAGATGTTTGGAGCCGGCCGGGGAGATCTCATAGATGCGGACGCGGCGTCCGGTAGAGGAGACGCCCCAACTGGCGGTGACGAGTCCGGCCTTGAGCATGCGCTGGAGGGCAGGGTAGAGGGAGCCCTCCTCCACCTGCAGGAGTTCGTTGGAGTTTCGTTGGATGTGCTGGACGAGGGCGTAGCCATGGAGCGGCTGCACGCTCAAGGTCCGCAGGATCATCATCTCGAGGGCGCCGGGGAAGAGGTCTTTGCGATCGATGTCTTTGTTGGACACGCCGTCTCCTGTACTTGTTTGCTCTAGGCCTAGAGTAAACAAGTCTGGCGACGACGTCAAGTGGTTTGGAGTGCACGGGGCCGGAGGGCAGGGAGACGGCGGATCCTTCTAGTGCAGATTACCTAGTGCAAACAGGAGATCAACGACCGGAGAGGAAACGGGCGTTATCTCGGCAAGATGGGACGGGGAAGGAAGTAGCGGAAGGCAATTTGATTTCTGTAATCGCTATCATTACTTGAGCCGACATGTCAACTGCGCTGGCTTCCGCGAGGACGGGCCAATCAAACGATATTGGAGTGCATGCCGGGCGTGCTTGAGGTAGCCTCAAGCTGTTGATATATAGTCAGTTATAGGAATGGTAAAGCTCCCGCGGGGTACTCGCCGGGGCGCTGGATTTCCGACAGGAACATCGAATAATGTGGCCACTCGTTCATTATAGATGTTAAACTAAAGGTAACAGGCCCTTACCTATCAGGCGGGCTTATGTTCCAAGAGGAGTCTCAAATTGTGCCACGAAGGCTAGTGTTACCCTTCCGATTACTGTCGTTTGTTACATTTTTGATTTTTGTTACATGTTTCACGTCTGGTACCGCTTTCGGCCAAGTGGCCGGGCGTCTGTCGGGCAGTGTCGTGGATGCGAGTGGGTCGTCGATTCCGGGCGCCGAGATCAAGGTGCTGATGCCGGGCGGCGCGGATGCGCTGCTGGCAGGCAAGACGAACAGCGCCGGCATCTTCTCGTTTATCGCGGTACAGGCCGGCACCTATGAGGTGGAAATCTCAGCCAGCGGCTTCACGAAGACGCGGCTACAAAACGTCAAGGTGAGCCCGATTCAGGAGACGAGCCTGGGCGCGGTAAAGCTGGACGTGCAGGCCGCGCAGGCCACTGTGGAAGTGGTGGCGACGAGCGAGGGCGTACAGACAGCGAACGCCGAGATCTCCTCGACGGTGACCGCGCGGCAGGTGACGAGCCTGCCGGTGCTGGACCGTCAGGTGAGCACGCTGTTTCTGACACAGCCGGGCGTGAGCTCGGGGCGCGGCCCGACGGTCGTCAACGGAATGCGCACATCGTTTTCCAACGTGACGCTGGACGGCATCAACATCCAGGACAACTTCATCCGCAGCAATTCGTTGGATTACATCCCGACGAAGACGACGATCGACCAGGTGGCCGAGATCACGATTGCGACGTCGAACGCTTCGACGACGATCGGTGGCGGCGGCGCGCAGATGGTGCTGTCGACGCGGTCGGGCTCGAACGAGTGGCACGGGTCGGCTTACTGGTACAACCGCAACAGCGCGTTGTCGGCCAACGACTGGTTCAACAACAAGAGCGGTGTTGGTGTGCCGTTCCTGAACCTGAATCAGCCGGGCGGGAGCATCGGCGGCAAGATCATCCGTGACAAGCTGTTCTTCTTTGTGAACTACGAAGCGTTCCGGCTGCGGCAGCAGCAGAACACGTTGAACACGACGCTGACGGATTCCGCACGCTCGGGTGTGTTCCAGTATCTGGACACGGCCGGTGTACGGCAGTCGGCGAACGTCCTGAACCTGCGCGGCATTTCGGTGAATCCGGCGATCCAGACCATGCTGGGCCAGTTGCCCAAGGGCAACAGCACGGACACGGGCGACCAACTGAACACGACGGGCTATCTGTTCAACGCGCGGTCGAACGAAGACCGCAACCAGTTGGTCTATCGTGGCGACTACTACCTGTCGCCGAAGCACAGCTTCACCGGCACCTACAACTACACGAGCGACAATGTGGACCGGCCGGACCTAGGCGATTTCTACACCATCGCGCCGCCAGTTTACAATGACAACCACAACCACCTGCTGAGCCTGGCCTGGCGCTGGACGGCCGGCCCCACGCTGACGAATGAGCTCCGTGGTGGCTTCAATCGTGGTCCTGGCAACTTCAACGTACGCAATGAGTATTCGCCCTACCTGCTTTCCGGGCAGATCTTCAGCAGCCCGGTGAATACGTTCCTGAAGCAGGGGCGCGACACGAACACCTATACGATTCAGGACAACGCAAGCTGGATCAAGGGCAAGCATGTCGTGTCGTTTGGCTTCCAATCGCAATATATCCGCACTGCGCCGTTCAACGATGCTGGGATTCTCCCGCAGTATACGTTGGGCATCAGCACGGCGAATGAAACAGGGCTGACCTCGGCGGACCTGCCCGGAGCCCGGTCGGCCGACGTGACCCTGGCAAACTCGCTGTACGCGACGCTCGGCGGCATCATTTCGCAGAGCGACCAGACGTTCAACGTGACTAGCCGCAATTCCGGTTTTGTTCCGGGTGCGACCAACCTGCGGCACTTCACCTATGACACCTATGCCGGCTACGTCAGCGACAAGTGGCAGGTGCTGCCGCGGCTAACTGTGACGCTGGGTCTGCGCTATGAGTACTGGACGCGGCTGAACGAGCAGGACTCGCTGTACCTGTTGCCGACGCTGCAAAACAACGACCTGCGTGCGACGCTGCTGAATCCGCTGGCATCGTTCGACTTTGCTGGCAACAGCGTGGGGCGGCCTTACTACAACAAGGACATGAACAACTTCGCGCCGAGCATCGGGTTTGCCTACGATCTGACGGGCCGGCAAAAGACGGTGCTGCGTGGCGGCTACAGCATTAGCTACGTCAACGACGAGACCCTCACCGCTGTACGCAACAACATCGGCACGAACAACGGTCTGAGCGCGGCGGCGACGGACACCGACCTTGTCGCTTCGCTGGCGGCTCCGCCATCGATTGCGACGCCGGAATACAAGGTGCCTCGCACGCAGGAGGACAACTACAATCTGGATCCGACGGCCGCGCTGGGCATGCCGGATCCGAATCTGCGGACGCCGTATGTGCAGCAGTACACTTTCGGCATCCAGCACGAGATCAAGGGCACGGTGATCGAGGCGCGCTATCTGGGTAACCATGGCGTGAAGCTGTTGCGCGCATTCGACTACAACCAGGTGCTGATCAATGCCGGCGGCTTTCTTGACGATTTCAAGCGGGCGCAGTCCAACGGCTTCCTGGCGCTGAACGCGACGGGCCGGTTCAATCCGTCCTACAACTCCGCCGTGTCCGGCAGCCAGCCGCTGCCTGTCTTCAACCAGCTCTATGGCGGCGGCCTGCTGACAAACTCCACGGTGCAGACCTACATTCGGCAGGGTGAGGTGGGCACGCTGGCGCAGGTTTACCAGTCGAACGGGCTGAACGGTCCGATCAACTTCTTCACCAACTTCAATGCGCTGGGCGCGAACACCATCACGAACGCGTCAAACTCCACCTACAACGCCTTCCAACTGGATGTGCGGCGGCGGGTGAGCAGTGGCCTCCAGGTGCAGGGCAACTACACGTTCTCGAAAGTGTTGAGCGACACGACCGGTGACGGTCAGACGCGCTTTGAGCCGTACCTGGACGCGAGCAACGGCAAGATCGAGCGGGCGCGCGCTCCGTTCGACATTACCCATGTGATCAAGGGCAACTTCTACTACGAGCTGCCGTTCGGCGCTGGCAAGCTGGTGCACGGCGGCACGCTCACAAACCACATCATCGGCGGGTGGTCCCTGAGCGGGATTATGACCTACCAGTCGGGCACGCCGTTCTCGATTCTGTCGGGGCGCGGCACGCTGAACCGTGGCGGGCGCTCGACGGCCACGAACACGGCGAGCATCAATGGTCTGACCAAGGGCCAGTTGGACAGCTCGGTGGGCGGTCTGTACATGACCGGCGACGGGCCGTTCTTCCTGTCCCCGTCGGTCCGCGGCGCAGATGGCCGTGGCGTGGCCAGCGACGGCTCGGCTCCGTTCTCGGGCCAGATCTTCTACAACCCGACAGCCGGCAACGTGGGCAACCTGCAGCGCCGGATGTTCTCCGGGCCGTGGACGTTCAACTACGACATGTCGGTGGCCAAGCGCGTGAACATCGCCGAGCATCAGTATGTCGATCTCCGCATGGATGTCTACAACCTACCGAACCACCCGGCGTTCTATGTCGGAGACGAGTCGAGCAGCACGACCCGGTTCAATGTCAATCAGGCTACGTTCGGGCGCATCACGTCTACCTTCAACGCCGCCCGCATCGTTCAATTCGGCTTGTACTATCGCTTCTAGAGAGTAGGGCAAGTCGGCGCGCCAGTGGGCGCGCCACACGAACAGCAAAAGGCCGCCTCGCAATCGAGGCGGCCTTTTGCTATGTATGGAAGCGCCTCGTCTCTGGAAGGAGTACACCATGGATCGCAGGAAATTCGTTGCTTCCGCTGCCGTTTCGGCCGCTTCCACTTCCACTGCCACACCCTCCGCACTGGCCGCCCAGGGTGGTTCCCCTGTCCGCGACAAGCCTTTGCGCGGGGATAACTGGGGTCCGCTGTACTACGACTCGGCGGAGAAGATGCAAGTTGATGAAGTCGTCGATACCGGAGTGCCGTTCCGATTCTCAGGGCGGCGGGGCGTCGCACCGGTCAAGGTGGCCACCTTTGAGAAGGAGTTCGCCGCCAAGATCGGCGCCCGATTCGCGCTGGCGGTGAGTTCGGGGACCGCCGCGCTGGAGTGCGCTATCGCGGCGCTACAGATCGGTCCCGGCGATGAAGTCATCATGCCTGCCTGGACCTGGCACTCCGACTGTACGGCTGTTGTCCGTGCCGGTGCCCTGCCGGTCTTTGCCGAGATCGACGAGTCCTTTAACCTCGATCCCCAGGACATCGAGGCTCGCATCACTCCGCAGACCAAGGCCATCATCGCTGTCCATCTTCAGGGGAACCCGGCCGATCTCGATCCCATCCTGGCTGTTGCTCGCAAGCACAAACTGCGTGTCATTGAAGACTGCTCCCAGGCTGTCGGCGCGTCGTACAAAGGGCGGCGCCTCGGGTCGATGGGCGACATCGGCACTTACAGTCATCAGGAGAGCAAGACGATCACCTCTGGCGAGGGCGGCACCGTGGTGAGCTCCAACCCGGAACTGTTTGAACGGGCGGTTCGTTTCCACGATGTGGGCAGCCTGCGCCAACCGCATGAGGGGATGCTGGGCGAGACTCGACTGTCGCCCTTCGTGGGGACGAATTTTCGGATGAGCGAGTTCACGGGCGGTGTCATGCTGGCGCAGATCAGGAAGCTCGACCAGATTCTTGCGGCGGTACGGGAGAGTGCCGGGCGTGTCTACCAGGAGCTCGCCGATTGCCCCGGGCTCCGGTTCCGTCGTCGTCCGGACCCCAATGGGGACTTGGCGGCTCCGGTGTTCTTCCGGTTCGATTCCAAGGCGCAGCGTGACCGTTTCGTGGAACTCATGAAGGCGGAGAACGTTCCGGTGAACGGTCCTGGCGGCTCAGTGATTCTGCCCGTTCAGTCCTACATCGAGAACAAGATCACAACGCACCCTGCCTGGCCTTCCTGGACGTCTGAGCGGGGTAAGGCCATCCGCTACGGGGCAGCGTCGTGTCCTCGTACCATCGATGTCCTCTCGCGTTTCGCCGGTGTCCCCGTGGGGCCGAAGTACACGCGGCAGGATACCGACGACATCGTCGCGGCGGTCCGCAAAGCGTATCCGGCAGCGATGCGCGCATAGGCGAAATGCGCACCACATCGCGACACCTCCGATTTACCATGGAGTGATCGCGATGCCATCGAAGACGAGCGGTAAGCCGACAAAGACGACTCCCGCGGCAGTTGCTCAGGGCGGCCTGGACGATCGCGTTCAGCAAGCGCTCGCCTGGCTGGAAGCGCACGCGACTCAGCGCGATCGAGAGAACCTGGCGCGGTTTGGCATCGATGCCAAGAATGCGATTGGCGTTTCGATGGCGAATATTCAGGCTCTGGCGAAGCTGCTGGGGCGCAATCACAAGTTGGCCGCGGCGCTTTGGGCTACCGGTTGTTACGAGGCCCGGCTGCTGACGGCCTATGTGGATGACCCCGAGCTGGTCTCGCCCGAGCAGATGGACAACTGGTGCTGTGAGTTCGACAACTGGGGCGTGTGCGACACGCTCTGTTTCTGCCTGTTCGACAGGACTCCGCACGCCTGGGCAAAGGTGGCTGAGTGGGGCGGCCGGGAAGAGGAGTTCATCAAGCGGGCGGGGTTCGCGCTGCTGGCGAGCCTGGCCGGGCATGACAAACGCTCAGGAGACGAGCCGTTTCTGACGAGTCTGCCGCTGATCGAACAGGGTGCCTGCGACGACCGCCACCTGGTGAAGAAGGGTGTCAGTTGGGCTTTGCGTGGGCTGGGGCGACGGGGCACGCGGGTTTGCCAGGCAGCGATCACGGTGGCCGAACGGTTGGCCGAATCCTCGCATCCGGGCGCACGGTGGGTGGGGCGCGATGCGCTGCGCGATCTGACGAAGCGCGCGTCTGCTCTCAAACGGGCTGCCAGGTAGTGCAGCCGGCGACGCTGCTACGTCGCGGGCTGCGAGTCTGGCGCCGGCTTGATCCACAGCCACAGCACGGCCGCCACCACGGCCAACCCCGCGGAGACCATGAGCGCCCCTTCCCAACCGATGGACGCGGCCAGCACCGGCGTCAGTGCGGGAGAGATCAATCCTCCGATGTTGCTGCCCGTATTCATGACACCTCCTCCGGCGCCACTGCGAGCTCCGGCGACGGCGGTCATGGTCGCCCAAAACGGCCCTTCGACGCTGAGTACCAGCGCCGTGGCCAGGGCCAGGCAGACCGCAGCCAGATAGGCGTGCTGTGTGTGGGCTCCGACGGCGATGAAGAGGCCCGAACCGGCCATGCCGGCGATGGGGATCACGCGGCGGTCAAAGGGAACGCGGTCGAACAGCCATCCGCCCAAAGGGATGGAGACGATGGAGAGCAACCAGGGCAGGCTGCCAAAGAGGGCTCCGCGGAGGAGGTCGAAATGACGTACGTCGACAAGATAGAGGTAGAACCAGAAGACGAAGATATAGCCGACGTAGCCCTGCAACGAGTAGCTGAGAGTGAGCAGCAGGAAGCTGCGCGATTGCGGGCGGCCGGAGGGTGCGGCCACGGGGACCGCCGCGGCGTGATCCACGGGACGTCGGCGCTGATTCATCCAGAAGAGGCTCACGGCGAAGGCGGGCAGGGAAGAGACCATCAGGGCTGTCCGCCAACCCCAGCGCACCATCAGAAACGAGATGAGCGGAGGAGCAATGGCCGAGCCCAGCCCAATGGCGGCGACGACAAGCCCGTTGGCTCGTCCACGCTTCCCCGACGGCAGTGCTTGTGAAATGGCCTGTGCCGCCACGGGAAAGGTGGGTGCTTCGGCCACGCCCAAGGTGAAGCGTGCTGCCAGCAGGGCCGCCACGCTCGTGCCGGCGCCGGCCATCCAACCCGTGGCCGCCACCCAGCCGAGAGTGGCCCAGGCCAGGACACGCGGCGCGCCAAAGCGGTCGGCCAGCAGGCCTCCGGGGATCTGGCAGATGGCGTAGCCGACGAGGAAGGCGCTGAAGACGCGGCCCATCGCCTGCTGCGAGAGTCCCAACTCGCGCATCATGAGTACGCCTGCCACGGAAACGTTGACGCGGCAGAGGTAGCTTGCGGTGGCGGTGGCTGAGAGCAGGGCCACGAGACGCCAGGGCCGCGTCAAGGCCGCACCAGTCGTTTGTGCATCAGGATCTCGGACGCACCCTGGATGACATAGTCAGGGAATTCGCCGGCCTGCGTGTAGCCGCGCCGTTCGTACAATTGCCTGGCGCGCGTGTTGAACGATGAGACGCACAGGAAGATGTGACGGGCCGCGGGGATCCATTGCTCCGCCGCATCGAGCAACATCGACCCGATGCCGCGGCCGCGGACCGAAGCGCTGGTCGCGATGGCGGCAATGTAGGGGGAGCCGGCTACTCCGGTCGGATGCAAAAGCAGAAATCCGAGAGGCTGACCGGACTCGCGGGCCATCAGTACGTGGAATTCGGGACCGCGGCAGCGAGCCAGGCAGGTCTCGAATCCACGGCCCAGGGTCAGCCAGGGATCGCTCTCCGCCATCAGGCGGGCACACCACTCCAAGTCGGAGTCCAGGGCAAGATCAACTACTACTTCAGGCACGATGGTGCTTCCAGTTTGCACCAATCCGGGGTGGCGCGCTCCCGCCGGGGCGATGGAGTCCGGCCTCGCGCAACGCGGGCAGGCCGGTGATAGTGGCGGAAGCTATTCTGTTTCCACATGGTCGGCGGTGGTTGGCGATTGCACCCTACCTGTCTGGGCCTCAAGGAGTTGGAGAAATTCGAGACACGGCTTTTGTGCTACTATTTTTCCAATCCTTCAGGAACCGAAAGCCCATTGGGGCGAGTCGGGCCCAGCTGGGTTAGGAGGAATAAGTCATGTTTGCATTCCGAGCATTGGGCCTCGGGCTGATGCTGTTTGCAGCTGGATCCCAGTTAGGCGCAACCACAATCCTCTCCGAGGGATTTCTCGACGTCACCACATTGAGCGCCGACGGCTGGGTCGTGACCAACAACAGCGCACCCGTTGGTTCGTCGGATTGGTTCCAAGGCAATCCGGCTGTCTTTCCCGCTCAGGGTGGACCCGGTGATTCCTACATTGCCGCCGGCTTCAACAGCGCTTCCTTCGGAGGCGATATCAGCAACTGGCTAATTTCGCCTGAGTTTCTGGTCGACAACAACGTGGTGGTGTCGTTCTATACCCGCACGGACAGCCCACAGTCGTTCGCGGACCGCGTGGAAGTCCGCCTAAGTCTGAATGGCGCCAGTACCGATGTCGGAACCACTGCAACTTCGGTAGGGGATTTCATAACCGTGATCCAACCCATCAATGCGGCACTAGATGTCGAGGGCTATCCCGGTTCCTGGACGAGGTATACGGTCACTCTGGCAGTTCCTGATGGTGCGACGAATGGCCGCATTGCCTTCCGATATTTCGTGCCGAACACCGAATTGAACGGCAACTACATCGGTATCGACACTCTGGCGATTGCTGCTGTGCCCGAACCCTCGAGCCTTGGGTTGATAGCCGCCGGACTGGCCGCCCTCGCCTTGCGGCGCACGCGCCGGAACCGCACTTAGTCTCAGGAGGATCCGCATGTCGAAGGTTGTCAGCCGAGTCGTTTTTGCGGCCACTGCCGTTGTCTTCGCGGCCACGGCACTATGCGCGGCCTCTGACGATCAGAAGCCTGCCACGGCGCAGGCGTCCGCCACAACGGACGCCAAGAAGCAATCGCCTCCCGGAGGTTCGGGAGGAGCCATGATCTTCATCGACCCCGCGACGGGCAAGACCCGCACGCCGGAACCCGGTGAGATCGAGGCCCTTACGGGCAGTAAGCTGAAGTCGCTGGCAGCGACCGCACCCACCGCAGCCGATCGGTTCAAGTCACCCACCGGGGCGGGAATAGGCCTCCGGCTGAGTGATGAGTCGATGAGCTATGCCGTCGTCACCATTTTGCCGAACGGAAAGCTCAAGCAGTCGTGTGTTACCGGTGCGACGGCGGCCTCCGCGGTGGCTGCCGGCGGCCAGACGCAGGCGGCGAAGGGGGCTCTCGATGAGAAGTAGAATCCTCTCCGTGCTCGCACTCGCGGCTATCGCCCCCTACGGCTTGCACGCCGCGGCGACCATCACCATCGTCAACGGGGATCCGGCCGGCGTCGGATTCAACGATCCGACCGTGGTTGAGCCAGTGGGCGGCAATGCGGGTACCACGCTCGGCCAGCAGCGGCTCAACGCTTTCCAGGCGGCCGCGAACAAGTGGGGCGCTACGCTGACCAGTTCCGTCACCATCCGTGTGCTGGCTACCTGGGAGGCCCTGGCGTGCACCGCGACCGGTGCCGTACTCGGCAGCGCCGGCGCGACTGAGGTATTCTCCGATTTTCCGGGTGCGCCAATGGCGGGCCATTGGTATGGGAAGGCACTAACCGCCAAACTGTACGGCGAGGACCCCGACCCAGAGACGGCGGACATCCGCGCGCGCTTTAACATCAACCTGGGAAACGCCGGATGCCTGACGGGCGTTTTCTTCTACCTGGGCCTGGACAACAACCACGGTGCGAACGTCGACCTGGTAACCGTCCTGACCCACGAGTTTTCCCACGGTCTTGGGTTCCAGACATTCACCAGCGGCTCGACTGGAGCGTACCTTGCCGGAGTTCCGACCATTGCGGACGCCTTCCTGATGAACCCGGCCACCAGCAAGCTCTGGGATACGATGACGGACGCCGAACGTGCCTCCTCGGCCGTCTCCGGCAACAGGCTTGTGTGGACGGGCCCGAATGTCACGGCCGCGGTCCCAACGGTGCTGCAGCAAGGCGCGCCGAGTCTCAATGTGACAGCGCCGGCGACCGTATCCGGAAATTACCTGATTGGCACTGCCGCATTTGGGCCGGTGCTGAGTTCGCCCGGCGTGACCGGCGAGATTATGCCCGTTGTGGACACCGCCCCAAATCTGGGCCTGGCCTGTAATCCGCTCTCCGCTGCCAACGCTCTGGCGGTGAACGGCAAACTGGCGCTGGTCGACAGGGGCGTCTGCGGCTTCACCGTGAAGGCGGCCAATGTACAGGCCGCGGGTGCGATCGGCATGATCGTCGCCGATAACGTAGCCGGAACTCCGCCGGCTGGCCTGGGTGGAGCCGATCCGACGATCACCATCCCGGCCGTGCGCATCACCTTGGCGGACGGGAACACGCTGAAGACCGCGCTTGCCCGGCGCTCGCGCACTCATTCGGGCGTTTTCGCCACGGTCGGCATCAACCTCAGCCTTCGCTCTGGTGCTGATGTCCTCAACCATGCCCTGATGTACGCGCCAAGTCCGTATCAGAGCGGTTCCTCGGTGTCGCACTTCGACGTGAGCGCGTTTCCCAACCAACTCATGGAGCCGGCCATCAACGGTGACCTGACGCACGAAGTCACTCCGCCGAACGACATGACGTTCCCGTTCCTGCTGGACATTGGCTGGAACTAGAACCTCGCGAGAACAAAGCGGCTTCGTCGTGGATTCCGTGTTCACGGCGAAGCCGCTTTTGCGTGCGGGCCCTCTGGCGAACCACGGACCGTGCTTGTCCGGCATCTCGAAACCAGCGACAGTACAATCATCAGGGAAAGGAATCGATTCCACGTGCCTGAACCGAATCACACCTCAAGGCGCACGCTGTTGCGCGGATTAGGCGGGGCTCTAGCCGTGCCGTTGCTGGCGGGTGCCGAGGAGAAGTCAGAGACCTACACCAATCCGCTGGGCATTGCCGTGGCTGACCCCTTTGTCCTGCGCGAGCCGGACGGGCGGTATGTCGTCTACGGAACCGGCGGTGGGCAAGGCTCCACCGCCTATCCGGCCTTCACATCCAGCGACCTCGTCCACTGGAAATCAATCGGTGAGACGTACCAGCGAAACCCCGCCGATTCCTGGTGCACCGACACGTTCTGGGCGCCGGCGGTGTACCACGTGAAGGACCGCTACTACATGTTCTACAGCGCGCAGTGGCGTGACAATCCCAACCACGAGAAGGAAAACTACCGAATCGGCGCCGCGGTGTCCGACAAACCGGGCGGACCGTTCCGCGACATCCGCAACGCTCCCTTATTCGACCCCGGCTACCCGGCCATCGACGCCGATCTGCTGTTCGATTCCGACGGCAGGATCTACCTTTACTATTCACGCTGCTGCTACAAACATCCAATAGAGAGCGAACTGGCGGATTGGGCGCGCAAGGAGAAGATCTACACCGAGATTGAGGAGAGTTGGATCTATGGTGTCGAAGTGAAGCCGGACTTCACCGGAACCATCGGCGAGCCCGTTCTTGTGTTGCGTCCCCCGGTGAGGCTCTCGGACAAGAACGCGGCTTGGGAGAACCTGTCGGTCACGACGAAGGAGGTCAACCGGCGGTGGACGGAAGGCCCGTGCTCCTTCAAACACGGTGGCCTCTACTATCTGATGTACTCCGCGAACCACTATCTGGGAGAGAACTACGCGCTCGGGTACGCCACGGCAAAGCGCCCACTGGGGCCGTTCCAGAAGGCGTCGAACAATCCGGTCCTGCGTAAGAATACCGATCGCGGCGGCACGGTCTCCGGCCCCGCGCACAACTGCGTGACACTCTCGCCCGACGGGTCTGAGATGTTGTGCCTCTACGCCGGCAGAACGGCGGCCACCGGCAGTCGCAGAGTTCTCTTCCTGGACCGTATGGAGATCAGGAAGGATGGGACGCTACTGGTGCATGGCCCCACGATGACGCCCCAGCCGATGCCGTCTCAAAAGCAACGGCGCGACGGATAGCGGCGCCAGTATTGTTGAGCCGCCCGCGTGCCTGGCCACTCATTCAGCGACAAACAGGCTCTCGGCGAAGGGCCAGGCTTCGTCTACCCACTGGGCCGCGACACGGAAGCCGGAAGCGGTGGCCAGGCGTGCGATCTCGGGGCGGGTGTATTTGTGACAGGTCTCGGTCCAGATGGTCTCGCCCTCCTCAAACAAGGTCACAAGGCCGCTGTGGCGCACGTTGACCACCTGCCGCCGCTTCGACACCAGGTGCATTTCGATGCTCGAAGTCGTGTCGTTGAAGCGGGCCAGGTGCTGGAAGTGGCGAAGGTCGAAGTCTCCATCCAACTCACGGTTGATGCGCGCGAGCAGGTTCAAATTGAAGGCGGCCGTCACGCCGAGCGAGTCGTTATAGGCGTCCAGCATGAGGTCGACGCGTTTTGCGAGGTCGGTTCCCAGCAGCAGCGAATCACCGGGTTGCAGCGCGCCTCGAACTTCTTGCAGAAACTTCGCATCGGCGCCGGTGTCGAAATTGCCGATGGTGCTGCCGAGGAACAAGACCAGCATGTGCGCGCCGGCGGGTCTTGCGGCGGCCACGGAGTGCAAGCCGTCCAGGTACTCCCGCTCGATGCCAACGATGCTGAGGCAGTCAATGTCGTCCAGCTCCGCCGCGCAGGACGCGAGCGCTTTTGGCGAGATCTCAATGGGGTAGTAGGAAACCGGCCCGCGTTTGCACAAGGCGCCCAGAATCTGGCGCGTCTTCCTACCGCTGCCGCTGCCGAGCTCGGACACCAGCACCGGGTGCGGAATGCGGCTCACGATCTCCTTCGTATTTCGCGAGAGCACACGCTCATCGGCGCGGGTCAGACCGTACTCCGGAAGCAGGCAGATCGCTTCGAACAATGCGGAGCCCAGGGCATCGTAGAAATACTTCGATGGCAGCTCCTTCCGTGGTCTGGTGAGCCCGCTGCGTACGTCGGCAGCGAACTGCTCAAGGGGGGCGATAGCGGTTGCTGTTGCGGCCATGGCGATTCAGTCCTCCACGCTCACGCAGCGGAATCCTGCGTAGACGTATTGATACCTGGGTTGAAACCAGTTGCGGAAACTGCCGCGCAACATGCATGCGGCCGTGCGTACGCTGCCGCCCTTCAGTACGTAGTGCTGGCCGTCGAAGAAGTCAGCCGAGTAACCTGGGTAGAAAGGAAAGGAGCGGAATCCGGGCAATGGAGCAAACTGCGTGGACGTCCATTCCCACCCGTTGGCGAACAACCCGTCAACTCCGTACGCGCTGGAGCCGCGCGACTGCACAGGGGACGGATCCCAGACATCGCGCGGCGGATCATTGTGGTGTACAGCCGGGGCCTCAGCGGCCCGATGCCACTCCGCCTCGGTCGGCAGACGCTTGCACTGCCATCGAGCATACGCGCTCGCTTCGGCGTGACTGACGTAGACCGGCCAGTCGACGGGCAGCGCCAGCTCGTCGAACATTGACCGGTACACCCATCGGCCGTCGCGATTCGCCCAGAACGCTGGATGTGCGATGCCATGTTGCAGCTTCCACGCCCAATCCTCATCCGTCCAGAGCGCGCGGTTGTCATAGCCGCCTTCCTCAAGGAATTGGAGGAATTGCCCATTGCTGACTTTGTACCTGTCGATAGAGAACGCGGGGACCTGGATGGTCTGTTCCTCGAACTCGTTGCACCAGCCGAAGACATCGGATTCGCGGCGCAGGCCCAGTGTGGCAGGACCCGAGGGCACGCGCACCGATGCCGGGGTCCACGGTCCGGCGTCCAGTACGCGGCGTACGGCACGGCGCGTCTTCCGCTCAAACGGCATCTGGTGGAACATGTAGGCCAGCGTCTCGGCATGCATCAGACGGTGTTCGATCGCGACGTTCAGCAGGAGCTCGGGATTGGACACCTTTCCGAGCACACCGTCGAGAGCGCCGCGAACGCGGTTCCTGTAGTCCTCCACCTGTTCGAGACGCGGCCAATCCCGTGGCGTGTCCGATGGCAACTGCCCGTCTATGGGGTCGATGCCGAAGGCAAACAGGCGGTCCAACAGCGGCTGGGTGCTGGTCAGACCGCAGGGCCCGCTGAGCAAATTCCAGTCGAACGCCTCAAGGTGACCGCGGTAGAAGACGATCCGATGGCGTTCGGGAATCGGCCGATCGTAGATCGCCTCGGGCTGCACGATTTGAAAGAGCGCATCGGTCTCCTCTCTTGCCTGATGAAGCCGGCCGATCAGCGTCTGGTAGTCATGGGCAACAGCTCCGTGGGTTGCCATTGTTAGGTCTTTTTCTCGAGTGGTCTCAATTCGCCCAATACAGTTGGGATGAGTTCGGAGACAGTGGGGTGAATGTGCATGGCGCGCTGCAGCACGGTGTATGGTGCTTTCGCGTACATGACATCCAGGATGCAGTGGATTGCTTCGTCGCCCTCGACGCCGAGAATCGCCGCGCCGAGGATCTGTTTCGTTTCCGCATCGACCGCGATTCGCATGAAGCCTTGCGTCTCGCCCTTCTCATTGGCGCGGCCGACCCGCGTCATGGGGCGCTCGCCCAGCAGGGCCGGGCGGCCCGAGCGCAGAATTTCCGACTCCGTCGCTCCGGCACGGCCCAGCGGCGGATCGATGTACAACGCATACGCCGGAATGCGGTCCGATACGCGGCGCGGATCGTTGTCCAGCAGATTCGCCGCGACGATCTCAAAGTCGTTGTAGGACGTGTGCGTGAACGCGCCGCGTCCGTTGCAGTCGCCCATCGCCCACACGCCGGGCACGCTGGTCCGGAGTTGATCGTCGACCTCAACATAGCCGCGCTGGTCGCGCCGGATGCCGGTGTTTTCCAGGCCCAGGTCGTCGGTATTGGGCTGGCGTCCCACGGCCACCAGCACATGGGATCCATGCACGGAGTTCTCGCCGGAACCACAGTGGGCCCGGACTTCCACGCCTTCTGCCGTCTTCGCCACGGCGATGCAGTCAGCGTTCAGGCGTATGTCGATCTGCTCATTCTGGAGGATCTCACGGATGGCATCGGAGACCGCCGGATCTTCACGGCCGATCAGCCGGGGCCCACGCTCGACGATCGTCACCTTGCTGCCAAATCGCCGGTACATCTGCGCGAACTCCAGGCCGATGTAGCTGCCGCCGATGATGACGAGATGCGGCGGCAGGAAGTCGATGTCCATCATCGAGGAGTTGGTGAGGTAAGGTACCTGGTCCAGGCCAGAGATGGGCGGGATGGTAGCCCGTCCACCCGTGTTGATGAAGATCCTGTCCGCCGTGAGGACGGTGTCGCCCACCTGCACCTCGCGATCCGAGAGAAACCTGGCATGTCCCTCGTAGACCGTGCAGTTGGGCGTGTGTTTCAACCAGTGTTCGACGCCTGTTCGCGACGCGCCCGAGATCTGATCCTTGCGCGCCTTCACTCGCTTCATGTCGACGCTGATCGAGCCATCGATCATCACGCCGAAATCGGCCGCGCGGCGCGTGATGTACGCAGCACGTGCGCTGGCGACGAGGGTCTTGGTGGGAATGCAGCCGGTGTTGACACAAGTGCCACCGAACTTGGCGCGCTCGATGATGGCGACCTTCTGTCCCGCGCCCGCTAACTTCGCGGCGAGTGACGGTCCCGCCTGCCCAGTTCCGATAATAATTGCGCCGTACTGCCCCAGCACAGCCCGGTCCATGCGCCGATGATAGCGCGATTGGGGGCGAGTCCGCTCAGCGCGGCGGATATCGGGCCGCGAGGAACCCGGCGGCGGCTTCGGCCGGAGAGCGTCCGTTCTGATCGACCTCGGCGTTCAGCTCCCTCATTTTCGTGGCGTCGATGCTCCGTGCCAGCGAGAGCAGGGCATTGACCGCGGCCGGTTGCTCGCGGGCAAACCTGGAGTTCACCAGGATGACAGCGTCGTAGGGCGGGATGGCGCCGCGGTCGTCCTCCAGCACGCGGAGATGATACGGCGCGATGCGCCCGTCGGTGGAGAACGCGCTGATCAGGTCGACGCCGCCGCTACGCAGTGCCTGGTACATGAGCGCGGGATCCATCGACCGCTGTTCTCGAAACGCGAGCCCGTATGCCTGCTGCAGCGCCTTCCACTCGGGCCGGGCAAGGAACTCATAGTCGCTGCCCAGCCTGAGCTTCGGTGCGTATGGGACGAGGTCGCTGATCCTTCGGACGTTCAGCTGTCCGGCTTGGTTGTCGTTCATCGCCAGCGCGTAGGCGTTCTCGAAGCCAAGCGCGACCAGCAACTCGACACCGAAGCGCTCGTGGAGGCCGCGCCGCGTCTGCTCCAGCACATCGGTGCGATTGGGAGGCCGGTCCGTGCGCCCGAGTATGTTCGCCCACAGCGTGCCCGTGTAGTCCACATAGACGTCGATCTGTTCCGTCCGCAGCGCGTCGAAGACCACGGTGGAGCCGAGCGATTCAATTAGCTCAGTGGGCTGGCCGGTCATTGCCGAGATGCGACCGGAGAGGATCCGCGAAAGGATGTATTGCTCAGTGAAGTTCTTGGCGCCGACGCGCACGGGCTTCTCATCGTGGCCGGCGACGGCGTTCACGAGGCGGCCCAGCGGCCACGCGGCGAGTACCGCAAAGACGAGCAGGGCGCCGAGCCAGAAGGCGCGTCGACGCAGCTTCAGTCCGAGTTCGACCACGCGGATAAGCCCATCAAGCGCGAGCGCCAGCAGCGCGGCGGCGACGCAACCTACCAGCACCGCTGTGTAGTTGCGTGTTTGCAGGCCGCTGAAGATGTAATTGCCCAGGCTGGGTGCGCCCACCGGCGTAGACAGTGTAGCCGTGCCGACGGTCCAGACCGTGGCGGTCCGGATCCCGGCGATGATCATCGGCAGCGCGAGCGGCAGTTCCACGCGGAAGAGCTGCTCGCGCGGAGTCATGCCGACGCTTTGCGCGGCCTCGATGATGGCGGGGTCGATACTGGCCAAACCCACCAGCGTGTTACGCAGGATGGGCAGCACGCTGTACAGGCACAGCCCGATGAGCGCGGGCAGATACCCGATGCTCTGCAGGCCCAGCGCCGCCAGCGCAGGCACCATGAAGGCGAGCAGGGCCAGGCTCGGCACCGTCTGGATGACACTGGCCGTGCCGAGGACGAAAGGCTCCAGCCGTCGCGAGCCCGCCACCAGCACGCCAAGCGGCACGCTCACCAGCACACCCACGAGGATCGCCGCCAGCGTGAGGCCCAGATGCGCGGAGAGATAGCCCGGCAGCAGTTGAAGTTGCTCGTGCACGATCAGGTCGTCCTGTCGCTGCCGGTCAAGCGTTGCGTGGCAATCTCCGCCTGCCGCCAGGGCGCATGGATCATCTCCCGGATAGATTCGTCAGCCGGCGCGTCGAGCAGCTCGCGTGCCGTGCCTACCTGCCTGACGCGGCCCGAGTCCATCACCGCGATGCGGTCCGCCAGTAGAATGGCCTCCATCACATCGTGTGTGACGAAGATGGCCGTGAGCTGGAGGGCGTGCCGGATGTGGAGGAACGACTGCTGCAGGCGGCCACGAGTCAGAGGGTCGAGCGCGCCGAAGGGTTCATCCAGCAGCATGACGCGGGGCTCGGCTGCGAGCGCGCGCGCCACGGCCACGCGCTGGGCTTGGCCGCCGGAGAGGGCGTCCGGACGGCGGTCGCGAAAGACGGCTGGGTCCAACTCGACCAGTTCCAGCAGCGTGTCGACGCGCGAACTGATCCGGGCGCGATCCCAGCCCAATAGAGCTGGAGTGATGGCGATATTCTCGGCCACTGTCATGTGCGGGAACAGCCCGATGCGCTGGAAGACATAGCCGATGCGCCGGCGCAGCTCAAAGGGCTTCATGGAGGCGACGTCCGCACCGGAGAGCAGCACCCGACCGCTGGTGGGCTCGATGAGCCGGTTGATCATCTTGAGTGTGGTGGTTTTGCCTGAGCCCGACCCGCCCAGCAGGACGAGCATCTCGCCCTCGGCGACCTGCAGCGAAACAGCATCCACCGCCTTCTGCTCGTCGAAGCGCCGGGTCAGCGCCTCCAACTGGATCATGACGGGGAAGTCTAGCACGCAGGATAAGGGGCTGTCGAACTGGGGAGCGTTGACGTGCGCAAGGGCGCTGCGTGGCGGCTGCCCGTCGACGACAGAAGGGCCCAGAGCCTCATTCGCGGCATGTGGGCCCAAGCTGCTTAAAACACATCGGTAGGAATCTGTTGCACACTCAGCCGCGAGTGTAGCCTGCAGGCCTGGCCGCAGAGGAAGCGGAGAGCGTGGACAGGGCTCTAGTTCCGAGACGGATAGATGCCATTGAGCGCGATGATGTAGTTGGTCCCTTCGGCTGGACCGCTGAGTTTCGGGAGGGCGAACGTGGTGATGCCGTCCCCTCCGTAGGTTGTGCCGAGTATGCTAAAAAGTGCCGTATTTTGATTGATCGGCAGGAGCTGTCCTTGGCACATCGCGTAGCCCATTGGCGCGAAGTTGCCCGCGAAGAGAAAAATCGTTCCCAGCAACGGTTCGTTCATGGTGAACCACTATAGCATCTGTTTGCGTACAGAATTGCATCGTGAAGGTGGCTTCCGGCAGAGTGCGCGCCTCTTCAAGCGCCCGCACCGAAATCAGGCTGACAATCCCGGCCGAGATTGCGTATCGACGAGAGCTAGTCCGAAGTTCCATCTGCCAATAGGCACTATCTGACCGATATGACGGTGGAAGAGGCAGAACTAGCCTTCCTGTTTCTGGCTACAGACCCAGGAGTTGGACGGCGCGGGCTTGCAAAGCAGTGGGTTCGGTGAGTTGCTGGAAGGTTGTGGCGCCTGGGTCGGAAGGAATGCGGCAGGTGTTGCGGCAGCGCGTGTTCGCAGATCCATTCCTTTCAGACTGCGGAAGGCACGTTTCACCTGCGCCAGGCCCCGGTATTTATATGGGCTTCATCGGCTCAGCTGTGTTTGCGGAAAACCGAAAACACAAAAGTATCACTGCCAAGTCACCACTGTGCTCCACCCTCATGCTTCTTCGCTCTTGTCCAGGATCTCCAGTTTGAACTGCCAGCCTTCGAAGCTCATCAGCATCTGGCCGAAATGGTCCCAGGTGATCTCCCGCCCGTCGATGACGACGACCGGAACACGTCCCTCCTCCTCGTCATCCTCATCCGATTCAATCCGGCCGCGCACCGCCTGACCAGCTACCTGCAAACCCAGGCTCCCCTGATCGAGGTGCTTGATCGAGAGGGCCCGCCGGATCCTCTCAACAAGCCGGCCCAGCAGTGCGAAGAGATCGTCTTCCGGATCGCCGATCACGTGAAACTGATAGCCGGCCGGATGGCCATCACGTAACTCAAAAGCATCCAGCGCCACGCCCGGACCAAAGAGGCGCGTGCGAAAGTGAAAATCGTGAGGACATCCTTCACAATCGACAAGACGGATCGGTTCGAAGTTGGGATGCTCGAATCCGTCCAGCCCGTCCGACTCGGCAACCTCCGTGTTGAAGCACTGCCAGCATAGTTGCCGGTACCCCTTCTCGATCGAGCCGTAGCTGACAGAGTCGTAACCGGTTACCAGTTTGCCGCAGCTACTGCACTGGGTATCCGCGGGCTCTGAGGCTTTCGCGCGGCTGTTTCTCATCGGACCTGCCCACCACCGAAGCGGTCGAGGGTCGCCTTCAGCAACGCAGGAAAGCAGCGGAACGTAGTTTTCCTAAGCCGGTCAATCGCAGCCGGCAGATCGACGATTCCTTTCGATGCGCCGTCTCCCAGAACGCCCAACGTGCCCGTTATCCGGAGCCAATCTCCGTGGCTACCCGGCGAGCGGACTTCTCGTCCAGCAGGATTGTATCGGCGTGGAGAGATTCAGTCAGCAGAATCGCATCCCGTTCGCTAGTCTGGGCTTTCTCCAAGCTCGGCGCGCTGCGCGCGGCGGCCTCACTGACGGTAATCCAGGAAGGGAGATGTTCGGCCCAATCGCGGACTGTTTCCGGCGCATCCGGATGGTGCAATTCGGCAATCACGGCAGGTGGTATGAAGACTCGATCGAACAGCCCGGGCAGAAGTCCAACTTCGTCGATCAAGACCAGGTAACACAGAGGCGATGCGTCGGCGACCGCGGTCATTGCCCGGATGCGTCGCAAATTGCGGCGAGATCTCGCTCCAGGTCGTCCATCGTGCAGTCCTGATACGCTTCGGCACGCCGCAGAAACGACTCCGTTTGCCGCCGGGATGACAAGCCGGGCATCTGCTGCCCCTGCAGTTGGGTAATTGTGCCCGACCGATAGGCCTCCACAGCGATGGCCTCGAGGACGGCCCGCGACACATCGCCTGCCTGGCCCGCTAGCGTTCATCCAATCTCATCCGGGATTTCAATGGCGACGTTCACACTTGCCCTCTGTTTACACTCTACCGGAAATCCCATCCTCAGGCAGGCTCCCAGATGCGTTGCCGTGGAACGAAACAGGACCTCGATCGGGCCGCTATCGGATCTGAACACGACTTCACGCGATCTAGTGGGATCGGTCGTACCGATAGATGCCAGACCCTCGCCGAATCCTGTCGGTGCTCGTCGGTCGGCCCCATCTGCCACAGGAAACCCAGCCAGGACGCGGCCACCGCAACGGCGGGGGCGTTCGTCCAGGCGTCCGGTTACGCCGAAGCGTGAGGAGGTTCTGAAGCTCGCGATGCGGGACTGGCTTGTGGGAGTGAGTCTGGGCTGGCGTCGGGACGAGCACGAGTCGCTCTCTCTCGAACGTCTGGTGGTAGATCATAGAGATTGCGGAGACTGACATAGCGGCACGAATACTCGCAACATTGGCTCAGGATTCGGTCGCGCTCGCACTTCATTCGATACGCCTCTCCTTAAGGACGACGCGGTCCTTGACGAGGATGCCGTTCGCGCATTTGCTGAACAGTTATGACACAGGTCTTCACGCAAGCGGAGGATACGAACCGCTCGAAGAGGCCGATCCTGCCGCCTGATACGCGGGCGCGCGACTTGTCGGACCGCAAGCAGTTGATTCCATTGGCAGGGGCGGGAGCCATTTGAACGCCCGCCCCCCTGCGCCCAAGGGCGCGCGCGGAGCCTCAGCCAAATTCATTCAAGGAGTTGAAACTATTGAGTTTGATGCAAAAGTCGCATATGCAACCAACTGCCAATTGGAGGGTTTTGACACAGGGCTATGGCACAGTTTATTGGGTGCCAGCGGCCGTAAGTTATTGGAAGTGGTGGGCGCGGCAGGACTCGAACCTGCGACCTCCTGCGTGTGAAGCAGGCGCTCTAACCAACTGAGCTACGCGCCCTAAGGCGTGAAACTTCAGTGTACAACAGCGCCTACCCCGGTTGTCCACAGGCGGTGAAGATCCAACCCCTTGGACTAGGCCGCGTCCCATGATAAGCTCTCGTCGCATGAGGATCCTGCGATGGGCTCCGGCCCTCTTCATCTCTCTCGCGGCGCCACTGGCACTCCACGCACAGACTTACGGCGAAAGCGGCGACGTACCCTATGTCCCCACTCCTCAGCACGTTGTCGACGCGATGCTGAAGCTCGGCAACGTCCAACCCGGCGATGTCGTCTTCGATCTCGGCTGTGGTGATGGGCGCATCGTTGTCACCGCTGCCGAAAAGTTCTCAGCCACCGGCACCGGCATCGATCTGAATCCAAAACGGATCGAGGAAGCGAACGAGAATGCCCGCAAGGCCGGCGTCACGGACAAGGTGACGTTCCTACAGCAGAACCTGTTCGAATCCGACGTCAGCAAGGCAACGCTGGTCACCCTGTATCTACTGCCCGAAGTGAATCTGAAGCTGCGTCCCCGGCTCCTGCAGCAGCTCAAGACAGGCACGCGTATCGTGTCCCACAGCTTCGATATGGGCGAGTGGAAGCCCGACAAGCGGTTCGACGCCGATGGCCGCATTCTTTATCTCTGGACCGTTACCGACAAGGCCAAGGAGGAGTTTGGGCACGCGGCCGAACGTGCCGCCACGGGCCACTAGCCAGCAGTCCGCATGACCCGGCGGTGCGAACACGCGTATACTGCTTTTGACGTTCCCACCGTCCCCCCTGTCCGATAAGGAGCCACAGTCCGCATGAATCGCCGTAGCTTTCTCCACACGGGCGCCGCCGGTTTTGCCGCCCTGAACGCCTTTGCCGACGACAAGCCCAAACGCGTCGGCCTCATCGGCACCGGCTGGTACGGCAAGTGCGACCTGCTGCGCCTCATCCAGGTGGCGCCTGTCGATGTCGTCTCCCTATGCGATGTCGATCGCAATATGGTCGCCGCCGCAGCGGACATCGTGGCTTCCCGTCAGGTGTCGAAGAAGAAACCGCGCGCGTTTCACGACTACCGCGAGATGTTGAAAGAGAAGGATCTCGACATCGTTCTCATTGCGACGCCCGACCACTGGCACGCGCTCGCCATGATCGAGGCCGTGAAGTCCGGCGCCGACGTCTACGTCCAGAAGCCCATCAGCGTCGACATCACGGAAGGCGAAGCCATGCTGGCCGCGGCCCGCAAGTACAAGCGCGTTGTCCAGGTGGGCACGCAGCGCCGCTCGACTCCGCATCTGATGGAGGCCCGCGACGAGATCGTGCGCTCCGGCAAACTCGGGAAAATCGGCCTGGTCGAGATCTGCTGCTACTACCCGATGCGTGCCCGCGGCGATGCGCCGGACATCGCGCCGCCCGAGAATCTCGACTACGAAATGTGGACCGGACCCGCGCCCATGCGCCCCTACAACCGGCTCATTCACCCGCGCTCCTGGCGCGCCTTCATGGAATACGGCAACGGTATCGTCGGCGACATGGCCATCCACATGTTCGACATGGTTCGCTGGATGATGGATCTCGGCTGGCCCACCAGTGTGTCGTCCGAAGGCGGCATCCTCATGGACAAGGCGAGCCGGTCGAACATCTCCGATACGCAGACCGCGACCTTCGACTACCCCGACGTGAAAATCGTGTGGACGCACCGCACGTGGGGGCAGCCGCCGGATCCGAAGTACCCCTGGGCCGCCACGCTCTACGGCGACAAGGGCACTCTCAAGGCCAGTGTGATGGGCTACGACTTCACGCCCGTTCAGGGCACGCCCATCCACAAGGACGTCACCTACGAGTTCGAGCAATATCCCGAGGACCGCACCGAGAAGGACCTCGAGCGCCATTGCGCGCCGGCGATTCGCGGCCACATGAAGAACCTGCTCGAAAACATCGCCTCGCGCGGCAAGCCGGTTGCCGACATCGAACAGGGCCACATCTCCACGGCAAGCTGCATCCTGGCCAATCTCTCCATGAAGCTCGGCCGCTCCTTGAAATGGGATCCGGTGAAGGGCAGGGTAGTGGGCGACGAAGAAGCCAATAAGCTGCTCGCCCGGCCTTACCGCAAGCCCTGGGTCCATCCCACCGCCGCCAACGTCTAGACGCAAAAATGGGGACGCCCGTTAAGGCATCCCCTCTTCCAACAGAAAACGATCTGGCTAGTTGAGTTCGTAGCCGCGGAAGAACCACGCCAGTTCAATGGCCGCGTTCTCCTGGCTGTCTGAGCCGTGGCTCGCATTGCGGCCGATGTTCGCGCCGTAGAGCTTCCGAACCGTGCCGGCTTCCGCCTTCTCCGGATTCGTCGCGCCCATCACTTCGCGCCACTTGGCCACCGCGTCCTCACGCTCCAGCGCCAGCAGGATCACCGGACCCTCGGTCATGAAGGCGATCAGCTCTTCGAAGAAGCCCTTGCCCTTGTGGACAGCGTAGAAGCCCTCGGCGATCGGGCGCGTCAGGTGCTGTTTCCGCAGTGCGAGTACTTTGAACCCGTTCTTTTCAATCAGGGCGAGAATGTTGCCCGCGTTTCCGTCCGCAACGGCGTCCGGCTTGATAATGGCGAATGTACGTTCCATAGTTCCTTAAAGCTTGAGAGCTGCCTTGGCGCGATCGCCGAGATCGGCGGGCGTCGGGCATACGATAATGCCGGCGTCTTCCATGGCGGCCATCTTGTCTGATGCCTTGCCGGAGCCACCGGAGATGATTGCGCCGGCGTGGCCCATACGGCGGCCGGGCGGCGCGGTCTGGCCCGCGATGAAACCGATCACCGGCTTCTTCACGAACTCTTTCACATACGCGGCGGCGAGCTCTTCGGCATTGCCGCCGATCTCACCGATCATGATGATGGCCTCGGTCGCCGGGTCCTCATTGAACAGCCGCAGCGCATCGATGTGCGTCGTGCCGATAATAGGATCCCCGCCGATGCCGATACACGTGCTCTGGCCGATGCCAAGGGCCGACAACTGACCCACCGCTTCATAGGTCAGTGTGCCGGAGCGTGATACGACGCCCACTGGACCGGGCTTGTGAATGTGACCAGGCATGATGCCGATCTTGCACTCGCCCGGAGTAATGATGCCGGGGCAGTTCGGACCAATCAGCCGTGTACCCGGCTTGGTCTTCAGGTACTGCCACGCCTTCACCATGTCCATCGCCGGAATGCCTTCCGTGATGCACACCACCAGGGGCAGACCCGCGTCAGCGGCTTCCATGATGGCTTCCGCCGCGAACGGCGGAGGAACGAAGATCACTGTGGCGTTGGCGCCGGTGGTGTTCACTGCTTCGGTCACGGTGTCGAATACGGGCCGCTCCAGGTGGGTCGTGCCGCCCTTGCCGGGCGTGACGCCGCCGACGATGTTCGTGCCGTAAGCGATCGACTGCAGGGCGTGGAAAGTGCCCTCTTTGCCCGTGAAGCCCTGCACGAGCACGCGCGTGTTCTTGTTGACCAGTACGCTCATGGTTGGGATCCCTTTCTACTGCGCGAGCGCGACGACCTTCTCGGCCGCGTCCTTCATGCCGTCGGCCACCGTGAAGTTCAGGCCGGACTCCTTCAGGATCAGGCGCCCTTCCTGCACATTGGTGCCTTCCATGCGAATCACCAGCGGCAGGTTCATGCCGAGTTCGCGGGAAGCATCCACCACGCCCGAGGCCAGCGTGTCGCAGCGCAGGATGCCGCCGAAGATATTGATCAGCACGGCCTTCACGCTCTTGTCGTCCATCAGGATGCGGAACGCGTTCTTGATCTGTTCCTTGTTCGCGCCGCCGCCGACGTCCAGGAAGTTCGCCGGACTCCCGCCCGCGTACTTGATGATGTCCATCGTCGCCATCGCCAGGCCCGCGCCGTTCACCATGCAGCCGACGCTGCCGTCGAGCTTGATGTAGTTCAGGCCGAACTTCGAGGCTTCCACTTCCAGCGGATCCTCTTCATTCAGGTCGCGCAGCTCAGCCAGGTCCTTGTGGCGGAACATCGCGTTGTCGTCGAAGGTCACCTTCGCATCCAGCGCCACCACGCGGCCATCGGAGGTCAGAACCAGCGGATTGATCTCAGCCAGGGAAGCATCGGTCTCGACATACGCCTTGGCCAGGGCCTGCATCGTCTTCACCGCCGCGCCCACGCTGGCGGCGGGAATGCCGATGCCGAAGGCCAGCTTCCGGGCCTGCCAGCCCATCAGGCCTGCGCCGGGATCGAAGGCTTCCTTCAGGATCAGCTCCGGTGTCTTCGCGGCCACCTCCTCAATGTCCATGCCGCCCGCGGCCGAGGCCATCATCACCAGCTTGCCTTGCGCCCGGTCCAGCACGATGCCGACGTACAGTTCCTTCTCGATCGGCAGCGTCTCTTCCACCAGCAGGCACTTCACCAGCCGGCCTTCCGGCCCGGTCTGGTGGGTGATCAGCGTCATCCCCAGGATCTTGGCGGCGACTTCCGCCGCGGCATCGGCGTTATCGGCCAGCTTCACGCCACCGCCCTTGCCGCGTCCGCCCGCGTGAATCTGTGCTTTGACGACCACCCGGCCGCCGAGTTCCACCGCAATCGCTTTTGCCTCATCCACCGTGAGTGCCATGCGTCCGCGCGGTACTGGAACCCCATACTTGGCCAAGATTGCCTTGGCTTGGTACTCATGAATTTTCATAGGAATCCGCTTGTGGTAGGCTCGAAAGAAGCCCCGAAATCCAATATAGCATGCCGTTTTTGCCCCTCCTGCACCGCCTGCTGAACAGGGAAAGTCTGCCCGCGGCGGATGCCCGCGCGGCGATGGCTTCGATCCTGGCCGGCGAGGCGACCACTCCCCAAATCTGCGCCTTCCTGGCCGCTCTTCGTGTCAAAGGCGAAACCGCCGACGAAATCCTGGGACTGGCCCAGGCCATGCGTGACAGCGCTATTCGCATCGACCACGGAATCACCGATCGCGTCGTCCTCGATACCTGCGGCACCGGGGGCGACAACCGGGGCACCTGCAACGTGTCGACTATCGTCGCGATTGTTGTCGCGGCGTGCGGAGTGCCGGTCGCCAAGCACGGCAATCGCTCCATGTCTTCGCTGTGTGGCAGTGCCGACCTCCTGGAGGCGCTGGGCGTGAAGCTCCTCACTGACCCCACGGCGATCGCCCGCTCCATCCGCGAAATCGGTTTTGGCTTCCTCTTCGCCCCTGTGCTCCACCCGGCCATGAAGAACGCGATGCCCGCCCGGGCGGAGCTGAAGACAAAGACCGCCATGAACCTGCTGGGCCCCTTGACGAATCCCGCTGGTGCCACGGCCCAGTTGGCCGGCGCCCCCTCGCTACAGGCGGCGGAACTGATGGCGGTGACGCTCTCGGCACTGGGGTTGGAGCGCGGCTATGTCGTGCACGGCTTCGATGGCCTGGATGAAGTCACCACCACGGCGCCCAGTCACTTGTTGGGGGTCACGAAGGGCGCCATCGACCATCGGGAAGTCACGCCGGAGGATTTCGGAGTCACGCGCGCCACCATCGAGCAGCTCAAGGGTGGCGACATCGCCGCAAACCGTGACATCGCGCTGGGTGTGCTGAAAGGCATCGCGGGCGCCTATCGCGATATCGTCTTGGTCAACGCCAGTGTGGCTCTCACTGCGGCCGGCGCGGCCCAGGCATTTCACGAAGGCATGCAGATCGCCGCCGCCGCCGTGGACTCGGGCGCGGCGCTGCGGAAACTGAAGCAAGTGATCGACTTCAGCCAGAGCGCCTGAGACCTACATCGAGCCGGTGTGCCGCCGTAGGATCTGCGGCAGATTGGCCGAGAAGGCGGAACGGGCCAGCACCATGTTGGCGCCCGCGTCCTGTGCCTGCTGCTTCAGTTCGCCCTGAACGTGCGAAACGAAGCCGATTACCGAAACCCGCTTCAGGTCTTCAATCGCCTTGAACTTGGTGATCACCGAGACCGCATTCACCGAGTGCGCGTTGAGATCGAGGATCACGAGCAGAGGCTGCTCAGCGACGCTTTTTTCGAGCACGTCCTTTTCTGACTTGAGAAACTCGCAAGTCAGTCCGGCGCGTTTGGCGGCATCGTTGATCTTCACGACAAAGAAGAGGTCGTCAACGACCGCGAGAATCTTGTTGGACTTGGGCATGGGAAATCAAAACAGACGGCAGGAAGTTTGATTTTAGCCTGTGCGGAGCTCGCGGGCAAGCGGGGTCTGTTCCCATGCTATGTTAGGCGCATGGCTGGGACCTATCCTCTCGAGGACCCGCTTCGCTACGAAAAGCCGGTTTCTCCATCGGCAATTGTTATTTTCGGCGCGAACGGCGACCTCACCAAACGAAAGTTGTTGCCTGCCCTCTACAGGCTGGCTTACGAACGGCGATTGCCCGCTGGCTTCGCCATCATTGGCATCTCCCGCACGGAAATGAGCGACGACCAGTTCCGTGAGAAGATGCGCGAGAGCGTGGAGCACTTTCTCGAAGACAGTCCCTTCGACGCGGATCTTTGGACGAACTTCGCCAAGGGCCTTTTCTACGTGTCCGGCGACCTGGCCGACGCCGCGATGTACAAAGCGCTCGACGCCCGGTTGAAGGAAATCGAGGTCAGCCGCCAGACCTGTGGCAATGTCCTGTTTTATCTTTCGACGCAACCCAGCTATTACTCCACTGCGGCGGCCGGTCTTGGGGCGGCAGGACTCCAGCATTCCTCCACGCCGGGCGCGTGGCGGCGGCTCATTGTCGAGAAACCGTTTGGCCACGACACGGCCAGCGCGGCCGAACTCAATACCAACCTGCAGGCAGTCTTCCCCGAGGACTCGATCTATCGCATCGACCACTACCTGGGCAAGGAGACCGTGCAGAACATCCTGGCCTTCCGCTTCGGCAATGGCATCTTCGAGCCGCTGTGGAACCGCCGCTATGTGAACCATGTGCAGATTACGGCGGCCGAGGCCATCGGCGTCGAAGGCCGTGGCGCCTACTACCAGGAGGCTGGCGCGCTGCGCGACATGATCCAGAATCATCTCCTGCAGGTGATGGCCACCATCTCGATGGAGCCGCCCGCCTGTTACGAACCCAACTCGGTTCGAGACGAGCGCGCCAAGCTCCTGCGCTCCATCCGTACCCTCAAGCCCGAGGAAGTGGCGACCCACGCCGTCAAAGGCCAGTACGGCCCGTCAAAAATTGGCGGAGCGGATGTGCCCGGCTTCCGGCAGGAACACGGGGTCGATCCGGAGGCGCAAACCGACACCTACGCCTCCATCACCGCTTTCGTCGAGAACTGGCGCTGGGCCGGCGTCCCCTTCTACATCCGGACGGGTAAGCGTCTACCCAAACGGGTCACTGACATCGCCATCCAGTTCAACCAAGCGCCCTTGTCGATCTTCGAGGGCGAGACCGGACAGCAATGGCCCAACCTGTTGGTGGTGCGCATCCAACCGGAAGAGGGGATCTCCCTGCGGTTCTTCTCGAAACTGCCTGGCGCGGGCATGAAACTGCGGCCGGTGACCATGGACTTCAACTACGGCACCAGCTTCGGTACCCGCACGCCCACCGCTTACGAGACCCTGCTCCTCGATGCGCTGGAAGGCGATGCTACGCTCTATACCCGTCTCGACATGGTGGAGGCCAGTTGGCACGTGGTGCAGCCGATCCTCAATGTCTGGGACGAAACGAAATTCGAATTCCCCAACTACGCCGCGGGCACCTGGGGCCCGGCGGCGGCCGACGAGATGCTGGCCGCGCGCGGCCACGTCTGGAGGGTTCCATAATGGCCGAAACGGCGGTTTTCGACGCGGGCCGGCTGCTCAAGGAACTGGACGCGAACTGGCGGTCGATCGGAAAATCGGAAGGCTCGGGCGTCCTGCGAGCCTGCGCCATGACGCTCATCGTCGTCGTGCGCGCGGAGGACGACCCACAAGCCCTGGGCGACACCCTGGCTGAGATCATGCACGAGCATCCCAACCGGACCATCGTCGTCCGTGTCGGGGAAGGCGACGCGCCGGTGGAAGCGCGTACGACGCTGCAGTGCTGGATGCCGTTCGGACGGCGCCAGCAGATCTGTTGCGAACAGATCGACATCTCCGCGACCCGCGGGAATTTGGCCGCGGTACCGCCCATCATCTTCGGACTGATGGTGGCCGATCTGCCGGTCGCGCTGTGGTGCCGGGAGCTGTCGCTTGCTTCGCTAGAGGAGTTGCGGCCCGTACTGCGGCTGGCCGGCAAGGTGATGGTGGACAGTTCGTCGCAGCGCGACGCCGTCAAAGCCGTGGAGTGTCTGAAGAAGCTCTCCAGTGGCACGTGGACCATCGCCGACCTGACCTGGGCCCGCATCACGCGGTGGCGTGAAACGGTCGCCCAAATCCTGCGGCGTGGCGAGCAGATGGATTGGTGTGAAGTCACATACGCAGGCAAGGGTATTTCCACGGCGGCGGCCTATCTGGCTGCGTGGCTGGGAAAGGTGACCGATGCTGACGTCCCGCTGCGTTGTGAGGACGAGGAGTGTCCGCCGCCCGGTTTGGGCCGCATCCGGTCTGTCCGCCTGCAGGGCGGCGACCGCTCCGTCGCATTGCGCCGCACCGGCCGCACTTCGCTGAGCATCGAGGCCGGCCGGATGGGTTCGACCGCTGTTTTCCCGCTCCACACCGATGCCATGCTGCTGCAGGAAGAGTTAGGCGTGTTTGGCCGGGACCCGCTGTTCGAACAGGCATTGGCAGCATTGCCGGAGGTCGTGCGCGGATGACTGAGCGTATGCATGTGTTCAGCGATGCCCAAGGCGCCGCCGAGGGTTGTGCCCGGGCCATCGGTGCCCGGCTAAACGAAGCCATTGCCCAGCGCGGCACGGCGTCACTGGCGGTTTCTGGTGGCAGCACTCCGAAGCTGATGTTCCGGGAGATGTGCCAGATTGGGTTCGACTGGTCAAAAATCCACCTCTTCTGGGTCGACGAACGCGTCGTGCCACCTGATGACGACCAGAGCAACTACCGCATGACGAGGGAGAACCTGATTGTTCCGGGTGGATTGCCGGAGAATCGTGTCCACCGGATCCGTGGCGAGATGGAAGCGGTGGCGGCGGCTGACCTGTATCGCGGAGCAGTCGAAGCCATTCTTGGGTCAGAACCCGTTTTCGATGTGGTTCAGTGCGGCGTCGGCGATGACGGCCACACGGCGTCGCTTTTCCCCGGAGAGCCGATGGTCGCGGATCGGTCGGGCGTGGTGGCCGCCTTGTGGGTGGCCAAGAAGCACCAGTGGCGGGTGACACTCCTGCCCAAGCCGATTCTGGCCGCCCGGAGTCTGTATGTGCTGTCCAGTGGGGCAGACAAGGCGAACGCGGTGCAATCCGCGCTACAGGGTCCGGCCGATCCTCTCGGCGTACCCTCCCAGTTGCTGCGTGGCGCGGAATGGTTCTGCGACGCGGCCGCCGTGCAACATCTCGCATAATGTACGAAGTTCTTCGTTGACAGTACGAAGGACTTCGTATATCGTCGGGATGTGAGACCCACCGCAGCGGAACTAGAGATCCTCGGAGTGCTTTGGGAGCAGGGCCCCAGCACCGTGAGGCAAGTCCATGAAGTGCTGGATGGCCGCAAGCCCACCGGCTACACAACCGTCCTGAAACTCCTGCAAATCATGTCGGAAAAAGGACTTGTAGCGCGCGAGGAGTCGGCGCGCGCCCACGTCTACCGGGCGGCGGCCGCACGCGAAGAAACACAGGGCCAACTCGTGGGCGATCTGGTCGACCGCGCATTTGGTGGTAGCGCGGCCGAACTCGTCATGCGGGCGCTTTCTGCTCGCCCTGCGTCTCAGCAAGAACTGGACGAAATCCGCAAGATGCTTGACTCCTATCAGGGAGGGCCCGTATGAACTACCAGGACGCCTTGGGCTGGGCGCTGATCCATTTTCTCTGGCAGGGCGCGGTCGTCGGAGTTGCGGCCGCAGCGGTCCTGGCGCGGTTGCGCCGCCCGGAGGCGCGATATGCGATGTGTTGTGCCGCATTATCGGTCATGTTTGCCGCACCATTCGCGACCCTTGCGCTGCGGCTCTCCGGTCCAGCCGTGACCCCTCTCTCACTGTCCGGCACGACCGGCAGCCGATCGGGCGCACTTCCGTTGACGGATCCAAGCCTGTGGAACCAAACGGTTTCTCTGGTGGATCACTGGCTCCCCAACCTAACCACCGCATGGTGCGTTGGCGCCTGTCTACTCCTGCTGCGAGCGGCGGGCGGCTGGTGGTGGGCGCGCCGGCTTTCGCGGGCGGAACGGCTGCCTTTGGAGGCGCATTGGCTGGAGCAGGTTGAGCGGCTAAAGCACCGGATGGGTGTGCCTGGGGTGGTGGACGCTTTTGCCTCTTCAGCAGCTCTGGTGCCGCAGGTGTTTGGGTGGTGGCGTCCGGTGCTGCTGTTGCCGCTCTGCGCGCTGGGCAACATGACGCCCCAGCATGTCGAGGCGCTGATTGCCCACGAACTGGCGCACGTGCGGCGTCGCGATTATCTTGTGAATCTGCTCCAAACCGTGGTGGAAAGCCTGCTGTTCTACCACCCGGCTGTGTGGTGGGTTTCGGCCCGCACGCGGAAGGAACGGGAGATGTGTTGTGACGAGGCGGCCGTCGAGGCGTGCGGCGACCGCCTGTTGTACTCCACCGCGTTGCTGCGGCTGGAGGAGTCGCGGATCGAGTTTGCCATGGCCGCCACTGGCACTGGTTTAAAAGAACGAATTGGGAGATTACTTGGCATGGAAGAACGCAAGAATGGAATATCACCGGCCTGGCCGGCTGTCGCATTGGTGTTATGCGGCGGGCTGGTTTGGGCTCAACTCGCGCCCCCGGCGCCTCCGCAGCCCCCGGCTCCGCCGCCACCTCCAACTGTGAAGGCGAAGAAGGGAAGAATTCAGCCGCCGCCGCCCCCACCTCCTCCATCCGTCGCGGCGATGCCAGGAGAGGTCCCTCCTCCTCCGCCTCCGCCACCACCCCCGCCGCCGGGCGTGATTGCCGGTGTAGTGGGTGGAGTTCCGGGCGGAATCGAAGGCGGAATCCCCGGGGGCGTGAGAGATGACGCCGCGCAGGATCAGGCGGAATTGAAGGCGCAGCTGGCGGAAGTCCAGGCCAACATTGCACGGCTTGAACATGAGCGCGCACGGCTGCAGGCGCAATTGGGCCAGTCGGCCGCCAATGATTCAATGGAGTCCGAGCAGGCGCAATTGCAGTTGCAGCGGGCCAAGCTCGAGCAGGAGGCGGCCAGCCAGATGCGCTTCCAGGCTAAACACGAAGCGGAAGAGATGGCCCACCAACGCGTAGCGATTGAGCATGAGTTGGCCCAGGCCAAGCACGAGGCGGAGATTGCCGCGCAAGCAGCAAAACACGACAAGGACGTGTCCATGATCGAAATGGACCAGGCGAAGCGGGACGCCGAGAGTGCGGACGTGGAGCGCGAGCGGCGCATCCGGTTCGCCAATCAGAAGTTCGCCGAGTCGGGTAAGCGCGGCTCGGACACTGACCGTGGAAAGTACTACATACAGCACGGTCCCCCGGATCAGGTCGACGTCCAGGACGATGGGGAAGTCTGGAGATATAGCAGCGGTTTGATGGTCACCTTCGACCGTAAGGGCAAGCTTCAGAAAGTGAAGGGGCAGATATAAGAGTCCAGTAAGCAGCGTTCAATAAAAGGGGCCGCACCCGGGCAGGGAGCGGCCCCTTTTTGGTGTTCCATCGAAAGAAAAAACCTCGCTCCGGCACGGGCCCGGAGCGAGGCTTCGCGATCAGAATCGGGAAAGAACTACTTCTTGGTCTTCTTGCCGCCCTTTTTGGCGTCGGGGTTGACGTAGGAGGTTTCGAGCGTTCCGCCAACCAGCGTAATCAGGCCCTTAGCGGCCTCTACGTTGGGTCCGGTCGGGTCGAGTTCGAGATACTTTTCGCAGGCTTCCTTCATGCCGGCCGGCGGCACGGGTTTGTCGCCCTGCATGGTCATCTTTCCGCTGAGCGCGGTGCAGTATTGGAACCAGGCAGGAGCGTATTTGGGATCCAGGTCCGTCGCCTTCTTGAAGGCTTCGATGGCTGGATCGGTCTGGCCGGTGTTGATGAGCACGGCACCGAGGTTGAACATGTACTTTCCACCGCCGGCGGGCTCCAGGGAGACTGCCTTTTCCAGTTCTGCCTGCGCTTCGGGGATCTTCTTCTGCGAGGCGAGAACCAGGCCATAGTTGTTGTGCAGGCCGGCGTCAGCGGGCTGCAACTCAAGCGCCTTCAAATAGTTCTCGGCCGCCGCGGCGAGATCAGTGTCCTTCTCCGCGCCGGACTTGGTTTTCGCCATCAGGTCATAGGACGCCGCGAGCTGGATCCAAACAGCGGACTGCTTGGGATCGAGTTCACCGGCCTTCTTGAATGCTTCGATGGCCGCCGGATAGTCCTTTGCTTCCTTGGCTGTCATGCCGGCGTTATACGCGTCGTTCAGAGCCTTGTTCTTCTGCATCTGAGCGGAGCGCTCTTTCACCTGCTTTTCGAAGGCGGCGCGCTGTTCCGGCGTCATTTCCTTCGCGATTTCCTGGCTGATCTGGCCGGTTTCGGCGGCCTTTTGCGCGGCCTGCCGCTTGCTGGCCAGTTTGCGGAGATCGAAGCTGACTTCCTGGGGCTCGCCCATCTGGCTGCGGATACCGTTCACGGTGTCCACGACTTGCCCGTTGACTTCGCAGGTAATGACGAACTGGCCAGGCACCGGCATGCCGCTGTAGGTCCACTCGCCCTTCTTATTGGTTTTGGTGTTCCAATTTCCCTTGATGTCCTTGCGTTCGATCTTGATGACGGCGCCCTGCAGGCCCTTGCCATCCTCGCCCGTGACTTTGCCAGTAAATGTGCCCATCTGGCCGAATGCCAAGCCCGCCATCACGAGGCAGGTGGCCGCCATCAGAGCAGCTCTGCGAAGTTTACTCAACATAAGAAAGAGACCTCCAACTCTGAATCGTAACTATCCAACCATAAGGTTACTACAACGCGATTCCGCGTTGCCAGACGAATTCGTAGAGTTCCGGCCGCCACAGCTTCTACTAATAGAAGAGATGCCGCAGCCGGTCTCACCGTTGCCTGGGCACGGAGACTACGGAAGGAACTGTGCGAGGTAGCCGCCACTCTGCAACAGGGCGGCCTGGCGCAGTTCGAGGTTACCCTCATAGGCCCGATCTTCCACTTCAATGCACACCGGACCGTCGTAAACTTCTGTCAACGCGGAGAATAACTTACTCCAGTCGACATCGCCCAAACCGGGAAGCTTGGGTGTGTGGTACTCCAGCGGGTAGGCGAGCAGGCCGACTTCGTTCAGACGGTCCCGGTCGACTCGCGCGTCCTTGGCGTGGAAGTGGAATAGTTTCGCCTTAAATTCGCGCACCGCCTTCACATAGTCCATCCCCTGCCAAACAAAATGCGAAGGGTCGAAGTTCAGCCCAAAGTTGTCGGAAGGGATGTCGTTGAACATGCGGCGCCAGATCGCCGGCGTGGTGGCGAGATTCTTGCCGCCCGGCCATTCGTCGCGCGTGAACGACATGGGGCAGTTCTCAATTCCGATTTTGACGCCGTTCGCTTCCGCGAAGGCGATGAGCGGCTTCCAGGTCTTCAGGAACCGCGGCCAGTTCTCATCGACGCTTTTGCTGGGATCCCGGCCGATGAAGGTGTTCACCACACCCACCTCAAGAAGCGCCGCGGCCTTGATCACCTTCTTCAGGTGATCGGTGTAGACCTTCGCCTCGGCGAGGTCCGGAGTCAGCGGATTCGGGTAGTAGCCCAAGCCGCTGATCGAGACGCCGGCTTCGGCGCACTCTTCTTTAATACGGGCGGCTTCGGCCTTCTTGAGGTCGACCACGTCGATGTGCGTGACTCCGGCGTAGCGGCGCTCAGCCTTGCCTTTGGGCCAGCACATCAGCTCGACGCAATCGAACCCACTCTCGGTGGCAAACTCCAGCACCTCGGTGAGCGTCTGGTCCGCGAGGATGGCGCTGACGAATCCCAATTTCAGCATTCAATGTTCTCCTTAGTAACCTTGCGGCGCCGCGGCGCCTTGGAAGTTGATAGCCGACAGCCCGAGGCGTTGGCGGGCGTCCTCCATCATGGCAGCTGTACGCGTGGCCCCGCACCGGGTGACGCCCAATGCCCGAACGCGCAACAACGCATCGAGATCTCGAATTCCGCCGGCGGCCTTCACCTGGACGGTAGCCGGCGAGTGGAGCCGCATTAGGCGCAGATCGTCGTCCGTGGCGCCCGAAGGAGCGTAGCCGGTGGATGTCTTCACCCAGTCCACTTGTAGCTCGGCGCAGATCTCGCAGAGCCGGATCTTCTGTGCGTCCTTGAGATAGGCGTTCTCGAAGATGACCTTCACCATCTGGCCGGCCGCATGCGTGGTGTCGGCGACGGCGCGGATGTCATTGGCGACGTAGCCCCAATCGCCGCTGAGCACGGCACTGATGTTGACCACCATGTCGAGCTCTTCGCCGCCGTCGGCCAGAGCCTGCTTCGTCTCGGCCAGTTTGACGGCCGTGGAGTGGCCGCCGTGGGGGAAGCCGATTGTCGTGCTGGCCTTCACGCGGCTGCCGCGCAGGCGGTCCGCGCAGTGGCGCAGCGCATAGGGAAGGATGCAGACGCTGGCCGTATCGTAGGCCAGAGCGAGACTGATGCCAGTTTCGAGATCGTCCCAGGAAAGTGTGGGATTCAACAGCGAGTGGTCGATCATCTTCGCGACGTCTTCGTAGGTGTAATCAAGTGACATAGCGATGACTAGGGTAGGCCACGAGGCCTCCCGTTCCAAGATATCGCGTGGGACACGGAAGGTGGGCGCCTTTTCGAGCAGGGAACGATTCCCGGCCTTTCGGCGTATCATGTTCTGACAACTGGATCACCACGCTTTATGGATGCCATTCACCTACTGGCCACCACGCTGGGCTTGGGCTTCGCCGCAGGTTTGCGGCTCTACTCCACCGTGCTGGGACTGGGGCTCGCGATCCGGTTTGGCGTGCTGCATCTGCCGCCGACGCTCCAGGGTCTGGAGGTGCTGGCCAATCCCGCCGTGCTCATCGCTGCCGGGGTGGCGTTTGCAGCCGAGTTTGTCGGCGACAAGATTCCCTGGGTGGACAGCGTTTGGGACGCTGTGCACACGGTGATCCGGCCGATCGGCGCCGTTGTTCTGGCGGCGACGGCGTTTGCCGACCTGGATCCCGTCGTGCGCCTCGTCCTGGTGATTTTGTGCGGCGGGGTGGCCCTCACGAGCCATGCGACCAAGGCGGCCACCCGACTGGCCGTCAACCACTCGCCGGAGCCGTTCTCGAATGCGGCCCTGAGCCTGATGGGCGATGTGGCCGCCCCCTTCATGGTCTGGCTGACAACGTCGCACCCCATCATTGCGCTGTTTCTCGTCATCGGATTCCTGTTTGTCTTTGTTTGGTTGGCCGGCCGCATCTGGAGACTGTTGCGCAGCGGATTGCAGCGCTTGCGGCGCTGGTCCATGGCCTAGGTAGACTGAAGTTGCCGATGCCCGAACCTACTGTGCTCTCTCTCGCCCCACAACCGGCCCTGGTGATGCGTGCTCGAACTGCTCCGGATCAGATTGCGGCCGCGCTCACCCACTGTCTGCCCGCTGTCTGGAACTGTGCGGTGGAGCGTGGCGCCACGATCTCAGGAGCGCCTTTCACGCGATACCTGAACTTCGATGACCAGGGGCTCATGGAGATCGAAGTGGGTATGCCGGTGCTGGAGGCCGTGGAGGGACGGGACCCCGTTCTGGCCGTGGAGTTGCCGGGCGGCCCTTGCGCCACTCTGGTGCATGAAGGTGCCTACGAACGGCTGCCCGCCACGCATATGGCCCTGGATGAATGGTTGGAGTTGAACCGGCGGCAACCGGCAGGACCGCGGTGGGAGTCTTACGTGACAGATCCGGGCAACACACCGGATCCCTCGAACTGGCGAACCCTGTTGGCTCAGCCTGTGGTGCCCGAGTAGGCGGCAGGCCCGGCGCGGACCTTACAATTCTTCACATCCCGGCGCTACTCCCTCTTCGACCGGACCTCGTCCAACGAGCTAGAGGTATGTGCCGTGGTCCACATTGTTGCGATGTTGCTGCATCTCGCATTCGTACCGAGTCCGGAGTTTGAGGCGGCGGTGCAGGCAGAGCTGAACGCGATCTACGAGTCGACCCCTGTCAGGTTTCAGGTGATGGTCGAGCGCGAAGGGATGCATCTGGGAGCCGTCAGCGACGTCGTGTATGTGGACGCGAGCGGGGCCTGCATTGCGAGGTCGCCGTGGGCCGGCGGGGCGCTGGCGAGCACCGAGAGCGTCGACGGAGTGTTGAAGCCGCTAATGACGGTGGACTGCGACAAGCTGGCAGCCTATGTCGGATATCCGCCGGCCATTCCCAAGGCCCTGGCGCGGGTGCTGGCACACGAGATGCTGCACTATCTGTTGCAGGAGCCGCATCATGCTTCGGAAGGGTTGTTTCGAGCCTCACTGTCACGAGCCAAGCTCATTGATGGCGTCACCGTGTTGAGGGCCTCGGAGACGAACCGGGTGAAGGCGCGATTGACCGGCAGCCTCTGATTGATGCAGCGAGGGATGGAGGTAACGAATCTATACGCCGTAGTGCTGTCTCGCGGCAGATCTGGTTACCATAGGGACAGATCCAACAGAGGAGCGTTATGGCTGAACCAATTTCCGAGATTGGCCTCATTGGCCTCGCTGTCATGGGCCAGAATTTTGCCCTGAATGTCGCTGACCACGGCTTTCCGATTTCGGTCTACAACCGGACCACGGCCACTATGGAGAAGTTTGTCGCCGAGAACCCCAACACTCCGGGTGGACTGCATGGCTTCGCGACGCTGGGGGACTTCGTCGCTTCGCTGAAGCGGCCGCGACGCGTGATGATTCTCGTGAAAGCGGGCGCCGGAACGGATGCCGTGATCAACGGGCTGATTCCACTGCTGGAGAATGGCGACATCATCATCGATGGCGGAAACGCGAACTGGAACGACACCATCCGGCGGGAAAAGGATCTGAAGGCCAAGGGGCTGCGATTCATCGGCTCGGGTGTCTCGGGTGGTGAAGAAGGCGCGCGCTTCGGCCCGTCGCTCATGCCCGGCGGCGACCCGGCGGCCTATGAGTTCATTCGTCCCATCTGGGAGGCGGTGGCCGCCAAAGTGGATGAGGAGTCGGGCAAACCGCTGGAAGGCGCCGCGCCGGGCAAGCCGATTGCCGGCGGAGTGCCGTGTACCACCTACATCGGGCCGGACGGGGCAGGGCACTACGTCAAGATGGTGCATAACGGCATCGAGTACGGCGATATGCAGATGATCTGCGAGGCCTACGCGCTGATGACGGGGGTGCTGGGCTACAGCGCTCCAGAGTGCGCCAAGGTCTTTGCCGAGTGGAACAAGGGCGTGCTGGACAGTTTCCTGATCGAGATCACCGCCGACATTCTGGGGCAGGCGGATCCGGTGACGGGCAAACCGATTGTCGATGTGATTCTTGACACGGCCGGTCAGAAGGGAACGGGCAAGTGGACATCGGTGAGCGCCCTCGACATGGGCGTGCCGGCACCGACCGTGGCCGAGGCCGTGTTTGCCCGCTGCATCTCGGCGGTGAAGGAAGAGCGGGTGGCGGCGGCCAAGATCCTTAGTGGTCCCACCGGCAAGTTTGACGGCGACAAGGCTGCCATGGTGCAGGCGATTCACGACGCGCTGTACTGCTCAAAGATCTGCTCCTACGCCCAGGGCTTCCAGCTCATGCGGGAAGCGCAGAAGGAGTACAAGTGGACGCTGCATTTCGGCGAGATCTCGATGATCTGGCGCGGCGGCTGCATCATCCGGGCGCGTTTCCTGCAGAAGATCAAGGAAGCGTACGACCGCGACGCTCAACTCGCCAATCTACTGCTCGATCCTTACTTCAAGAGTGAAATCGACCGCTGCCAGGACAACTGGCGCAAAGTGGTATCGGCAGCCGCGACGTATGGCGTGCCCGCCCCGACGTTCTTCTCGGCGCTGGCCTACTACGACAGCTACCGGGCACCCCGTTTGCCGGCGAATCTGCTGCAGGGCCAGCGGGATTTCTTCGGCGCCCACACCTACGAACGAGTGGACCAGCCGCGCGGTAAGTTCTTCCACATCGATTGGCCGGAACCCGCGCGGCCGCAATTGGATATCTGATCCGCGCCCGGGCTGACTTCAATACGGATGTGGTGCGGCGCGTGGTGCGATAACATGTCAAGCATCACTCACTGAGGAGCCGGGCTGGGATGCGGGCTATCTGGATCATTGCTGTATTGCCGGGCGTGTTGTTTGCGGGCAGCGCGAAGCCGGTCGATTTCGACCGCGAAGTGCGGCCCATTCTGTCGGACAAGTGCTTCAAATGCCACGGTCCCGACGAGCAGACGCGCAAAGCAGGGCTGCGGTTCGACGACCGCGAAAGCGCATTCGGCAAAGGCGTCATAACGCCCGGCAATTCGGCGGAGAGCAAGCTCTACAAGCGGGTCAGCCACGAGAAGAAGGGCATGCGGATGCCGCCGCCCACCTCCGGCATGACGCTGAACGAAAACGAGATCGCGTTGATCAAGCGCTGGATCGACGAGGGTGCGAAGTGGGAGACGCACTGGGCTTACCAGGCTCCCAAGCACCCGACGCCGCCTGTGACCAAGCGCAAAAACTGGGCCAGGAATCCCATCGATTCGTTCCTGTTGGCCAAGCTGGAGAGCGAAGGACTGCCGCCCTCCCCGGAGGCCGCAAGGTCGACTCTGATCCGGCGCGTCACGTTCGACCTCACAGGGCTGCCGCCGACGCCGGCCGAGGTGGCGGCGTTCCTTAAGGACAAGTCTCCGGACGCCTACGAGAAGGTGGTGGATCGCCTGCTCGCGTCGCCCCGCTATGGCGAACGTATGGCGATGCAGTGGTTGGATCTGGCTCGTTACGCCGACACACATGGCTATCACATCGACTCGCATCGTGACATGTGGCCGTGGCGCGACTGGGTGATTTCGGCTTTCAATCGCAACCTGCCCTTTGATCAGTTCACACTGTGGCAACTGGCCGGCGATCTGCTGCCGAACGCGACGCGCGAGCAAAGGGTGGCCACCGGCTTCAACCGCAATCACATGATCAATTTCGAAGGCGGTGCGATCCCGGAAGAGTATCAGGCCGAGTATGTGGCCGATCGCGTGGAGACCACCTCGAACGTCTGGATGGGCACGACCCTGGGCTGCGCCAAGTGCCACGACCACAAGTACGACCCCATTCGGCAAAAAGACTTCTACCGCTTCGGCGCCTTCTTCAACACATTGAATGAGAAGGGCCTGGATGGGCAGAAGGGCAACGCCGAGCCGCTGTTGGAGCTGCCCGACGAGACACAGGGTCGGCAACTGGCCGAGCTGAAACAGACGCTGCAGGCGCGCATGGACCAACTGCCGCCGGAGGACCTCATGGTCGCGCAGTGGGCCTGGGAAAAGGCCAGCTTCGACAACGCGAATCCGGTCTCGCCCACAGAAGGGCTGCGGGCTTGGTATGAGCTCGACGGCAATCTGACGGACATCAGCGGGCATTTCCGTAATGGCCGGGTGTTGAAGGGCGACATCGTATACGCCGGTGGCGGTCCGGTGAATCGCGCGGCCGATATCGATGCGTCGACGCAGATTCGCTGGCCGGCCGGGGTACTGGAGCCAGGCAAGCCGTTCACGCTTGCGTTCTGGTTCCGCATCGGCCGTCAGAAAGAGTCGAAGATGTTCCAGCAGTTGGAGGGACAGAAGGGCTTCGAGGTCGGCTTCGGTAGTCCTGAGACGCTGCCGCGCCTGCGCCGTGGGCATCACCTGGAGGTGCGCTGGTTCGACGGACCGGCGAAGGAGTACCAGGTGCGGTCGGACGAGTGGATTGAGCAAGGCCGGCTTTACCATGCGGCTGTGGTCAGTGACGGTAAGCAGGTGAGCCTGTTTCTTGATGGTGAACCAACCAAGCTGATCGTCGAGAAGCAGACGCTGCCCGGGCCGGTAGAAGTCGACGGTCCGATCGACCTGAACAACACGGCGACGGGCTGCTTCTTCCGGGGTCGTTTGGACGATCTGCGGGTTTATGGCCAGGCCCTACGGCCGGAACAGGCCGAGCAGTTGGCGCTGGAGTACCCTGCGCAAGTACTGCTGGCGACCCCTGGCAAGCGGTCGCGCGATCAGTACTCGCGGCTGCGGCAATACTACCTGACGAAGGTAGCGCCGGCCGACTGGCGCGGCGCCTACGCCGAGTTCAAGAAGCTCAGCGAGCAGAAGGAACTGCTGGAAGAACAGATCCCCACCACGATGGTGATGGCGGAAGCGGCCAAGCCGCGCGACACGTATCTACTTGGTCGTGGAGATTACACCAACAAAGTAGAGAAGGTGACCCCTGGGGTGCCCGCCATGCTGCCGCCGCTGCCGGCCGGAGCGAAGGCAGACCGGTTGGCCCTGGCACAGTGGCTGGTGAACCCCAACCATCCGCTCACTGCTCGTGTTGCGGTGAACCGTTATTGGCAGATGTACTTCGGCACAGGAATCGTGAAGACGTCGGAAGACTTCGGGTCGCAGGGTGAGCCGCCGGTCCATCCCGAGTTGCTCGACTGGCTGGCGACGGAGTTCATTCGGACGGGCTGGGACGTGAAGGGCATGCAGAGGCTCATCGTCACATCGGCAGCCTACCGGCAATCGTCGAAGGTGACTCCGGCGCTGCATGAGAAGGATCCGGAGAACCGGCTGCTGGCGCGTGGTCCGCGGTTCCGGCTGCAGGCCGAGATGATCCGGGACAATGCCCTGGCGGTCAGCGGACTATTGAAAGAGAAAGTCGGCGGGCCCAGCGTGCTGCCCTATCAGCCGGCCGGCCTGTGGGAAGAGCTTGCGTTCGGCGAGGCGTTCTCGGCGCAGGAGTACAAACAGGATCACGGCGACAAGCTCTACCGGCGCTCGATGTATACGTTCTGGAAACGCACCGTGCCGCCCGCGTCGCTGAACACTTTCGACGCACCGGATCGCGAGAAGTGTACCGCCCGCAGGGCAGTGACAAACACGCCGTTGCAGGCGCTGGTGACGCTGAACGACCCCACCTATGTAGAAGCTGCCCGAAATCTGGCGCAGGAACTGCTGGGGAAACCGGAGACCGATGACCAGCGCCTGCGTGACGCCTTCCAGCAAGTGACGGCGCGGCCGCCTTCGAAGGAAGAGTTGCAGGTGTTGCGAGCCTCGCTGCGGGGTGAGATGGCGACCTACAAGCAGAACAAGGCCAATGCCGAGGATCTGCTGAAGATCGGTGAATCGGCGGTGAACCGCAAGGTGGAGCCTGCCACCCTGGCCGCCTGGACCAACTTGTGCACGGTGTTGCTGAACCTGGACGAGACCATTACGAAGGAGTAGATGACATCATGAACCGCCGCGAACTCCTCACTCGATTGCCCATGGGCATTGGCGTGGCCGCGTTGTCGCACCTCTTCGGAGCCGAAACGAAGAAGGGGATTCCTGGTTTGCCGGGGTTGCCTCATTTTGCGGCGAAGGCCAAGCGGGTGATCCTTCTACACCAATCCGGCGGGCCTTCGCAGATGGACCTCTTCGACTACAAGCCGCAGATGAAGAACTACCAGGGTGTCGACCTGCCCAACAGCATACGGAACGGGCAGCGCATCACCGGCATGACTTCCGGCCAGGCAACGTTCCCCGTGGCTTCGTCGATGTTCCAATTCAAGCAGCACGGGCAGACCGGCACGTGGGTGAGTGAGCTTCTGCCGCATACGGCAAAGATCATCGACGATCTGGCGCTCATCAAGACGGTGCACACCGAGGCGATCAACCACGATCCGGCGATTACGTTCTTCCAGAGTGGCAGCCAACAACCGGGCCGGCCCAGCATCGGCGCATGGGTGAGCTATGGCTTGGGTAGCGAGAACGAGAACCTGCCTGCCTTTGTCGTGATGGTCAGCCAGGCGCACGCTTTGAACACCGATCAGCCTTTGTTTTCGCGGCTGTGGGGCAGCGGCTTCCTGCCGTCCAACTATCAGGGTGTGAAGTTCCGAGCCTCGGCCGATCCGGTGCTGTACCTCTCCGATCCAAGGGGCATTACGAAGCAGAACCGGCGGTCCATGCTGGATGCGATCGGGAAGCTGAACGAGATCAAATTCAAACAGGTGGGCGATCCGGAGATCGAGACGCGCATCACGCAGTATGAGATGGCGTACCGGATGCAGACGTCGGTGCCGGAACTGGTGGACCTGTCGAAAGAGCCGGAGAGCACCTTCGAGATGTACGGGCCGGAATCACGTAAGCCGGGTAGCTACGCGCGAAACTGCCTGCTGGCGCGGCGTCTGGCCGAGCGTGGCGTGCGCTTCATCCAGCTCTATCACCGTGGTTGGGACCAGCACAATGATCTGCCTCGGGATCTCGCGCTGCAATGCGGAGGCACCGACCAGCCGACGGCGGCGCTGGTGGCGGACCTGAAACAACGCGGCTTGCTGGACGACACGCTTGTGGTGTGGGGCGGGGAATTCGGCCGCACGGTCTATTGCCAGGGCCGCCTCAGCGAATCCAACTACGGGCGCGATCACCATCCCCGTAACTTCTGCATGTGGATGGCAGGTGGCGGCGTAAAGGCGGGCGTGCGGATTGGCGAGACGGACGACTTCAGCTACAACATCGTGAAGGATCCGGTGCATGTTCATGACATGCAGGCGACGATTCTGAGGTGCCTGGGGATTGACCACAAGAAGCTGACGTATCAGTTCCAGGGGCGGCATTTCCGATTGACGGACGTGCACGGAGAACTGGTCGAACCGCTGCTCACCTAGGCAGCGTGGGCGCCGCTTATTCGACGATTGCCTGCAGCACCGCGTTCTCAAAGTCACGCTGCACCTGCGAGACCTGCGTCTGGATCATCAGGATCGAGACCATTTTCTCGGAAGGATCAATCCAAGCCAGCGTTCCATAGGCGCCGTCCCAACCGAAACTGCCGTTGGAGACACGCCAGCCGGCCGCGACCGAATCTTCGACAATCCCTACAAGCAAGCCGTAGCCCATGCCCGCCGCGGGCCGGCCGAGCTTGCCGTTGAACATGTCGCCGACATGGTTCGACGCCATCAGTTGCACGGTCTTCGGGCTCAAAAGGACGTGCCCATTGAGCTTGCCGCCGTTGCAGAGCATCTGCGCGAACTGCAGGTAGTCGGCTGCGGTGGACATCAGACTGCCGCCGGCGCCGAAGAACGTCTTGGTGGAGAAGCCGTCCTGATTCGGGGCCTTCTTGAGTCCGTCCGGACTCTTCGAGTACAGAGTCACGAGCCGTGGCCGCCGGTCGTCGGGTGGGTAGAAGAAGGTGTCCTTCATGCCCAACGGTTCGAAGATCCGGGTGCGAAGGAACTGATCGTAAGGCTGCCCGGACACGATCTCGACAATCCGTCCGAGCACCTCGGGACCAGCCGCGCCGCTATAGGCCCACTGCGTTCCTGGCTGGAAGTCCAGCGGTACGGCGGCTAGTCGCGGAACATAGGTCGCCAGTGTGTCGCCCGTCATCTTGGGCGTGGTCTTGGCGGCGACGCGCGCGCCGAGTCCGCCGCTGACCAGGCCTGACGTGTGCGTCAACAGATCGCGAACCGTGAGTTCGCGATAGGCCGGCACCAGATAGTGATCCTGGTCGCTGCCGCGCGGACCTACGGGTCGAGGTGTGACAGAGTCCATCGGCATGGCGACCTTCATCTCCTTGAACTCGGGGATGAACTTGGACACTTTGTCATTCAGCCGGACCTTGCCCTCTTCCACCATCATCATCACCGCCACGCCGGTGATCGGTTTAGTCATTGAGGCGATGCGGAAGATCGCGTCCGCCGTCATGGGTTTCTTCGATTCGAGATCCATCAGCCCGTGGGCCTGAACATGGACGATCTTGCCGCGCCGCGCGACCATGGTCACGGCGCCGGAAATCTCGCCGGCATCGATGTGCCGTTGCACTGACTCGTGAACCCTTTGCAGCCGCTCCGCGGACATTCCCACGTCTTCAGGCCGCCCTGTGGGCACTTGCCAGGCCAGCATGGGTAGCGCCAGCACGACAGCGGACAAAAGGAGTCCCCTTAGCGAGCAGATTCTCTTCATGGCCTTTCCTCCCAATCGACGACGCGGGCGCGAAGCGGGTCAGGCCGCCTTGCCGCGCAGCTCAATGACATAGTATCTGCACGGGCCGGCGCCCGCATTCCTTAGATTGTGCATGCGGTTCGAGCCGAAGTACACGACGGAGCCTGGCTCTACTCTCTCGGTCTTGCCGTCCAAAAACGCCTCGACCATTCCTTCTACGAGAATTACGAACTCCTCGTGCTCATGCTTGTGCGGGGCATGCGTTTCCATCCCCGGTCCGAGGACCGTTTCGTGCACTTCGAAGGTGAAACCGGAGTGCTCAGCCCCTCGCAGGAACCGGCGTCCCTTCTTTTTGTCGTCGCCGCCGTAGGAGATTGTGTCCGCGTGATACACCTTCGAAGGAAGACCTGTAGCGGCTTGCTCTTGCGCTGCGGCCGTAGCCGCCGTCAACGCGGGAATTAGGAGAGTCCAGTCTCTGCGTGAAATGCCCATTCGAATCAGCCCCTCAGGTTGCATCATAAGCTCCGTTGAAGACGCGTTGGCAACGGGTGCCCGCTCCGTTGGAGACGCGCTGGGAGCCCGTCACTTACGTTCCGGGACTGGGACAAGGGGAGCGGCCTCCTCCGTTTTGGCGGCCCGCAGGGCCATGGTTGACTCCTTTGTGAGACTTGGCGGCCGTGGGGCCGGCATTGCGCCTTTCGGTGCATGCCGGCCCATCACGGTCTCTGTCAGAACTGGAATCGCAGAGCCATCTGTAACTGCCGCGGGTTCCCGACTGTGCTGGTGATCTGACCCACCTGGGCATTGCCGATGCTCGCATTCGGCTGGCCCAGTTGAGGATGGTTGAAGATGTTGAACGCCTCCGCGCGGAGTTCAAATCTCATCTCCTCCTTGATCACGAAGTGCTTGAACAGAGACATGTCCCAGTTCCAGCGGCCCGGGCCAAACAGAATGTTGCGGCCGGCGTTGCCGTACGTGTACGCCGCGGGAGTACCGAACGCCGAGGCGTCAAACCACTTCAGCCGCGTGCCCGGGTAGCTCACGGGGCCCACGACGTCCGGCCGGCTGCCTGTGCCGTTCGTCGTAGAGGTCTGGAGCACTGGCGAGAAAGGCAGTCCGCTTTGCACCACGAGGATGCCGTTAGTCTGCCAGCCGCCGAGGATAAAGTTGGTGAGGCCGCCACGGTTCATCAGCGCCTTGCCCTTGCCGAAAGGCATCTCGTAGAGGTAGCTGACGGTGAGACGGTGGCGCATATCGGTGATCGAATTGCCGCGCTCGGCCTTCAGGTTGCGCGGATCCTGCGGTTGCGGTCCGGCGGAGCCCCCACCGAACTCCAGCGGCACATTGTCGATACCGTGCGACCATGTGTAGCCAAGCAACCCGCTTAGCCCTTTGGCAAAGCGTTTGTCGACGGTCAGTTGCATCGCGTGATACGAGCTCAGCCCGTCCGTCGAAAAGTAGCTGACATCGCTGATGCTCGGTGCGATGCCATAGAGTGGGCGCCGCGTGTTCAGCGCCGCCGCGCCGGGAATCGGCTGGTTGGCGTTGTAGGTGTTGTACAAGCGCCGGCCCAGGTTGCCCACGGCGGCCAACTTCACCACCAGGGCCATCGGTGCGATTTCGTGCTCCACCGTCAGGTTGTACTGCTCGGCGTACGACGGCCGGAAGTTTGCGTCGACGGCGAACACCGCGCCGAACGGCCTGTCCGCCAGGCTGAAGTCCACCGGCTGCACGGGAGCGAACCCATCGCGGACCCGCGGTCCCACGTTGATGTCGCCGGGCGTCACCGTCACCGTGGAGCCAAACGGCAACTGCCGGAACAGGCGCAGGCTTCCGCCTTCGCTGCCAGTCGGGTTGTAGAACATGCCGAAGCCGCCGCGAATTACCGTGTGCGCCATCAACTGATAGGCAAAGCCGAAGCGAGGTCCGAAGTTCTTGTGATACGGCTTCACTCCGACATACTTGTCCACACCGTTGCGGCCGGCAACGTCGATCTTGGCGGTGGCCAGATTGAAATTGGCCCAGCGGTTCGCAACCTCGCTGTAGGGGCTGTAGTAATCCCAGCGCAAGCCCAGGTTCAAAGTGAGCTTTCGAGTGAGGCGCCAGTCATCAGCGAAATACACGCCCAGCTCACTGCCCCGCTCTCCCGGCCAGTTCAGTGTGTAATCATGCGCCGCCAGCGTTGGGAAGCCCAGCAGGAAGTTGGCCATGCTGTCGCCGCCGGAACCGCTCCGCGAGTCGGTTAGCGCCGGCGAGAAGTTGAACCGGCCGTTACCCTGGTTGGTCTGGTAGATGGTGAGCTGGCGGCGCCGGAAGTCCACGCCCCATTTCAGAGTGTGCGCGCCGCTGTTGTAGCTCATGTTGTCGACGATCTGGTAGGTGTTCTCGCGCCGAAAGATGGGCAGCGACCGCGTCTGCCCAATACCGATGTAGTTTGCGGGCGAGAAGATGGGCAGGTTCTGCTCGGCCGGTGTCGCGTTCGAGTTGGGGACCCCCAACTGATTGCCCAATGCCTGACCTGGCGCGAACTGATCCGCCGTATAGTCCAGCCGGAATCGATTGAAGCCCACGCGGAGATCATTTACGAGTTTCGGCGTAAATACGCGCGCCCAACTCGCCACGGCGTGCTGGTCGGGTGAAAACGACGTACCCGCGAACGACGCTTCGTCAGCCAGGTTGACCGGGATCGAAATGCCGGGAATACTGGTCGCCGGAAAACTGCTGGGCACGATGGTCTCGGTGTTCTGGATGGACCAGCGTGCGAAGAAATTGTCTTTCGACGAGATCTGATGGTCGATGCGCACGTCGCCCTGGTTCCATTTCTGGTTCTGCACCAGATTCGCCAGGTAGTTGTTGAACCGGGCGCTGGAAGTCGGCGTCGGATAGGCGCGCACCATTTTTACCGCGATGGGGTCGAAGCGGTCGGAGGGAATCAGGTTGTTCGCAAAGGGATCACGAATGACCCCCGAGCCGTTGGGGTTGGCTCGCGTCGTCAGCGGATCGTAGATGGTCGCCGTCTCGCTGAAGTCGCCCGTCCTCATCTTCGTGGTCGGGATATTGCCCAGCAGCAGTTGTTGGGAGTCGCGCCGGTAACCTTCGTAGTCGACGAAGAAGAAGGTGCGGTTCTTGCCGTCATAGAGCTTCGGTAGAACCACAGGCCCTCCGAAGGAGGCTCCGAACTGATTGAGACGGAACGACGGAAACGCCGTGCCCTTTGGGCTGAAGTAGCTGCGCGCATCCATGGCCGAGTTGCGCAGGAACTCAAACGCGCTGCCGTGAAACTGGTTTGTACCGGATTTCGTGATGACGTCGACCACGGCGCCGGAATTGCGCCCCACATCGGCGCTATAGAGGTTGGTTTGAATCTTGAACTCCCGCACGCCTTCCACGGGGGGACGCAGGACGATGGACAGGGTCAACCGCTCGTTGTCGTCGATACCGTCGTAAAGAAAGTTGTTCGATCCCTCGCGGTTGCCATTGGAGAAGATCTCGGTGCCCGGCCGGCGGTCATCGGGCCGCGAGCCGCTCATGATCGTCCCACCCGCCGAATAACCCACTCCGTTCACGCCCGGGCTCAGCGTGGCCAACTGAACGAAGTTCCGTCCGTTCAGCGGCAGTTGGTTCACCAGTTTCTCGTTCACCACGGTGCCCAGGACCGACGACTCCGATTCCAGCAGCGGCGCCTGTTCCGTCACCTCCAGTACCTCGGACGTCTGCCCCAGTTGCATCGTGAGATCCAGTTGGCTCTGTTGATTCACCTGCAGGGTGATGCCGCTCCGCACCAGGCGGCGGAAGCCGGGCGCTTCCACGGTCACCACGTAATCGCCCGGTGAAAGTAACTGAACCTTGTAGGCCCCGGCGGCATCGCTGATTGTCGCGTGCTCGCGATTAGTCCCCGAGTTCGTGACTGTGATTTTGGCATTGGCCAATGCGGCGCCGCTGGTGTCCAGAATGGTTCCGCTGATTTCCGCTGACGCGACCTGCGCATATGTCGGCGCGTTCAGAGCGCACAGGAATGCGGCGAAGCATATCCATCTCAACATTGAAGTACCCCTCTCGACTTGGAAAATCGGTCCCAGACCCAACATTCATCGCCGGACAGCTTGAAGCGTTCCCAGACTCCAATCGATCCCCGTGGAATCCGCTGCCGGTAATGTGTGTCACACAGCCTATAACATTTCATTGCAGATTTCATACGTGCCGCCCGCACCCTGCTGCCCGGCTCCTACGTGTCTGCCCACTCGGGACGAATTCACCGAGTCCTCACAGGACTGAAACCGCGTTTCATGCACAATAGAAGGACGGCAGCCGGCCAGGTCCACTCGGGCCGCTGCTCTGGGAACAATCGCACTCCGTCACCACGAGACCTTTCCTCGCATGCCATCGCGTAGAGACTTTTTCAAACAAGCCGCAGCCCTCTCCGGCTCGGCGGCCCTCACCCGTTCGTTACTGGCCTCGGTCCAGAGAGCCTCGGCGATTGAACCCACGCCGGGCACCACCTATCTCGATGCCGAGCACATTGTGGTCCTGATGCAGGAGAACCGCTCGTTCGATCACGCACTCGGCCGCCTGCGCGGCGTGCGCGGGTTCAACGACCCTCGGGCGGTGGAGTTGCCCGATGGCAAGCCTGTATGGTTGCAGACCAACGACGTCGGCGCGACGTACGCGCCTTTCCGCCTCAACATCACGCAGACGAAGGCCACCTGGCTCGGCTCGCTCCCGCATTCCTGGCGCGATCAGACCGATGCCCGCAATCACGGCAATCACGACAGGTGGCTGCAGGCCAAACCCTCGGGCAACAAGGACTGCGCGGGCATGCCGTTGACCATGGGCTTCTACGACCGCAACGACATTCCGTTCTACTACGCCATCGCCGATGCCTTCACGGTCTGCGACCAACACTTCTGTTCGTCCCTCACTGGAACCACGCCCAACCGCCTCTACCTGTGGACCGGTACCGTTCGCGAGAAACCTGAAGTCCGCTCCGCTCCGAACGTGCGCAATTCCGAGGTCGACTACGGCGTGCCCAGTCGCTGGACCACCTTCCCAGAGCGCTTGGAGGACGCCGGTATCTCCTGGAGGATCTATCAGAATGAGCTGAGTGTGCCCACCGGCTTCAACGATGAGGAAGAGGCATGGCTCGCGAACTTCACCGACAACCCGATAGAGTTCTTCGAGCAGTTCAATGTGGGCGCATCGGCCAACTTCCGCAAGGAGCTGGATCGCCTGTCAAAGACCCTTCCTGCCGAAATCGACGAGTTGAAGAAGCGCGTGACGCAGGCCGGACCCGAACAGCGAGGATTGGAAAGACAACTCAGGGAGAAGGAAGAGTTGTTGCGGATGGTCCAGACGGAGAAGCCGAAGTGGACCGATGAGGCCGTGGCCAGACTCACGCCGCGAGAGCGGGCCCTCCACGACAAGGCGTTCACTACGAACACGGGTGATCCGCACTACCGCGCGCTGGAGCCGTTGTCCTATCAGGACGGCGCGGTGGAACGCCGGATGTTGATCCCCAAGGGCGACGTTCTCCATCAGTTCCGCAAGGATGTTGAGTCGGGAGCCTTGCCCGCCGTGTCGTGGCTCGTCGCACCCGAGCGATTCTCCGATCATCCCGGAGCCCCCTGGTACGGTGCCTGGTATGTCGCCGAAGCGCTGGACATTCTCACTAAGAAACCGGACGTGTGGAAGAAGACCATCTTCATCCTCACCTACGACGAAAACGACGGGTATTTCGACCACGTCCCGCCGTTTGTCGCGCCTGATCCGTCGAATCCTGAGACCGGCAGGACCTCCCCCGGGCTCCAGGCCGAACTCGAGTACCTTCCGCTCGAACAAGATCTCAAGCGCTATACGCCGCATGAATCCCGCGGCGGGCCGGTCGGCCTTGGCTTTCGCGTGCCGCTGGTGGTGGCCTCGCCCTGGAGCCGGGGCGGCTTCGTCTGCTCCCAGGTCTTCGACCACACGTCGGTCCTGCAGTTGATGGAGAACGTCCTCACCCACCGCACAGGCAAGCCAGTCAGGGAGTCGAACATCACACCGTGGCGGCGGGCCGTCTGTGGCGACCTCTCCTCCGTCTTTCGAGCCGCTGACGGCGCACGCCACGAGAGCGTGCCGTTTCCTCCGCGAAAGACCTTCCTGGCTGGGGTGCACAAAGCTCAGTTCCAGCCCCTGCCCACCGGCTACCACCGGGTCACTCCCTCCGACATGGGCCAGTACCGCCAGAATCGCTTCGCTGCCGACTGGATGCCGCAGCAGGAGCCCGGCACTCGGCCCGCCACGGCGCTGCCCTATCAGCTCTACGCGGAAGCGGCTCTCAGTGCCGATCGCTCTCGTGTGGAACTCACGCTCAAGGCCGGCAACGAGTTCTTCGGTGTTCGCTCGGCCGGCTCGGCGTTCCATGTCTACACACCCGGCCTGTATCGCGCGGCGTCTGTCCTGAGAACCCGAGCCTATGCGGTCGCGCCCGGCGGCGAGATCCAGGATGCCTGGGCTTTGGATGGCTTCGCGGACAATGCGTACCATCTTCGTGTCTGTGGTCCCAACGGCTTCCTGCGCGAGTTCTCGGGTACAGTGCAAGACCCGCAGGTCGCAGTCCATTGCGAGTACGAACGTGACGCCAAGGGCGCACCGACGGGCAACGTTGTCGTCGAGTTCGTCAACCACTCCGCCACCCAAGCCGCGACTGTCCTGGTCCGCGACAACTCCTACGGCGGCTCCCAACGCGAGCTCGCCGTGCCGGTGAACGGCCACCAATCCGTGACCGTCCCTCTCCAACGCAGCTTCCGCTGGTACGACCTCAGTGTTACGGTGCAAGGCGCCGAACGGTATCTCCGCCGCTACGCGGGACGCGTTGAGAACGGGCTGCCCGGTATCAGCGACCCTCTCATGGGCCGCCAGATGTCGTAGAGCTCGCACCTATAGAAACTCTCGATGTCACTCCCTCTTTCGGGGGAGCACAGTGCTATGAGCGGTTGGGGTGTTGAGACACCCGCCGGGAGCCTTACTCTGCAAGAGCACGGTGGCGGATGCGAAACGAATGCTTCGCCCCGCCGGCCTTCGCGCCACGGTCGCGTCGGCCCGCAATTCCAGCTTGCAAGGAGAACTCCCAATGAGCAACAACAGCGCGTACAAGAACGGCTCGGGTGGCCGCCTCAGTGAGAAGGGTCTGCTGACGCCCGACAACTGCGTCTTCGCCCTCATTGACCATCAGGGGCAGATGATCTTCGGTGTGTCGAACATCGACAGGCAACTACTCATCAACAATACGGTCGGCCTCGCGAAGAGCGCCAAGGTTTTCGGCGTACCCCTGGTGCTGTCCACCGTCGAAACCCAGAGTTTCAGCGGTCCACTCTGGCCTCAGCTCCGTGCCGTCTATCCCAACGTTGAACCCATCGAACGCACCTCGATGAACGCCTGGGACGACTCCAACTTCGTCGATGCGATCAAAGCCACGGGTCGCAAGAAGATCGTCCTGGCCGGACTCTGGACCGAGGCCTGCGTGACCTTCCCGACCATCCAGGCCATTCACGATGGCTTCGAGGTCTACGTCGTTGCCGATGCCTCCGGAGACGCTTCCCAGATGGCCCACGATGCTGCTATGCAGCGCGTAGTCCAGGCCGGAGCCAAGCCCGTCACCTGGCTCCAGGTGCTGCTGGAACTGCAACGCGACTGGGCCCATCGCGACACCTACAACGCCGTCATGGACATTGTTCGCACGCACTGCGGCGCCTATGGGGCCGGCGTCGAGTATGCCTATACCATGGTCCACCACGCGCCCGAAACGCAGCTGCCCGAATATGTTCCAGCGCTGGCCGGCGCCGGCCACTAATCGGCACTGCGCAAGAGGCGGCATCATGATTGCTCAAACCATCATCCGTAACGCAAGCATCGCCACACTGGGGGCCGGGAACATCCCGGCCTCAGCCGTGGCCATTCACGACGGCCGGTTCGTGGCTGTGGGGATCGATCAGGACGTGGAACCCTACCGCGGTCCCGACACTCTCGTCATCGACGCGCATGGCCGCACACTCATCCCCGGCCTGAACGACTCCCATCTCCACCTCATCCGCGGTGGGCTCAACTACAACATGGAACTCCGCTGGGACGGCGTCCCTTCGTTGGCCGACGCTCTTCGCATGCTGCGCGACCAGGCGCGCCGTACGCCTGCTCCACAGTGGGTCCGCGTCGTCGGCGGCTGGAACGAGTTTCAGTTTGCGGAGCGGCGCCTGCCCACGCTCGAGGAGATCAACGAGGCCGCGCCCGACACTCCTGTCTTTGTCCTGCACCTCTACGATAGGGCGCTGCTGAACGCCGCAGCGCTGCGGGCCGTGGGCTATACGAAGGACACACCGGCGCCGCCCGGCACCGAGATCCAGCACGATCATCGAGGACAGCCCACAGGCCTGCTCATCGCGCGGCCCAATGCATCCATCCTTTACGCCACCCTCGCCAAGGGCCCCAAGCTCTCCTACGACGATCAGGTCAACTCCACCCGTCAGTTCATGCGTGAGTTGAACCGCCTGGGCCTCACCAGCGCCATCGACGCGGGCGGCGGTTTCCAGAACTACCCTGACGACTACGCGGTGATCGAGGACCTTCGTAAACAGGGCCAACTCACCATTCGCATCGCCTACAACCTCTTCACCCAGAAGCCGAAGCAGGAACTGGAGGACTTCACCCGCTGGACTGGCATCACGCGCCCGGGCGAAGGCGACCACTTCTACCGCATGAATGGAGCGGGCGAGATGCTGGTCTTCTCCGCCGCCGACTTCGAGGACTTCCTCGAACCCCGGCCGGACCTTGCCGCCTCCATGGAAACGGAGCTGAAGGCCGTGGTCCGGCACCTGGCCGAACACCGCTGGCCCTTCCGGCTCCACGCCACCTACGACGAATCCATCTCTCGCTTCCTGAACGTCTTCGAGGAGGTGAACCGCGAGATTCCGTTCAACGGCCTGCACTGGTTCTTCGACCACGCCGAGACCATCTCGGACAAAAACATCGATCGTGTCGCGGCCCTCGGTGGCGGCATCGCCGTGCAGCACCGCATGGCCTTCCAGGGCGAGTATTTCACCGCCCGCTACGGCCAACAGGCCGCCGAGCGTACACCGCCCATCAAGCGCATGCTTCAGATGGGCCTGCCGGTGGGCGCGGGCACCGACGCGACCCGCGTGGCCAGCTACAACCCCTTCGTCTCGCTCTATTGGATGGTGACAGGCCGGACCGTTGGTGGCTTAGCCCTCTATCCGGAGTCCAATCGCCTGGACCGCACCACGGCCCTCCGCCTCTACACCGAGGGCAGCAGTTGGTTCTCAACGGAACAGGATCAGAAGGGCTCCATCGAGACTGGGAAACTGGCCGACGTCGCCCTGCTGAGCGCCGACTACTTCTCGATACCGGACGCGGAGATTCGCGACCTCGAATCCGTGCTCACCATCGTGGGCGGCAAGGTCGTCTACGCCTCGGCCGAATTTCAGCACCTTGACCCCGCTCCGCTGCCAGTCAGCCCGGACTGGTCGCCCGTCAAGGTCTATGGTGGCTATCACGCGCCGCACGCCGCAGCCGTTCAGTCGCAACGGGTTCACGCCCATTGTTCGCACGCCGGACACGGCCACGGCTGGCAGTCCTGGCCGGACGGCCTGTTCTGCAACTGCTGGGCATTCTGACGAAGAAAGGAGCAGGGAATTGAGGTTTCGTGCACAAGGCTCGGGCGCGGCACTGCTGTTGTCGTTGTTCTGCGCCCGCCTCTGCGCCCAGACGCCGGCGCCACCGCCTTTCAAGGCCCAGCGCGTGGACGAGGATTACTCCTATTTGAAGGACCCCGCACGCAGGGAGGAACCGCTCGATACCCTCAAGTTCATCCCCCTCGATCCGGATCGGAAAACCTACCTGTCGCTCGGAGGCGAGATCCGCGAGCGGTATGAGTTCTTCAACAATGGCGGCTGGGGCCGCGATCCCGACGACAATAACGGCTACCTGCTCCAGCGCTATATGCTCCACGCCGACCTCCATCTTGGCTCGCGTCTCCGCTTCTTCGGTCAGCTCAAGAGCGGTCTGGAGAATGGACGCACAGGTGGACCTCGTCCGCCCGATGCGGATCGCGTTGACGTCCAGCAGGCCTTCATGGAGATCCAACTAGCCGGATCCGGCAAGCAAGGCATCGCGTTGCGTGCCGGCCGTCAGGAACTCTCCTTCGGCTCCTCACGCCTGGTCTCTTTTCGCGAAGGTCCGAATGTCCGGCAGGCCTTCGACGGTGCTCTCGTCACCATCCGGCAGTCCGGTTGGCGCTTCGACATCTTCGCCATCAGACCCGTTGAGACGAACCGCGGAGCCTTCGACGACTCGCCGGACCACACCCGGTCGTTCTGGGGCGTCTACTCCGTGCACGCCTTCCCGCTGCTGCCCAAAGGCAACATCGATCTCTATTACTTCGGCCTCGACCGCAAGCGGGCCCGCTTCGACTCAGGCTCCGGCCGCGAACAGCGCCACTCCTCCGGTGCCCGCATCTGGGGCAAGACGGAAGCCTGGGACTACAACATTGAACCGGTCTTCCAGTGGGGCCGCTACGCGTCCGGTGACATTCGCGCCTGGACCGTGGCCTCCGACACGGGCTATCGCTTCGAATCCCTGCCGTTCCACCCGCGCCTCGGTCTCAAAGCCGATGTTGCCAGCGGCGATGGCAATCCCACCGACAACACTCTGGGCACGTTCAACGCCCTATTCCCTAAAGGCGCCTATTTCAGCGAGGCCGACCTTCTGGGGCCCTACAACATCATGGATCTCCATCCATCCGTCGAACTACAGCCCGCCCGGCCTCTCACCGTGACGGTCGATGGCGACTTCTTCTGGCGCCAGAGCACTCACGACGGTGTCTACGGCATCTCGGGCAATCTCATCCAGTCAGGTCGCGCCGCCTCTGCCCGCTACATCGGAACCCACGCCAGCACGCAAGTGGAGTGGCGCTTCAATCGCCACTGGAGCGCGACGGCCATCTATCTGCACTTCTTTCCGGGAGACTTTCTCCGTCAGGCTCCTCCCGGGCGCAACGTGAATTTCGTGGCCGTCTGGACCACCTACAAGTTCTGAATACCCAAACAATGAGGAGACTTTCCGCATGAAGATCGCCATTGGCCTGCTGGTAGGCTTTCTGATCGGAGTCGGGTGCCGCTACTTCGACATCCCCGTCCCCAGCCCACCGGTTCTGCCCGGTGCGCTACTTGTCGTCGCCATGACGTTGGGCTACACCGCCACCGACCGTCTGCTGACCGACAGGGCCCATCAGGCCAGCACGCGCCATCTGTGCGGTGGGCCTACCGGAGCCCCGGTTGACCCGCAACGTGCCGCCACAACAGCGGAGGAACACGCGTGATGCCCCGCTGGCTCTATCCGGCGTTTCTCCCTGGCCGCCAGGGCGTTGCCCTTTTGGCTCTGCGCCTCGTCGTGGGCATCGCTTTTCTCTATCACGGCTCCGGCAAGGCGGCTGACATCGCCGAGTTCGCCACCGAGTTCCAGATCCCGCCGCTCTTCGCCGCCGCGGCCGCCTACACGCAGGTTGCCGGTGGAGTTCTCCTGATCCTCGGTCTGGCCACCCCGGTTGGCGCCGCTGCCATCGCCGGTACGATGGCTGTGGCCACGATGAAACTGATGGCTCGCGGCGAGGCTTTCGTGAATCCTCACGGCCACGCCTACGAGTCGTCGCTCTTCTACTTCGTGAGTGGTTGCGCCCTGCTGCTTCTCGGCCCCGGGGTCATCTCCCTTGATGCACTCCTGCTGGCCCGGGCGCAGTCGGGCGCGCGGCAGCCCACTCCACAACCGGCCGATTGAAGGAAAAACTCCATGTCTCCATCCATTCTTGGCATCCATCACGTCACCGCCATCGGCAGTGACCCTCAGAGAAATTTCGACTTCTACTCTGGAGTCCTTGGGTTGCGCCTCGTGAAGATGACAGTGAACTTTGACGACCCGGGCTCCTATCACTTCTACTACGGCGATGGCGCCGGTTCGCCTGGCACCATCCTCACGTTCTTTCTCTGGCCGGGGGCTCGTCGCGGCCGTCCCGGTTCCGGCCAGGTCACCCACACGGCCTTCGCCATCCCGCCTGGCTCGCTGGCCTATTGGGAGAACCGCCTCCAGGACGCCAAGGTCGCCATCGGCAAGCCGTTGGATCGCTTTGGGCAGACTGCGCTGCCGTTCATGGACCATGACGGCATGCGCATCGAGCTCATCGAAACGCCCGATGTGGATTCAAACCGCACATGGAGCGGTGGTGGGGTCCCTACTGCATCGGCCATCCACGGGTTCCACAGTGCCACCATCACGGCGGCCGACCCTCGCGAAACCTCGGCGCTGTTGGTGGACACCTTGGGCTTCCGCCAGACCGGGGAAGACACCAACCGTCTCCGATTCGAAGCTGGCCAGGGCGGAGCAGGGCAGTCCGTCGACATTCTCTCCGTGCCGGAGAGTCCCGCCGGCCGCATCGCTGTTGGCAGCGTCCATCACATCGCATGGCGCGCTCCCGACGACGCCCAGCAACAGGGATGGCTGTCGAAGCTGGGCGACTCGGGCTACGACTCCTCGCCCGTAATGGATCGCACCTACTTCCACTCCATCTACTTCCGGGAGCCAGGTGGCGTCCTCTTCGAAATCGCCACTGACCAGCCTGGCTTCGCGGTGGACGAGGCGCTGGAAAATCTTGGCTCCTCGCTCAGGCTGCCGCTCTGGCTGGAACCCCAGCGCGGCACGCTCGAAGAGGTCCTGCCGCCCCTGAATCGCCGTGTGGGAGCTGTGGCATGACGGGCACCGACCTGGGATTCAAGCACCGCTTTGTGCCCGGCGCCGCGGATGGTCCCCCGGTCACTCTCGTGCTGCTTCACGGTACTGGGGGCAATGAGGACGATCTCATCGGCCTCGGCCGTGAGCTACTGCCCGGCGCCGCCCTCATCAGCCCTCGAGGCCAGGTTTCCGAGCACGGCTTGCCGCGTTTCTTCCGCCGTCTGGCTGAAGGCGTCTTCGATCAGGAAGACCTGGCCCTCCGTACCCGGCAACTCAGCCAGTTTGTGAAGTCGGCGATGGAGACATATGGAGTCGCTCACCACAGGGCCGTGGCTGTCGGCTACTCCAACGGTGCCAACATCGCCTCCAGCATCCTGTTCACTGAGCCGGCGCTCTTTGCTGGCGCCATCCTGCTGCGCCCCATGGTGCCCTTCGTTCCGGCGGTTGTGCCCGATCTTCGCGGAGTTCGCGTATTGCTCGCGGCCGGACAACGCGACCCCATTGTGGAGCCGGCGAATACGGCTCACCTTGAGTCACTCTTCAGAACAGCGGGAGCCTCGCTTGCCCTGCACTATCATCCCGGTGGCCACGAGCTCGGCCAGGACGATCTCGCCGCCGCCCGGCAGTGGATTGATGCCTGGCTCTCTGCGCGTTCGGCTGGAGCCTAGTCAACCCCGGCGAGAAAGGTTTTAACCGTCGCCAGGGCCATGGGTTTGTTCTCACGGCGGACATTGTGGCCCGCGCCGTCGATATGCACGATCTTGCCCTTTGACAACAGCGCCGCTGTCTCCTCGTTCTGCCTCCGTAGTTCACCCTGCGCGTCAGCCTTCAGAATCAGAGTTGGCGCGGTAATCTTGGGCAGAAGTTCCTTCATCGGGGGACGGCCCGCCATCCCAACCAGGGCCGTGGCCGGATGGTGGCGGCGCTTGGAGGGCGCCCATAGGACACACTCCGATTCACCCCACTTCGGGCTGTTCTTCATGCAGTCGGCCGTGAGTTCCTCCAGGGACATGTTGTTGCGCTGGATCATCCGCGCAATCCGCTCCTCGGGCGTGCCCTGCGCCCCGCCCGGGCCCGGCGCGCCGGGTTGCCGCGGCACCAGCCCCGGATCTTCCAGAATCACCGCGCGTGGCACATCCGGATACTTCGACGAAAACCACGCCACCGAACTGCTGCCCATCGAATGTCCCATCAGAATCGGCTTCACAATCTTCAGCTCGCGAATGAACGCTGCCAGATCTTCCACCTGCGCATCCGGACCATCACCCACCTTGGGCGGATCCGTCAGCCCATGGCCCCGCGCATCCACCAGATAGATGTCATAGCTGGCCGTGAGTTCCTTGGCGAAGTTCGTCCAGCACAATCCGTCGTCCGACGAGCCATGCGCAAAGATCATCACCGGCTTGCCGGCATTCGCCGCATGCCAGTAGTGGATGCGGATTCCGTTCCCGTACACATAGGAGTCGGTCCAGCCAGCCACCGGCGCAGTCTGGAGTAGCAGCGTGAGGGCGAGCGCAGAGAGCATAGGTTTCTCCTTTTCCCGGGCTCTCAATTCCGGAGTCCCGGCTCTCATACAGCATAGCCCCTGCCCGAATCGGCTGCCTTGGTCGAGCGGGCTGTCCTGGCGATTGGCAGACGCGGTGAGCGGCTACTTGCTGGCAGAAAGAGGGGCGAGCAACTGCCGCAGCTCTTCGATCCGCTGCGTGATGGCCGGGTCGTGGCTCGATACTGCGATAGTCCGCAGGAGAAACAGGGTCGCGCCTGGCGTTCGGTCATTCGGTCTTAAAATTGCTGCCGGCCGTTCAAACGCCTTATGAAGCATATCGAGAATGATGGGCACTTGAGCCTCCCTCAGAGTGCCATCGCCCAGGATCTTCACAATGTCCGCCGCCGCCTGGTCCCCCAGCCTGTGCAATTGCGTGTTTCCTACCTCGAGCGGGCTCGGCTGCTGCATCAGATGGGCGATGGTCACCAGTCGAAATTCGTCAGCGGACCTCTTGCGATGTGGTTCGCTGGGTTGCTTTGCTCTCGTGCCCTCGTATATTTGAGGCGCCGCCGTCTGCCCAAAGACGCTGGATGCTGAGACTACGCAAAGTACCGCAATGAACTGTCTCATCGTTCTCATGCTTCACCTTGATGGGGAGAGATCACTTCTCTCCTCCAGCTTAGGCCAGTTCCCGCTGGAGCGCCGTTGCCCTACCGCGTCGACAGGCCCACTCGCGCCCTGATCCGCTGGAAACGGGCGTCGCCGCGCAGGCCATCAAATAGCGGTTCGGCATCCAGGAACAACAGGTCCGCCTCATGCCCATCGCAGCTCACGGCCAACTCAGCCAACGCCCTGTCCGTTTCCTTCAGCGCCACCAGAAGCATCGCCAGGTGTACGTGCAACACCGGTTCGCGCGTGAGTTGCTCCAGCACCCCGCGTGCCTCCTCCACTCGGCCGGCGCGCACCAGCGCGGTGCCATACCGCGACAGGATCTCCTTTGCTCCAGGTTGTTGACGCAACGCAGCCTGAAACTCGGCGATCGCTTCTCCGTCGCGACCCAGCATGTCGAGAATCGAGGCCCGCAGGAAATGAGCGCTCCCCGATTCCGGCGCCACTTCCAGCAGCCTGCCCGACTCGCGTAGCGCCTCTTCGAAGCGGCGCGCCGCATAGAGAATCACGCCGTAGTCATTGGCCCGGCTCATCGTGATCGGGTCCAGGTCCCGCGCCTGTGTGATCTGCTCGACAGACTCGTCACGGCGGCCGCGGCTCATCAGGAACAGAGCGTAAGCCTGATGCGCGCGTGCGTTGCCCGGTGCCGCCTCCAACGCGGTCCGGAAGAAGCCCTCCGCCGCCGCGGCATCCCAGTCCGCGATCATGGCCAACCGGCCGCGCAAGACGGCCGCCTCGGGCAGACCGGGATCGATCCGCGCCGCCAGGTCCGCCTCACGCCGGGCCGCTCGAAATCGCTGTGGATCGCTGCTGCCCTCCTGAAACGCCTCGGTCAGATAGGCTTCTCCCAGGGCGACATGCGCCCGGCTGTGTTGTGGATCCAGGCTGACCGCCTGTTCGAAGAGCTTCCTGGCCTGCAGCGCACCACCATCCGCCGGCTTTGAACGGAAGTACAGTCCACGCAGATAGAGTTCGTGCGCCTCGACCTGCGCTGGGGAACGATTTGGCTTGGATGCTGGACTTATCGGCCCACGCCCGCTCGGCACCGACAGGGCCAGGCGGATCCCGTTCGCAATCGAGTCCGGGACGCCCTCCAGGTCCGGGGCCGGAACCGTAAGACGTTCTGACCAAACGTAGAACCCATTACGCGTATCCAGCAGACGGACCGTCACCGACCACTTTCCACCATCGGGTGGCCCTGTCCGCCGGATCGAGCCCAGAATCGCGAAGCCAACCCTCGCCTCCCGTGCCTTGGCCCGCAACGCGCCACTGGCCTCACCGGCGGATGTCAACGGCGTCGGCAGGGACGCCACGCGAAACGCCGGCGACCGGGCTAACAATGCGGTGAGCTCCTCCGTCAGGCCGAGAGCGAGATAGTCATTCTGGACATCTCCGCTTAGATTCTGAAAGGGCGCGACGCCAATCGCAGGCGGAGGAGTCGGAGTTCGCAGCAGGAGTATCAGTCCGCTTGCCGCGGCAATCAGTCCGGCCGCTACCGCGGATGCGGTCCAGATCTGGCGGCGTTGCAACCCGGTCGCAGGGGCGGGTTTTGAGTCGCTCCGAAACGTGAAGCGCGGTACGTACTGCCCACGAGGAATGGTGATCGTGATCTCATCCGCCAGTCCCTCGGTCTCGTAGTACTTCGCCAGCCGAAGCCTCAGGTTGCGCATCTGTACCCGCACCAGGGCGTCGGACTGCGGATCCCACGTGGGGTCACGATGAAACACGCCGACCCCGATCAGTGATTCCTTGATCTCATCCCTTCGCACTGAAAGCGACTCTTCAATGAGCCACGCGAACAGACCGCGAAGCCGTTCGGTATCAGCGAAGGCTGCCGATGTTAAGATCCGTTGTGCTTGCCTACGGATCTGACCCGGTGTCGGTGCGACGCTCCCACTCGACGATTCGGACCCCATGACGCCGCCCTCTTAACATCCGTCCGAGGCAGCCCGGACGTTAAACGCAAACGTCTGCTTCAACGCAAGCCGCTGATTCGATGTCGATTCGTGCAGTTTACGGTAAAAACGACCGAAAACTCTGGAAATCTCACTTGGCAAGCGCTAGTATACACCACGTCCGGCGCCAATGAAGCTGTTTCAGGGCTCGATCCAGCCTCCGCACGGAGGAGTAAGCGGTGGCGGGTTCCTTGCTCGAATCGGGTCCTCATTCCGTCGGGACCTACGCCCCAGGGTGCCGTGAGGGACTTGACGGCGCCCCAAAATGAGGAACCGGGGCATCGTGCACGTCGAGCGTGGCGGGCTGCTGAGGCCACCGTGTGCCCGGGAGGGGATACTCCGGTTCCTTATTTCACCCGAGGCGCCCGGTCTGATCTACTCTTCCGCCTGATCCGCCAGAATGTGGAAGGCGCGCTTTCGCCCGGTATCGACGATGCGCCCGTGAAACTTCAGCGCCCCGTTTACCAGCAAGTTCACAGGCCTGTTCACCGGAAAATCAAACTCGACGACATCATCCGGTTGCAGGTCCAGCATCTGTTCCACGGTGAGTGAGGGTCCCTGCAGCCTCGCATCGAACTTTAGCTGCGCGGGCTTGATGAGATGGAGAATTCGAGCCTGCTCCTCCTCCGTCGACTCCGACTTGCGCACCGACCACTGCTGATCGAACTTCTGTCGAAGCATCTTGATGATTATAGACGGTATGCCCAGGTTCATCATCCCCGCCACTTCACCAATCCGGATCTCCATCCCCACCGTCACCACCGCCTCGTTGGGTGCAAGGATTTGAAGAAGTTGCGGCTCCGTCTCGTGGGCCTCAATGGCAAAGTTGATATTCGAAATCGGCGACCATGCTTCTTTCAGATCATGCAGAATAATCCGGAAGAGCCCATCCAGAATCGACTGCTCGATTTCCGTAATCTCACGAGTCACTTTGTAAGGTGTCTTGCCGGAACCGCCCAACAGCATTTCCAGGATGGGAAACACCATCGTCGGATTCAGCTCCAGTACGGCATTTCCGTCGAACGGCCGCATGCTGAGGCTCACAATGCAGGTGGGCGCCGGCAGACACTGCGAGAACTCGAGGAACGAGAGCTGCTCCACCGAGATCAGATTCACCATCACATAAGCGCGCAGATACGCCGAGAGACTGGACGCCAGCGATCGCGCGAAGTTGTCATGCAGCAGATGGATGGCCCGTAACTGATCCTTCGCGATGCGATCCGGACGCCGGAAGTCGTAAGGCTGCGCCTTCCGAGCAGGATCCTCTTCTGCCGCGGCACCTTGCAGGTTGCGGAATACGCTATCGATCTCGTCCTGGCTTAAGACGCGGTCCGAGGCCATACCCTTCCACTATCGGCTCTGACAACGCCTTTCATTCCAGAGGATCTTTCCGTAACACCTCGGCTCGAGCGCCTACACCTGGGCTATCACTCCCGTACTATCCCACGTGCTACTTCAGGTCTCGCACCACCCGGAAACCAACGTAAGCCGGCCGTGCCTGCGTCACCGACTTCGCATCCGCCGGCCGGTCCGCACTTCCGCCCAGGGCCGCTGTCGTCCCGTCCTTCTTCGTCACCCACTCCGCCACGTTTCCGCCGAGATCAAACAGAGGATCCTCGCCCGTGCCTGCATGGCTTCCCACCGGCTTCAGCAACTGCCCTGGAGCCATGCCGTCGATCAGACTGCCCAGTCGCGCCTCGTCGTCCGCATTCACCGCGTACCCAGCCCATTGGTCCAGGGTATTTTCGTTCTTCGATCGAACCAACAACGAACCCAGTTCTTCCTCCGTCCCCAGCCGGTATGTCTGACCGGTCTGTTTCGACAACCACGCGCAATAAGCCTTGGCCTGCTCCGCCGTCAGGCCGCCAGCCGGGTACGCGTCGGTGCCGGGCGCCACCGCATAGCCGGCATCAAACGCGTGATACTGGCTCCTCGTCACCTCAAACCGCCCGATCGCGATCGCGCCACGCTCGACGGTCTCCGGATTCCGAGGTAGATTTCTGGTCTTCAACAGCGCCGCCAGCGCGGACTCCGGCTTCAACGCCTCGTTCGTATCCGTGGCCGTACCGAAAAGGTACTTGTCGAACCACGCCAACTCCTCGTCCACCTTGCGGCGCTGGTGAACGTACTTCCGCGGGCCGTGTTGCTCACCCGGAAACAGAATGAACTTCACGTCCGTCTGTCCGTAGTGTTGCAGCGCCCGGTAGTGCTGCCACCCCTGCTCAGTCGGTACCTGCTTGTCCTCGGTTCCAAAGAAGATGATCGTCGGAGTTTTGACCTTGTTCATGCGGTACAGCGGCGACTTGCGAATGTACAGCTCCGGGTCATCCATCGGGGTCTTGCCCAGGTAATATTGCTCGAACGCGTCGCCAAACACCGCGTTGCCCCAGTCGCTCGACCAGTTCACGTCCCCGGCTCCAGCGCCCGCGACCTTATAGCGTGTGGTGCGCGTCGTCAGCTCAATCGTAATGATCGAGCCGTTCGACCAGCCCATGACGCCCAGCTTTTCCGGATCAATGAATCCTCGGGCGATCAGGGAATCAACGCCTCTCTCGACGTCCACCCATTCCAGGTCGTTGTACTTGCCGCCTGAGATCGACTCGCCCCACTTCAGCCCATAGTTCGACGAGCCGTGGTAGTTCGGCTTAAAGAGGAATGCGCCACGCTGCGCGTAAAGCTGGTGCGGGTAGCCCATCGACTCGTTGAACGCATACGCATCGTGCCCATGGGGACCGCCGTGGATCATCACCACCAGCGGGTACTTCTTGCCGGCTGTGTAGTTGTGGGGGTAGTAGAGGATTCCCTCCACCTGCTCGTCCTGCGCACCCTTCCAGGTCACCAGTTCCGTCTTGGCGATCGGTTTTTTCTTCCAGTTGGAGTTCGTCTCCAGAAACGTCTTGGGATCCACGAACTTCGCGCCATCCAGCTTTGCGAGAAGCAGCTTTGCCGGCTCGCCGGGCGTGGATGTCGTATAGATGACTTCCTGACCGTCCTCGCTCACCTCCAGCGCCTGCACATTGTCCACATCGATCCACGACCGGTTCCAGGAATCTCCGTTCCGTGTGTAACGCGCCACCTTGTTCCGCGCGCCGTTGGCCAACAGGGCCACGAACCCATCCCCGGTCAGACCCACCCCACCACTCAACCCGTTCTCCCAGTCGAGGTCGACCTTCGTCAGTTTCGAGGCGCTGGGATCGTAGTAGTACAGCAGGCTCACCGACGCGTTGTAGAGATACGGATGCGTGGTATACGGCGCCGAAAAGTAGAACCCCTTGCTGTCCTTGGTCCAGTTGAATCTGCGAGGCAGCAACTTCCCGTCCGCGAACAACTGAGTGCTTTTGCCCGACTTCAGATCGTGCAGGAAGGTCACTGGCTTCACCTTCTGGTCGTAGATCTCCGCCAGACTCCGGTTGTGAACGGTGACGGCCCAAGCGCCATCCGGCGAAGCGTAGACCGAGGTGATGCGATCCGCATTCCTGGTAATCCGGGTGGATTTCGACCCCTTCACCTCGAACTTGAACAAGCGGACCGGGGGTGCGTGCTTCTCGTCATCCACCACCTGCGAAGTATCCTTCTGCTCCTTCACCTTCTGGTCGTACAGCGAAGAATCTTCCGGAGCAGCGATGAGCAGCGTGTCGTTGTCCAGCCACTCGAAGGCGCGTACGCCCTTTTCAAATTTCGTGACGGACCATGGCTCTCCTCCGGCTAGGTTTATAAACCAGACCTGCATCCCGCCGCCCGCCGCCTCCGCCGGTGCCTGAGCCGGACTCGGCCCTGCTGCCTTGCGCGATGTCAGAAAGGCGATCCGCTTCCCATCCGGCGAGAACTTCGCGCCGCTCTCGCTGTCGTTGCCGCGCGTCAGTTGGACCTCGTCGCTCTCCCCGAGCCGCTTCAGGTAGAGATGCGAAATCGCCTCTCCCTTTTCCTTGTCCATGCGCGACTTCACATAGACCGCTGCTTTTCCATCGCGCGAAATCTCCAATCCGGAGACTCGCTCCTGCAGCAGAATATCGTCCACTGTCCATTTCTCGGCGGCAGGCAGCAGGGAGGCCAGGATGAGACCAATCAATAAAGACCGCATGGTCTTCATTGTAAACAGAGCGGGGCGGGATCTCCGCCGGGAAATCCCGCCCCGCCCCTTCAGTGTGGATGAGCTATTGCCCGATGAACGTGTAGCTGCCCGACTTCACTTCGAACACAGAAGCGCCACCTTCGACGCGAGCGGCTTTCAGTCCGCCCGTTCCGGTGGCCGAAGCGCCAGGCACATACACAGTGGCCGATGTGTTCGGCGGCACTGTGACGTTCATGGTCACCTTCGAGCCTTGTTTCGTCCAGGCACTGGCAATGTGTCCATAAGGGGACACATGGGTCGCCTTCACGTGCGACAAGCCACTACCCGTGAACGGCCGGATCGAGAAATGCTGGAAACCCGGATGCTCCGGATCGGGCCGGATGCCGGCCAGGTACTCATACATCCACACGCCCAGATCGCCAATCTGCATCACATGGTTGCCGGAGTTCATGGCCGGATCGGCGGTGTCGCCGTTCCACAGTTCCCACACCGTCGTGGCGCCTTTCTCGACCATGTAACCCCAGCCGGGATAGGTCTTCTGCGTCGCGATGGTCAGTGCCAGGTCCGCCCGGCCGTTGTCCGAGAGGGTCCGCATCAGCCACTGTGCGCCCACCAGGCCCACGCCCACATGGTTGTCGCTCTCTTTTTCGATCTTCGTTACCAGTTTGTCGAAGACCGCGGTACGGCTGCCGCCGGGCACCATGTCGAACGCCAGGGGCAGGATACTGGAGGTCTGCGTTCCGTTATCGAACTTCGCGTCGGCGGACTTGAAGTACTCTCGCAGGAACGCCGCTTTCACGGTACCGGCCAGTGTCTGATACTCATCGATGTCCGCCGTCTGCCCGGCCAGCTTTGCATACCGGCTCATCAACTCCAGCATGTGGTAGTAGTAGGCCGTGCTCAGCAGCGCGCCTTTCGTCACGCGCGTCGGATCCTGTGAGTGGATCAGTTCAGGCTTTTCCGGAGGTACGCACCAATCGGCGTACGTGTTCTTCGGCATGATGCCATCCTTGAGGAAGGTGCGCATATACTCCACCCACTTCTTCATGGCCGGGTAGTTGCGCACGATCACGCGCGAATCACCGTACTGCTGATACACCATATCCGGGGCCAGAATGAATGTGCTCGGCCAGACAATGCCGTCGTTGTACAGGACCCAGTAGGCCGGTGACACGTCGGGGATGCTACCGGAGTCGCGCTGCGAGTCCTTCAGATCGTTCATCCACTTTGTGTAGAACGCCGCGATGTCGAACAGATAGCTTTCGCTGCGACTCACGACGCTACGATCGCCCAGCCAACCCTGACGCTCATCCCGCTGCGGGCAGTCGGTGGGAATGCTGCGGTAGTTGCCGCGAATCCCCCAATAGATGTTGTGGTGGATCTTGTTCAGCATTGTGTCGGACGATTCAAACTCGCCCGTCCTCTGCATCGCATCGTGCACCACCCGGCCCTCAATCGAACCCAACGTCGGTTTTCCTGGATACCCGGTTATCTCTACAAACCGGAAACCGTGATAGGTAAAACGCGGCTCCCAGGTCTCAACGCTGCCGCCTTTCAACGTATACAGATTGGTGGCGCGGGCCGACCGCAGATTGTCGAGATAGAGGGTCCCGTCCGGCCGCAGCGTCTCGGCATGCCGGAGCATCACGACGTCGCCCTTGCGCCCCTTCACCGACAAACGAACCCAGCCCACCATGTTCTGACCCATGTCGTAGATGAAAACGCCCGGCCGGATCTCGCTCACCTTGATGGGCTTGACGTTCTCAATCACCTTCAGCGGTTCCGCCATCTGGGCCTCCAGAACGCCCTCCGGCGCCTGCAGTCCCTCGACCGGCGTCCATTTCGAGTCGTCGAAGCCGGCCTTGGCCCAGCCCGGCATCTCCTTCGTCGCGTCGTACTCCTCGCCGTCGTACTCGTTATTCACCCGCACGGGACCGTCGGCCGTTACCTTCCATGTGGCGTCGCTCACCACACTCTCCCGCTTCCCGTCTGCGTACTCCAAGTCCAACTGCAGCAATAACTTCGGGACGTCGTAGCCAACCGTTCCGATCGGCACCCGGTTACGCGGCGCCCAATACCGCCCGTTGCCCAGAATCACGCCTAGCGCATTCTCGCCGGCCTTTAGCTGGCTGGTCACGTCGTGTGTCACATAAAACACCCGCTTGGCGTAGCCGGTCAGATTCGGCGAAAGCACGTCGTCGCCGGCTTTCACCCCGTTGACATACAACTCGCTCAGGCCCAGGCCGGAAATATACGCGGTAGCGCGTCGGAGGCCCTTCTCGACCGTGAACTCCTTGCGCAGCAGCCTCGCGGGCAGCGCCCGCTCGCCGATGAACCCGACGTCGCCCCACGGCTTCATCCCGTAGGCGCCTAGTTCCTTCGCTGCCGCCCAGGGCCCCGTCTCGGCCTGCGACGCCTGCCAGCCTGAGCCAGTGGAGAACACCAGCGGCTCACCTTGCGTGAACTCAATCCGCAGTGTCCCGATCAGACCCGCCTGGTCTTCCCGCGTGTTCTTCGCCTCGACCAGGATCGTGTTGTCGCCCTTTTTGAGCCACGAGGCTACATCTAGAACCTCCGGCAGCGTCGGTTGGTTGCCCCGGCCGGCCGCCTTTCCGTTGATCGAAAGCGTGAAGCTGTTGTCGGCCCCCAGCACGAACATCGCGTGGCGGATGGTCCGCTCCTCCGGAACCGTCACCTTGGCGGAGAACCACCGGGTGCCAGCCGGAGCCTTGGTCGCCGGATCGCCTTCGTCCAACCAGATCCACCTGGCGGTGGTGATGAGTTGGAACGGGCTCGTCGGCGACTTATACTCCGCATACGCGTTCTGGCCAATCCACTTGCCCTTCCACTCGGAAGCCTGTAGCAGCCCCATCGACCAGTGCCCGGTCTCGCTCCAGGCCGACACGCTACCCGACTGGTCCCAGATCTGGACCTGCCAGAAGACCTGCATGCCCGACTGCAGCGGTTTCCCCTTATATTCGACTAGAATGCTTTGAGAAGACTCGACTTTGCCCGTGTCCCAAAGATCCCCGCTGCCCGCCTTCAGGCCCGCCGGAGTGGACGCGGCCAGCACACGGTAGGCCGTCTGCGCCAGTCCGCGCGCCGTGGGGTTCCGGGCCTCCAAGGTCCAACTCAGCCGGGGGCTGGTTTCCGAGATACCCGCCGGGTTCCTGCGGTGTTCGACAGTGAGGTTCGCGGGCCGCAAGGCGGCCGTCGGAGCGGCCTGCAGGGCGGCTCCCATCAGTGCTATGCTAAGCAACCACTTGTACATCGATAAGTCCTTCACGATCAACTTCTATGAGTAGAACCGCCACGTGGCGGCGACCCTCCATTCCATCCAAAATAGAAGTGGAGCGCAAGGCTCTTGTACGGGTGCCTCGATTGGGCCTATCAAAAGTTTCTTGATCGGTGCAAAGTAACGTCTTCTGTACGACCATCGCCAGTCTAGATAGTGCTCCCTACGCCCCCGTGTCCTTGGGTGATTCAAACATTGAAATGACGGAAACCCTGTTGACCTCCAGAAATATCTCCGGCCGATGGGCCGCCATTACCCTTGCCGTTCTGACGGTTGCCGTAGCGGGCTGCAACCGCGGTGGAGCGGCGTCGAAGAAAGACGGATCGAACAAAAAGGGCGACGCAGTGCCGGTGACCCTCACCGCCGTGGCCAAGCGCGATGTACCCCTCGACCTCGAGGTGATCGGCAACGTTGAGGCGTACTCGGTAATCTCAGTGCGGTCGCAGGTAAGCGGCCCCCTCCAGAGGGTACACTTCCGGGAAGGCGACTTTGTCTCCAAAGGCCAAGTCCTCTTTTCCATCGACCCCAGCCCATTCAACTCCGCCCTGCGCGAAGCTGAGGCGAACGTAGCGCGCGCCGAGGCCATGCTCGGTCAGGCTCAGGCCACTCTAAAACGCGACATCGCCCAGTCGAAGTACGCCGGACAACAGGCCGACCGCTACAAGTCGCTGCAGCGCGAGGGGATTGTCTCCAAGGAGCAAGTCGATCAGTTTACGACGGCGGCTGATACCAACAACGAGATCATCCGCGTCGATGAGGCCTCCATCCGCAGTGCCGAAGCCTCGCTGGTTGCCTCCCGCGCCCAGGTGGAGAATGCCAGGATCCAGCTTGGCTACACCACCATCCGTTCCCCCATCGATGGCCGCACGGGCAATATCGCTGTGAAGGAAGGCAACATCGTCTCTTCCAATACCATCGAGTTGACCTCCATCAATCAGATTCAGCCCATCTATGTCACCTTCTCGGTGCCGGAGTCGAACCTGGCTGAGGTGAAGAGATTCGCCGCCGAGGGCCGTCTGCCAGTGTCGGTCATGCCGTCGCAGGGCGAGGAGACGACGCCCGAAGTCGGCACCCTTACTTTCGTCGACAACAATGTCGACGCCACCACCGGCACCATCAAATTGAAAGGCACCTTCCCGAACTCGGGCCGGCATCTCTGGCCCGGCGCGTTCGTACGTGTCAGCCTGCGCCTCTCCACCCAAAAGGATGCGCTCATCGTACCTGCTCAGGCCATCCAGGAGGGCCAGGAGGGGCAGTTCGTCTACGTGGCCACCGACAAGATGACGGTGGAGCAGCGCCCTGTCAAGGTCGGGTCGCGTAGTGGTCAGGATATGGTGATCGATCACGGCGTCCAGGCCGGCGAGAAGGTCGTCGTCGAAGGACAGTTGCGCCTGGCGCCCGGCATGAAGGTCCGCGCGCGGGAACCCCGTCCGGGCGGGCCCGGCAAGGGCGGCAAGAAGCGAGCTACGCCCCAGGCCGACGAGGAGATCTCTCAAAGCAGCACACCAGCCGCTTTGCCATCATCGGACGGAAGTACAACTCCCGGTGCCCGCAAGGGCCGCAAGGGCGAGCGCAAGCAACCGTGAACATCTGCGAGACCTTCATCCGCAAACCGATCGCCACCAGCCTCCTGATGCTGGCCGTGGCCATGTTCGGTATTCTGGCCTACCGAGCGCTGCCTGTAGCCGACATGCCGCGGGTGGACTTTCCCACACTTGTCGTCTCTGCCAGCCTACCCGGAGCCAATCCCGACACCATGGCCTCGGCCGTCGCAACGCCGCTTGAGCGCCAGTTCACGGGGATCGCCGGCCTCGACTCGATGATCTCGGCCAACTCCACCGGCAACTCCCAGATCACTCTTTCGTTCGACCTGTCCCGCGATCTCGATGGTGCAGCCGTCGATGTCGAAACGGCCATCGCCGAGGCGATGCCCCTGCTGCCCCCCGGCATGCCGAGCCCGCCCTCGTTCCGGAAGTTCAACCCCGGCGACGCACCGATTATCTTCCTCAGCCTCACCACCAAGGTGTTGCCCATGTGGAAGCTCGACGACTACGCCCAGAACATGATCGCCCAGCGCCTGTCCATGGTCAGCGGCGTCGCGCAGGTTCAGGTCATGGGTGCCCAGAAGTACGCCGTGCGCGTACAGATCGATCCGGACAAGCTGGCGTCCAGGAAGATCGGCCTCAACGAGGTGAGCCAAGCCCTGTCCGACTGGAACGTGAACGAACCCACGGGCACTCTCTACGGTCCCCATCAGGCGTACAACGTGCTGGCCAGCGGCCAACTCATGCGGGCCAAGGACTACGGCTCGCTCGTCGTCACCTACCGCAATGGAGCCCCGGTCCGCCTGCAGGATGTCGCCAACGTCATTGACAGCGTCGAGGACGACAAGACCGCCTCATGGATCTACACCGGAAGCAGCGACGAGCGTGCCATCAACCTCATGGTGATGCGCCAGCCCGACAGCAACACCATTGAAGTCACCGACGCCGTCAAGGCACTGATCCCGATGTTCCAGGCGCAGCTTCCGCCCTCGGTCACATTGGCCGTGCGCGGCGACCGCTCCAAGAACATCCGCGAATCGTTCGCCGACATTCAGATGACCATGGCCGTCACCCTGGCGCTGGTGATCATGGTGATCTTCATCTTCCTGCGGAACCTCTCCGCGACGGCCATCCCCACCATGGCCCTGCCGTTCTCCATCATCGGAACATTCTCGGTCATGTATGTTCTGGACTTCAGCATGAACAACATCTCGCTGATGGCCCTCATACTCTGCGTCGGGTTCGTGGTCGATGACGCCATCGTCATGCTCGAGAACATCGTCCGGCACATGGAGAAGGGCGAGACCGCCATGCAGGCCAGCCTACGCGGGTCCCGCGAGATCGGCTTCACCATCGTCTCCATGACCATCTCGCTGGCGGCCGTCTTTATCCCGCTGCTCTTCATGGGTGGCATCCTGGGCCGCCTCTTCCGCGAGTTCGCCGTCTCCATCTGTGCCGCCATTCTCATCTCCGGGATGGTTTCGGTCTCCCTCACTCCCATGCTTTGCAGCCGATTCCTGCGCCCAGTCAAGGATCTGCGGCATGGGCCGCTCTACAACCTGATTGAACGGTTCTTTGACCGCCTGAATCGCGTGTACGAGCACAGCCTCGGCTGGGTGCTTCACCATCGCCCGGTCATGCTGGCCGTTTTCGTTGTGATTCTTGGTGCCACCGGCTATCTCTTCACTGTCGTGCAGAAGGGCTTCATCCCTGAAGTGGACGCCGATCAGATGTTCGTCACCGTCGAAGCGGCCCAGGGAACCTCTTTCTATCAGATGGCCAAGTACCAGCAGCGCGTGGGCGAGATCCTGCGCAGGGATCCCAATATCGACACCATCATGCTGAGCGCCGGCGGCTCGTTCAACGCCAGCGCCAGTTCCGGCCGTCTGATGGTACAGTTGAAACCCCGCCGCGAGCGCGAACTCAGCGTCTTCGAAGTGGTGAACGAGCTGCGCCCCAAGCTGGCCGCGGTCTCCGGCATTCGCGCCTTCCCATCAGTCCCCACCTCCATCCGCATCGGTGGACGCCGTTCCAAGGCCCAATACGACTTCACCCTCCAGTCGCCCGACACCGCCGAACTCTACGCCGAAGCCTCCAAGTTCGAAAAGGTCGTCTCCCGACTGCCCGGCCTGCTGGACGTCACCTCCGATCTTGAGGTGAAGAACCCGCGCGTCAACGTCACCATCGACCGCGACAAAGCCGCGGCTTTGCAGCTGAATCTCCTACAGGTCCAGAATTCGCTCTATAGCGCCTTTGGTCCGCGCTGGGCCACCACGATCTACTCCTCCATGAGTCAGAACCGTGTTCTGATGGAGCTTCAGCCGAAGTTCCAGGAACACCCGGACACCATCCCCACGCTCTACTTCAAGTCGGACAACGGCAATGTCGTGCCGTTCCAGTCCTTCGGCCACATGTACATCGACGCGGGCCCGCTGACGGTCAACCACTCCGGCCAACTGCCATCGGTGACCATCTCGTTCAACCTGCGGCCGGGTATGGCCTTGGGCGATGCGGTGGAACTCATCCAGGGCGCCGCCGCGAACAACCTTCCGGCTTCCATCACGCCCAGCTTCCAGGGCACGGCCAAGGCGTTCCAGGACTCTCTGAAGAACCTTGGGCTCCTGCTCCTCATCGCCATCCTCGTCGTCTACATCGTTCTTGGCGTCCTCTATGAGAGCTACATCCACCCATTGACGATCCTCTCCGGCCTGCCGTCGGCCGGCTTCGGAGCGCTGCTGACTCTGCTCATCTTCAACGTCGAACTGAACATCTATGGATTCGTCGGCCTGATCCTTCTCATCGGCCTGGTGAAGAAGAACGCCATCATGCAGATCGATTTCGCGCTGGAAGCGGAGCGTAAGGAAGGCAAGAGCCCGGCTGACGCCATCTTCGAGGGCTGCCTCACTCGCTTCCGGCCTATCATGATGACCACCATGTCCGCGCTGCTGGGCGCTCTGCCCATCTCGCTGGGCTACGGTGCCGGCGGCGAGGCCCGTCGCCCTCTCGGCCTCACCGTCATGGGCGGACTCATCTGCTCTCAGCTCCTCACTCTCTATCTCACGCCCGTTGTCTACACGTACATGGCTGCCATTCTTGAGCGCTGGCGGAACCGCCACAACAAAGTCAACACGCAAGCGATACCGGTCGGTGTTCCGACCAGCGGAACTGCCCAATGAACATCTCCGAACTCTTTATCAAGCGCCCGATTGCCACCAGCCTGTTCATGTGCGCCATCATCCTGTTCGGCATGGTGGCCTACCGCTCCCTTGCGGTGAGCGACTTGCCCAATGTGGACTTTCCCACCCTCCTCGTAACCGCCACGCTGCCCGGAGCCAACCCCGAGACCATGGCGTCGGCTGTCGCCACGCCGATGGAAAACCAGTTCTCGACCATCGCCGGCCTCAACTCGATGACCTCTGTGAACTCGTTGGGTGCGACACAGATCACCCTTGAGTTCGATCTCAGCCGCAGTCTGGACGGTGCTGCCGTCGACGTACAGGCAGCCATCACTCAGGCGTCGCGGCTGTTGCCGCCCGGCATGCCGACACCGCCCACCTTTACCAAGGTGAACCCGGCCGATCAGCCCATCCTCTACATCGCCCTGACCTCCACGACCATGCCGTTGTACACTCTCGACGAATACGCCGAGACCCGCATCGCGCAGCGCATCTCCATGGTCAGCGGCGTCGCCCAGGTCCAGGTGATGGGCGCACAGAAGTACGCTGTCCACGTTCAGATGGACCCGCAGAAACTCGCTGCGCATCAGGTGGGCATCAATGAGATCGAGACTGCGCTCAAGAACTGGAACGTCAACCTGCCTGCCGGATCCATCATCGGCCCACAACGTGCCTTCACCTTGCAGGCCTCCGGCCAGTTGACCAACGCGCCCGCCTATCGTCCGCTGGTTGTCTCCTACCGGCAGGGAACGCCCGTCCGCCTTGAGGAACTCGGCCAGGTGATCGACGGAGTGGAAGACGACAAGACCGCATCGTGGTTCTACCGTCACGGTCCCGGCCGTCGCGCTGTGGTCCTTGCGATCCAGCGTCAGCCCGGTACAAATACGGTCGCCGTGACCGACGCCATCAAGAGCCTCATGCCGCTGTTCCAATCGGAACTGCCGCCCTCGGCCAAGATGGAGATCTTCTACGACCGTTCGGACACCATTCGCGAGTCCTATGACGACGTGCAGTTCACCATGGTGCTCACCCTGGGGCTGGTCGTCATGGTCATCTTCCTCTTCCTGCGCAACGTCTCGGCCACGGTCATTCCAAGTCTCGCCTTGCCGTTCTCCGTTATTGGCACGTTCGCGGTGATGTACCTGCTCGACTACAGCCTCGACAACCTGTCGATGATGGCCCTCATCCTGTCCATCGGCTTCGTCGTCGACGACGCCATCGTGATGCTCGAAAACATCGTGCGCCACATCGAGATGGGCGAGGAACCCATGGCCGCCGCCCTCAAGGGCTCAAAGGAAATTGGCTTCACCATCGTCTCCATGACGCTGTCGCTGGCCGCCGTATTCATCCCCGTGCTCTTCATGGGTGGTGTCCTGGGCCGTCTCTTTAAGGAATTCGCGGTCACGATCTGCGTGTCGATTCTGATCTCCGGTGTCGTCTCGGTCACACTCACGCCCATGCTGTGCAGCCGCTTCCTGCGCGCCGCCCACCATCAGACCAAGGGTTGGTTCTACAACACGACGGAGCGCTTCTTCGACGGCATGTTGCGGCTCTACGACCACAGCCTGCAGGTTGTGCTGCGCTTCCGCCGGGCGACCCTCGCGGTGAGCTTTGTCGTCCTGATCGTCACCGGCTGGATGTTCGTCGATATCCCGAAGGGCTTCATTCCCGACCAGGACACCGATCAGATGCTGGTCACCACCGAGGCCGCCCAGGGTACGTCCTTCTACCAGATGGTGAACTACCAGCAGTCCATCGCGGAGGAACTCCAGGCTGATCCCAATGTCGACTCGCTAGTCTCCAGCATCGGGGGCAACACGTCCACCACTCTCGGTGGTCCCAACTTCGGCCAGATGATCGTTCACCTCAAGCCGCGCCATGAACGCAAAATGCTGGTGAATGAGGTGATCGATAACCTGCGCCCGAAGCTCACACAATACCCGGGCATGAAGGTCTATATCCAGAATCCGCCAGCCATCCAGATCGGCGGCCAGGTGACGAAGAGCATCTACCAGTTCTCCATGCAGTCGCCCGACAAGGAAGAGCTCTACAAGGCCTCCCGCATGATGGAGGAGAAGATCGCCGAGATGCCCGGTCTGGAAGACGTCACCAGCAACTTGCTGGTACAGAGTCCCCAGATTCACGTGCAGATCGATCGCGACAAGTCGGCCGCCCTACAGATCAACGCGCAACAGGTCGAAAACGCCCTCTACGACGCCTATGGGCCGCGCTGGGTCTCCACTATCTACGCGCCTGTGAATGAGTACAAGGTGCTGTTGGAGCTCATGCCGAAATATCAGGCGGATCCCAACGCTCTGTCCATGCTCTACCTCAAGACCACCGGTGGGCGCCTCATTCCACTCGACTCGGTTGCCGACGTCACCAGCGATACCGGCCCCCAAACCGTGAATCACTACGGCCAGTTGCCCGCCGTCACCATCTCCTTCAATCTGCGGCCCGGCACCAGCCTTGGCGATACAGTCACCCGCATCCAAGACCTGGCCAAGGAGCAGCTGCCGCCCACCATCAGCACCAACTTCCAGGGTGCCGCCAAGAGCTTCCAGAGCTCACTTTCGAACCTCTGGCTGCTCCTGGTTGTCGCGATCCTCGTTGTCTACATCGTGCTGGGCGTTCTCTACGAGAGCTACATTCACCCGCTCACCATCCTGTCCGGTCTGCCATCGGCCGGCTTCGGAGCACTGCTGACGCTCTATCTCTTCCACATGGATCTGAACATCTACGCGTTCGTCGGCCTCATCATGCTCATTGGCATCGTGAAGAAGAACGCCATCATGCAGATCGACTTCGCACTCGACGCCGAGCGCCAGCAGGGCATGACTCCTGGAGAGGCCATCTATCAGGGCTGCCTCATCCGTTTCCGCCCCATCATGATGACCACCATGGCGGCCCTACTCGGCGCCGTCCCCATCGCCCTGGGTTATGGAGCCGGCGGCGAAGCCCGTCAGCCCCTCGGCCTGGCCGTAGTCGGCGGGCTGCTGTTCTCGCAGTTGGTCACGCTGTACCTGACGCCCGTGGTCTACACCTATATGGCTGGCCTGCAGGAACGCCTGCAGCGCCGCAAGGGCGCAACTGCTGTCCAGGAACCCATCCCGACCAGCTATTAGGTCAGTGGGGCGGACTGTCAGTCCTTGCAATACCGCCCCAGCAAAGCCCCGCCGTTCAGGCAGCCTTTGTCGTCCAGCGTAAAGACCTGCGTATCGCCGCCGTTGGTGACCTTCACCTGTTTCCCATCGACGGCAAACGTGCCTTCCTTGGTCATCGTCATGAACGTCAAATCCACCTTCCCGCCGGATTTGAAATTCAGACTGTCCAGAAACGCCGGCCCATTCGGCTTGTACACGCCGCTCACCCGCGCGCCACAGCCCGCCAGTCCAAAAGCCGCCACAGCGGCGGCCGCGAACAGAAATCGGTTCTTCGACATCAGCTTCCGATGCTCCCCTCGCTCCACAATGCGCGAAGCGAAGGCGGAAACCGTCACTTGCACGTGCAATTCCCTCAGTTCGTCTCCTCGCACCCCAGTGCCCGCAAAAATGCCCGAGCCTTGTGCCGTGTCTCCTCCAACTCCATGGCTGGGTCGGAACTGGCAGTGATCCCACACCCGGTCTCGTAGTACACGTGCCTGTCCGCCACCACCGCGGTCCGGATCGCCACCGACAGTTCCGCGGAGCCGTCCATGGAGATCCAGCCGATGCCGCCCATGCAGGGTCCGCGTCTCCGCTTCTCCTCGGCCAGAGCCACCTCCATTGCGTGGATCTTTGGCGCACCCGAGATGGACGCGGGGGGAAACGAGGCCCGCAGCAGGCCCGCCAGCCCTCCGGCATCCTCACGCAGCCGCCCGCTCACCGTGGAAACCGTGTGCATCAGCGTAGGCAGCCGCATGAGTTCCGCATGCGAATCCACCCGCACCGTTCCAGGCACGCACACCCGGGCCAGATCGTTCCGCACGACATCGACGATCATCGCCAGTTCCGCTCGTTCCTTCACGCTATCCAGCAGCTCCGCTGCCAGCCGCGCGTCGTCCTCATTCGAAACGCCCAACGGACGCGTCCCCTTAATCGGGGAGGAACGAACCCGGCCGCCCTGTACTTGCAGGTAGAGCTCCGGACTGGTCGAAAGCACTGCGCGGCCACCACTCAGCGGCAAGTACGCGCCATACCGCGACGGATTCAATGCACGTAGACGGCGGTACAAGTCCCACATATTCTCGGTCCGCAACGGAGCATCCAACCGCCGGCAAAGATTCGTCTGGAACAGCTCTCCCGCGTAGATGCGGTCGACCGTCCGCCCCACCGCCGCCTCGAACTCCACCGCGCCGGGTGTGCTCGAAACGGGGCCCTCCGACGGCGGTGCGGACTCTATCCTGCCATCCGCCACAGGAGGCTCATCCGCGCGCGTCTCGCGCCATGCATCCGTCCGGATGTGCGTCCAGCCGCCATCGTGCACCCAGTGCGAATCGTAAAGCGCCAGGTATAGGTCCGGAATCGAACCCGACGATGAGGGCAGGGAGGGCAACTGTTCCAGTTCGCCCGCCAGGTCATATCCGAGGAACCCCACCAGCAGAGCGCCCGCCGGACCCGCCCAGGCTGCCAGAGCGGCCTCCAGCGCCTCGAACCCGCCGGCCTCCATGAGTTCTCCGTTCACCATCAGCGTGCGGCCGGTTACCGCAAGCGTCACCAGGGGCCGTGTGAACAACCGGCTCGCGCCGCCCGCGGAATCCAGCCAAAGAAACCCCGGCTCCTCGCACAGGGCTTCCGCCACATCCAACGGATCCGCGGTCGACTCCAGATGCTCCACATACGTCCGGGCTCCCTTTGCCGCGGCGGGCAGCACCCCATGCAGTCGCCGCACCAACGCTCGCCGCGCTTCCACCCCCGGCCGTTGCCACCACGTCATTGCAGGAACGCCTTCAACAGCGCCGGCCCCTCCGGAGTGAGAAACGACTCCGGATGAAACAGCACTCCCTCCGTTCGCCGGCCCTTCATCCGGCACCCCATCACCGTCCCGTCCTCCAGCCACGCCGAAACTTCCAGCCCGGTGGGTATCGAGTCTGGCGCCACCCGCAGGGAGTGGTATCTTGCCGCCTCAAAGGGATCGGGTAGCCCCGCAAACAATCCCTGTCCGTCGTGAAAGACTCGCGAAGCCTGCCCATGCACCGGCCTGCCCGAGGGCTCCACCCGGGCGCCTGCCACCGAGGCGATCACCTGCATCCCCAAGCACACTCCAAGAATCGGGATCCGGCCGGACAATGCCCGCACCACTGCCGGACAAACGCCGGCCCGCTCTGGCCCAAAGGGCCCAGGCGACAACAGAATCCTGTCTGCTCCGAAGTCCGCTACCTGTTCCAGGGTCACGGCGTCCGAGCGCCAGACCGTGCACTCCGCCCCCAGCACGGTCAGGGCATGCACCAGATTCCAGGTAAACGAGTCGTAGTTGTCCAAGACCAGCACGCGCATGGGGAGTACCTTCATTATCTCAAGGCCAAGTTGACGGCACCGTTCGCTTTCTCCGTGGTCGTCATCGTAGAATTGAGGAGGCAAAGGTACGAATCAGAGTGGCGAACCCCGAACATCTCTACACCCTTCAGCAGGGCATCGACGGCTGGAACAACTGGCGTTCCCGCAACCCGGAAGTCCGCCCGGATTTCAGTGGCGCCGACCTCGTCGGCAGGAACCTGAGCGGAGCCGATCTCAGCCGCGCCAACCTGCAAGGTGCTGATCTCACCGGTGCCGACTTAACTTGCTGCGACCTGCGCGTCGCCAACCTCACCGGTGCCCGTCTGCCCGCCGCCATCCTCATCCGCGCCAACCTGGGGCTCGCCGACCTGATTGGAGCGGACCTCCGCGCCGCCAACTTGACCGCAGCTTCGCTCAACGGCGCAAACCTCAGGCGTGCCGATCTCTCCGAAGCGATCCTGCTCGACACAGACCTCTCCCGCGCACGCCTCATCGACGCCAAACTCAATAAGGCGGAGCTCAAACGGACCGACCTGCGCGGCACGGTTCTCGTCTAGTCCCCTAACGGATAGCCGGATCGTCGTCCTCGTCGACACTGCGCGGATCCGCCTGCAGATGGTCGGCGGAGTCCTGCATGTTCTCCATCCTGTCCACGCACTCGGGGCAGGAATGCAGATGCTGTTCGATCCACACGAGCTCGGCATCATGGTGGATCAAGCCGGTCACGTAGCGTTCCAGGTCGTTATCGGACAAATGTACATCTTCCATATGGGTCACACCTTTAGGAACAATTTGCGCCGGTACATCCAAAGCAGAATCAGCCAGAATGTCAGCAAAACCGCCGCGCCCTGCAGCAACGGCGTCAGCCCATCGCCCAGGAATCGAAAGACATTCTCACCGAGGTGAATGCGGAACGAGCTCTCAATGAAACCCTCGAACAGATGGGCGATGAGATAGGCGGCAATCGAGTTCATCCCAATCACCAGCAGTGGGAACGCCCACCGCTTATGGCCCTTCGTCTCAATGGGCCAGCAGAAACCGGCCAGCATCAGGAAGCAAACGCCTCCACTAAAGAGCGTCCAGGCGGGCGTCCAGATGCGCTTCACAACCGGGCAGATGCCCGCGAAGTGCAGCAACAATCCACCCGCGACGCAAGCGGCGCCGGCAATCAGAAACTTGCGATAGGGAATCGCTGGAGCCGCGGAGCGCAGCCACCGGCCGGCAATCAGGCCCAGAATCATCGTGCCCAGGGTCGGGATGAAGCTCAGCGTCAGATACCCGCCGCCGTTGGCGACAAATGGCGTGATCCGGGGAAAGAGATTGAGAAACCACTGGTCGAAGGCACTGCCCAGGTTGGCGTTCTTGTTCCAATGCGCCATCAAGCCGGTGTAGTTGTGTGCCCAGGTCGCGGGCACACCCACAGCCTGATAGTCGAAGCTTGCCGACGGTAGCGGATACAGCGCCCAAGCCAGCCAGTAGCCTGCCAGAATCGCGCCAAAGGCACCCCACTGCCACTTCGCATTGCGGAAACCCAGAAGGAACAGGAGCGGATAGCCTAGTCCGATCTGGGTCAGCGTGTCCTCGAACGTAAAATTCGTGATCTTCGAGTGCGTCGATCGCAGGAAGATCCCCAGCGCGGCCAGCAGAAACGCCCGCCACACCGCATGTCCGAACATCTTCCCGGCCGTCCCGCCCTTGGCTAGCCTTGCCGCAATCGAGTAAGGCAGCGCCACGCCTACCAAAAACGAGAATGACGGCTGGATCATGTCGTGCAATGAGCAGCCGGCCCACGGCACATGGTTCTGGTTGTACGCCAGAATCCCCCAGAACCAGCTCTCCGGATAGGCCCGGTACACGGCGCCCAACCGCAGGACTTCCGCCATCATCAGTAGCATCACGAAACCGCGGTAGGCGTCCACGGCGACATTCCGTGCCGCCGCCGTCTTCGGTTGTTCCTTGCCGGGACGCGTTGCCGGCGCCGCCGTACTTTCTGCAAAACTGAGCGTGCTTTGATCTTCCATGCCGGTCCCTCTCCTGGAACGCCCCATTCGTAGCATCCATCAGTCTACGGGATTCCCCAACCCGGAAAAAGCCGCCCGATCATCTCCCGCGAGACCCGCCAGAAGTATCAGGGATCCATCCCTTTTCCCGTACACTTCTATATAATCGGATGTGAAGAGGTACTTATCGTGAATCATCCCAGCGTAGACTTACTAAACCAGGCGGTGGCCGACGAGCTCCAGGCCGTCCACCAATACATGTACTTCCACTTCCACCTCGACGACCAGGGCTTCGGCCCGCTGTCCCAACTCTTCAAGCGAACAGCCATCGTCGAGATGGGGCACGTCGAGACCCTCGCTGACCGCATCCTCTTCCTCAAGGGTGATGTGAACATGGCCGCCGCCGGCCCGGTCGCGGCGATCACCGACCCCGCCGAGATGCTCTCCAAAGCCATCGAGATGGAACGTCAGAGCGCTAGCGACTACAACAAATCGGCCCAGCAGTGCGGGGCTAGCGCCGATGCCGCCACCAAACAGCTCTTCGAAGCCCTCGTCGGCGACGAAGAGGCCCATCAGGACGCCTTCGAAAAGCAGCTCGACAACATCAATCGTTTCGGCCTCAGCTACCTGGCCTTGCAGTCCTTTGGAGCGCCCTCCGGAGCTCCGCCCGCCGCCAAGTAACCCCGCCATTGTCCGGGGCCGTCCGTCGGCCCCGGGACCCATTACCGTCCCAATACCCACCGCCACACCGCGAAGAAGTGGCAAGCACTCCCCGCCAGGACAAAGAGGTGCCACACCGCATGCGAGTACTTCCGGCGCCACGAATAAAAGGCAACGCCCAGCGTGTAGCACAACCCGCCAGCCAGCAGCCATAGGAATCCGGTCCAAGGCATCATCTGCAACAACGGTCTGATCGCCACCGCGCCAACCCAGCCCATCAAGATGTAGACCGAGGTCGACAGCACCTCCATCCGCCCGGTGAAGAAGGCCTTGAACCCAATCCCCAGCACCGCCAACCCCCACACCACGCCAAACAATGCCCAACCCCAGGCGCCGTGCAGGGTCACCAGCGTAAACGGTGTGTAGGTTCCGGCAATCAGCAGGTAGATGGAGATGTGGTCAAGAACGCGAAATAGCCGCTTCGCGCGTCGGTTCGTCAGTGCGTGGTACAGGGTGGAGAACGTGTAGAGCAGCACCAGGCTGGCGCCGTAGATCGAACAGGCGACAACGCGCACGGCCGAGCCGTCCAGTGCAGCCGTGGCAACCATCACCACCAGTCCAGCCACGCTCAGCAGCGCGCCGGCCCCATGCGTGACGCTGTTGGCAATCTCCTCGCCCAGAGTCAATTCGGCGTGAACCGCCACATCCCGGATCTCATCCACACGTGGCATACCACTATCTTCGCTCTCCGCGGACCCTGCGGGCCGTGCCGCGCGCAATTCACGACGCGAGGGCGGACTAGAAATTGAAGCCGAGTTCGGCTTGGTAGGTTCGCGGGGCTACGAAATGGGTGCCGCTGAAGGTCGACAGGAAGTTGTAGAGGGAGGCCTGATTCGTCAGGTTCAGGACCGTGAAGCGCAGGGAGGTCCTCAACTTCTCGCGGTGGAAGAGATTGTCCGTTCCGGTGCTCACGTCGAACAGATGGCGCGGGGCGATGCGGGGTGGATTGTGATCGTCGCTGGCCGTGCCGGCGGCCGGGATGACCAAGCGGGTGGCTCCGTAGGAGGAGGCACACGCGGAGATCGGGTTGCTCACCGACGCATACACGCCACCGCAATGGAAGCCGATGGCGGCTTGCTCCGCTCCGGTGAGGGCGAGGGCGCTTTCCAGATCGGGTACGGCTCCGGAGACCATGCCGCTGTCGTAGCGCCAGGTAAAGGCGGCCCAGGGCGCGTCCTTCCTCTTTTGGTAGCGGAGGTTGGTGGTCTGCTGGAAGGCCTGATCGTGATCGATGCGGAAGACTCCGGTGGAGAGCGGGGAGTTGAAGATCAGGCCACCATTCGAAGGACCGAAGAAGCGGGCTCGGGTGTGGCCGAGGTTGGAGTAAGCCTGGAAGCCGTGGATGTTGATAGTGCTGACCTTCACGGAAACGCCGTCGATGGCGGAACGCCGCCAGGAGATCGGGAACTGGATGGGTGTGTTGAAGAGCGTGTCGAAGTCGTAGGCGTTGCGGGTGTATTTCCAGAAGTAGTCGGCGTCGATGACGATCCAGCGGCCGATGGCCTGTTGGAGGCCGGCGTTGTACTGGTTGCGATTGCCGGGGCGCAAGGGTTCCTGGCCATAGGCGCCGAAGACGTTGGAGGCGAGGCCGCCGGCGCCGGTGGCGCTGGATAGCAGCAGGTTCTCGTTGTATGGCGTCTCGAAGGTGCGGGAGAAGGATGCGCGGAAGACGGTGCCGGTGGCTTTGCTGTGATAGGAGAGGCCAATGCGTGGCTGCACCCCAGTGGCGGCGCTGAGGCCGTTGTAGCTGTCGATGCGGAGCCCAAGGTTAACGCTGAACTGGCCTAGCGTAATGGAATCCTGTCCGTAGAAGGCGTACTGATTGATCTTGCCGCGGTTCTTGTAGAAGAGCGGGGTTCCTCCGCGGGTGAGGTCGATGGGGATCAGGCTGGTGAGGACATCGGGATTGGCCACGGCACCCGAGGCGGCACAGGCGGCTGGATCGGTCACGCCCGGCAGGCCCAGCGGGTCGCCTGAGGAGGAAAGGCAAACCGGGTTGAAATCGGAGTTCGTGATGCCGAGGTGGAACTGCTCATCCAGGCGGGTTTGGGTGATCTGGGTGCCGAACTTCAGATTGTGACGACCCTTGACATAGGCGACGTCGCCGCGAAAGCCGTAATTGGTGAGGTAGCGCTCCTGCTGGACGGTGGCCGGTGTATCGGCGAAGGCGTCGGCGCTGGGGTAGTAGTTGAGGTGATCGCGGCGGACGAACGGGGTGAGGGTGAGCAGTACCGATGTACCGATGGTGCGCTGGTAGCCGCCGGAGATGTTGAAGGTCTCGACCCTCTGGCGCTGATCCTGATTCAACTGGTCGTAGGTGACGGGGGTCTGGAACCAGTTGCGGGCGGCGAAGAGGTTGACGTGGAACGAGTCGCGGGCGGTGGGCTTGTAATCAATGCGGTCGAACAGCGTGCCGTTGCTGCCGACGGCGTGCATGGGCTGGAACTCGGGGGTGTCGAGGAAGCGGCCCGAGCGCAGGGTGTTGAAGGCGAGAAAGTTGCCGAACTTGGAGGTGCCCAGAGAGAGATTGGCGTCCTCGGAGATGGTGCCGAAGGAACCGTACTGGAGGCGGACGCTCCCATGGCCGTTTTGATCGAGTCCGGAGCGGGTGACCGCGTTGACGACGAGGCTGGTTTTGTCGCCGAATTCAGCGGACGGGGCGCCGGTGATCAGTTCCATGCTTTGGATGGCGTTGACGGGGATCTGGGTGGAGAACTGTTTGCTTTGCTGGTCACTGATGGGTTGGCCGTCGATGGAGAAGCTGGTTTGAGCGTGGTCGCCCAGGGGGTGGAAGAAGCCATTCGAGTCGGCGACGACGCCGGGGGCGCTGAGGGTGATGGCGTCGCTCAGGCCAGAGCCGGGGGAACCAGAGGGCAGCTTCGTGAGGCTGGTATGGTCGACGTCGCTGTGTGCGAAGGGGACGGTTTCCAGCACGTCGGTGCTGTCGGCTTCGACGGTGACGGACGAGGTGGAGCTTTCCAACTTGAGGGCGAGTGCCAGGTTGATGGGGACGGCGGTGCGAACGATGACGTCGTGGTCTAGCTTCGCGAAGCCGGGCGCGACGACATTCAAGTGGTAGTGGTTCGGTGGGATGTTGGTGAAGCGGAAGCCGCCGGTGGCGTCGGTGAGGACCTCGCGCCTATAGCCGGTGAGCGGGTTGGCGATGGAGACGCGGGCGCCGGCCACGACCTCATTCGAAGGATCCTGGATGGTGCCGATGATCGTACCCGCGTTGCCCATGGACTGGGCAGAAAGGGGCAGGAGAAGGGACGTGAAGAAGAGGGTCAGGCACCAGAATCTGGGGTTGCGTGGCGAGGACGTCATCTGTGGTCAGTATTGATGAAGATGTCATGGTTGTCCTTCTATTGGCGGTGAGCGGGCCCGAATTCGCCGTGAGCGGACCTGGGAGGGAGCTCCAGCGGGAGAGGGTTTCGTCCGGGTTTCGACGCAGAACCTGGATGGTGCTGCCGCCAGCGCGGGTGGAGTAGGCTGCGGAGAATCTGGCGGTGCTGAGGCGGTTCTGGAGTATGGCTTGGTCGGCGGGTGTGGAGTAGGGCGAGATGGCCGCGACAATGACGTGTTCGCGAGCGAGGTCGGGTGAACAGGTGCGGCGGAGGAGTTCCGGTTGGAAATGAGCGTAGAGGGAAAGGTGGGCGGCTGGGGCGATGAGGGCGCATGCGTCGTGATCGGTGGCCAAGCTGAGGATCGACGCGGCTAGAGCCCAGTTTTCTCCCTTTGTTCTCACGTGCTGGTAGGTGTGACCAGCGGAGAGTAGAAGGATGGCGACCGCTGCGGCGGCACCCAGGCGGGGCTGAGCGGCGTAGAGGAGGCGGAGTCCCTCGGCGGCTAGCAGCACGAGGCTCGGGAGGATGAAGATGAGCTGGCGGATTGCGAAAAAGTAGCCGAACGCGGCGTCGGCTGCGTAGACGCACAACAAGGGGACTAGGATGGTGGTGCCGAGCAGGAGCTTGGTTTGACGGGGCAGAGCGGGGGATCGCACGCCCCAGATGGCCAGGAGGATGAGTGGGATAGACAGGGCGTAGCCGCCGCCAGAGATCTCGCGGACCAGCATCAGTACGGTTTTGGGTTCGAAGTGGGCCTGGATGCCGGCGGTGCTCAGGACGCTGGTCCACTCGGCGCGAGAGTGGAGGTACCAGGGTAGGAAGCAAGCGACGGCCAGTATCTGGAGAGCCGCGAGCCGGAAGGCAAGGTTGCGGTGGTCACCAAAAAGCCAGACGGTGTGGGCCAGCAAGAGGAAGAGGCTGAAGGGTTGGGTGTACAGGGCTGCGATCGAGAGAACCAGGTAGAAGGCCCAGAGGCGGAGGCTGGGCTGAGCGCTTAGTTTGAGAACGACGACCGTAGCGGCGAGGGTCCAGAGGAGAGCCAGCGAGTAGGGGCGGGCCTCGACGGCGTAGCGGAGTTGGAGCGGCAGGATGAGGAAGAGAAGGAACGCCAGGGAGGGGCTGCGGAGGCCAAACGTCCGGCTGAGGCGGAGGACAAGCACGGCGCAGAGGACTGCGGCGAGGGCCGAGGGCAGGCGGGCGGCCACTTGGGAATGTCCCAGGGTCTGGAGTGACATCCATTGGAGGAGGTAACCCAAGGGAACTCCGCCGGCATTGCGGCTAGCCCAGACGACTGCGTCCCAGGCGCTGCCGGAGGAAGTGCCGAGCAATTGCAGCACTTCGTCGAGCCACAAAGGAGTGCGCGCCATGAGCGCCCAGAGGAGGGCGCAGTAGGCGAGCACAACAAGGGCGAGGGGCCCGGGGCGGAATAGAGACACTACGGGTCGTCGAAGTTTCATTTGTGTGACAGGCTGCCCAGCACAGGACGCGCGGGGTTCTTTTAGGAAGAGAGGGGCCGGGCTGCGGATTGCGCGACCCCAATACGATGAGCCGAGTGAGCCTCACCGCCTCTATATGCAAAGACGCGCAAAGGGCCGGGATCTACTACAGCGGAAAAAGAGAATTGTTTCGGCTGTAAATTGTTAGCAATTGCGCGCGCGGTGTCGTTGCTTTTTCACATTGCGCGTCGGCGTGGGCGGTGTGTTAGGAGTAGAGCAATGGCGGAAGCGGCGAAATCATGGAAGCCCGAGCATCCCCGGGAGCCGGTGTGGCCCTCGGCCATGGGACTGATTGCGGTGGGTGGGCTGCAACTGGCGCTGCCGTCGCATCTGGTCTTCGGGCCTGCCTGGGTGGTGCTGACGTTGGTGTGCGTTTCGGCGGCGGTGACGGCGATGCTGCACCATACGGGGCGCCACGATGAGAGCCGGATTGCAGGTTTTGTCCTGTCGGCGATCGTCACGCTGGCGATGATTTCGTCGTTGGGACTGCTGGTGGCCGGATTGCCTTCGCACCGGGATTCGGCGAAAGACCTGCTATCGGGAGCCACCGGATTGTGGTTGAGCAACATCCTGGTGTTCGCGTCGTGGTACTGGCGCCTGGATGGTGGCGGGCCGCACGCCCGGTGGCGGAGGGAGAGACACGATTCGGGTTCGTTTCTGTTTCCCCAGATGATGATGCCGGGGTTGAAGCAATGGCGGCCGGGATTTGTGGACTATCTTTTTCTGGCATTCAACACCAGCACGGCGTTCTCTCCGACCGATGTGCCAGTTCTTTCGCGGTGGGCCAAGGGAATGATGATGGTTCAATCGCTGATCTCCCTGGGGACCATCGTGATCCTGGCTGGCCGGGCCGTGAATGTTCTCTAGCTGCTGGTGACTTGATAGAATCGTCAGCAATGAAACACGCCAAAACTGGGGCCGTGCTGGCGGTAACGGCTGTGTCCTGGGCTCACCTCTTTGCACAAGCGCCTCCCAACCGCGCGGGCCGCAGTTTGCCGGAAGGCCCCGGCCGCGATGTGACGCAACGGGTTTGCGGCTCCACCTGCCACGGTCCGGACACGATCATGGGCAAGGGGCGGTCGCGCGAGCAGTGGACCGCGGTGGTGAATGCCATGGTGGCGCGCGGCGCCAAGGCGAACGATGCTGAACTCGTGCAGATCGCCGAGTATCTGACGGCCCGGTTGGGGCCGAACATGGTGGCAACGGTTCCGCCGGTGGGCAACACTCGCGGAGGTGGGCGCGCGGCCGGGCGTGGGCCGGGGCCCCTCGGCGCGGGTGCGGCGGACTCGCATGTGGTGGACGATGCCGGGGCGGAGCGGGGCAAGGCGGTCTACACGGCGGAGTGCATCACGTGTCACGGGCTGAACGGGCGCGGCGGGAACGAGACATTGCCGGCGGAACAACGCGGACCCGATCTGGTGCGCTCGGTGCTGGTGCTACATGACCGCTACGGCAGCGAGATCGGTCCGTTTCTGGCGAAGAACCATCCGTTGCGGAGCGGGCGGCGCGGCTCGAGCCTGACGAAGGAGCAGGTAGGCGACCTGGCGCACTTCCTGCATCAGACCGTGTACTACACGCTGCGCAGTGGCCCCATGCTGAAGGTGCAGAATGTGCTCACTGGCGACCCCAAGGCGGGCGCGGCGTACTTCAGTGGAGAAGGGAAGTGCAGCACGTGCCACTCGGCCAGTGGCGATCTGGCCGGGATCGGGAAGAAGTACGATCCACCGACGCTCCAGACGAAGTTCCTGTTCCCCCGCAGCGTGGGCTTTGGCCGAGCCGGTGCGAGGACGGCAACGGCCAAGCCGGTGACTGTAACCGTGACGGCTGCCGATGGGAGCGTGACGGAGGGCGTGCTGGAGAGGCTGGACGACTTCAACGTATCGCTGCGCGACGGGCAAGGACAGTACCGATCCTTCAAGATCACACCGCAGCTGAAGGTCGTCAAACACGATCCGTATGCCATGCACGTGACGCTGCTGGACCAGTACACAGACAAGAATATCCACGATATCGTTGCCTATCTGGAGTCCCTGCAATGACGTTGACGCTGCCCTTTGTGAAGCCGCTGCTTGCCTTGGTACTTACCGCCTCGGCGCTCTTCTCACAGGCAATGAAGCCCGCGACGCTGATGGGTCCGCCCGCGAATGCCTGGCCGATGACGATTGGTGATTACTCTGGGCGCCGGTTCAGCACCTTGAAGCAGATCAACGACAGGAATGTGAACTCGTTGAGCCTGGCGTGGGTGTACAGGACGAATTCCGGGCAGGGTTTCGCGTCGTCAATCAAGGCGACACCGGTGTTGGTGGACGGGGTGTTGTACTTTTCAGTGCCCGATCACGTCTGGGCGGTGGATGCAAGGACGGGTCACGAGGTATGGCACTTTTCGTGGACCTCCACGGGCGGCATCCACATCGGGAGCAGAGGCGTGGCGATCTCTGGAAACTCGTTGTACTTCGAAACACCGGATTGCCACTTGGTGGCGCTGACTGTGAAGGATGGCAAGGAGCGATGGCGGGCACCGATCTGCGATCTGGATCAGATGTATTTCGGTTCGGCCGCTCCGCTGGTGATCAATAACCATGTCATCGCGGGCGTCAGCGGCGACGACCTGGACGCGCCAGGATATATCGAGTCGCACGATCCGGAGACCGGCGCACTGCAATGGCGATGGTACGCGCATCCGCAACCGGGCGATCCGGAGGCTAAGACGTGGCCTAACGTGGAAGCGATGCTGCACGGCGGCGGGATGACGTGGGGCGCCTATGCCTACGATCCGGAGCTGAACCTGCTGTACTTCGGGACCGGGAATCCACAACCGGTGATTGCGGGCAAGGGGCGCGAGGGCGACAACCTGTACACGGAGAGCATCATCGCGTTGAATCCGGATACGGGGAAGATGGCATGGTATTTTCAGGTTTCCCCGCATGATACGCACGACTGGGATGGGGTGGAGGCTCCGGTGCTGATCGACGGCGAGATCGAGGGGAAGCCGCGGAAACTGCTGGCGCAGGCGAGCCGGAACGGGTACTTCTTCCTTCTGGACCGGACAAACGGGAGGAATATCGTATCGAAGCCGTTCGCGAAGGCGAACTGGGCGAAGGGGCTGGACGCCAAAGGACAGCCGATTCCGAATCCGGCCAAGATGCCGCAACTGGATGGCGTGCTGGTGTCGCCCAACCAAGCGGGCGCCGCGAACTGGCCGCCACCGAGCTTCAGTCCGCTGACAGGGCTGTTCTATGTGAACGCGACGGATGCCTACAGCGTGTACTACATCTACGACAACGACATCAAGCCGGAGGGCTGGGGTGGCAACGATCATGGCGGCTGGTCACAATCGGCGTTGCGGGCGATCGACTACAAGACCGGCGAGATCAAATGGAGCCACACGTGGGAGGGGACCGGCGGGCCGAGGTCGGGTGTGCTGTCGACGGCCGGGAATCTGGTGTTCGCTGCGGATTCGTCGAGTAACTTCGTAGCTTTGGATGCGCTGAAGGGCCAGCCGTTGTGGCACACGAATCTGGGGTCGGGCATGAGCAATGCTCCGATGACGTATGAGCTGGACGGCACCCAATACCTGGTCGTGGCGGCCGGAGATACGCTGTTCGGGTTTGCGATGATGGCGAAATAGACCGGTCCGTTTTCCCGCATCCGGCATTACAATCTACGGAATATGACACCGCCGGCTGATCTCATGAAGGCGATTGCGGACGACCGGGCCGTGGCCTTTCTGGGGTCGGGGCTATCGCTGGCGGCCGGATTGCCGGACTGGCCGGGGTTGCTAAAGGAACTGGCGGGGCAGGCGCGGTCCAGCGGCCAGGTGACGGAAATCGAACAGGCGCAGTTGATCGAGTGGGCCGGGCAACCGGACTTTCTGATGCTGGCCGATGCGCTGGTGAACAAGCTGGGCCGCGGGAACTTCATCCGTTTCATGAAGGAGAAGTTCAACGGGGCGGCGACTCCGACCGAGGTTCACCGGGAGTTGACGCGGGTCCCCTTTGCGGCTTACGTCACGACGAACTACGACACGCTGCTGGAAGATGCGTGGAGCGAGGTTCAACACAAGCGGCTGGAGGTGTTCACGCACGAGGACCAGAGCGAGCTGCGCGATCCGTTCCGCAACCGCAAGGCGTTTCTGGTGAAGATCCACGGCGATATTCATGGCCCGGACACGCTGGTGTTGGGGCTGCAGGACTTCCGGAAGGTGATTCACCAGAACCGGGCCTACAGCCGGTTCATGGAGGATGTGCTGGGTCGGTTTTCGCTCGTGTTTCTGGGCTACAGTCTGAGCGACCCGGACGTCCTGAGTATTCTCGATGAACTGGTGACGGTGTTTGACGGCGTGCCGGGGCAGCATTTCGCATTGGTCGACGAAGAGCGGATGACAGGGCTGCGGGCGGGCGTGTTCCTCCGCAACTACGGCATCCAGGTGATTACGTATAAGAAGTCGGCTCCAAATCATCCGGAGGTGCTGGAGTTTGTGAAGGCGCTGTCAGCCAAGGCACCAGCGGAGAAGGCGAAACAGCTTGGCGCGATGCCGGTGATGATGGCGGACGACGCGGCTACGCTGCCGTTGTACCAGGCTTTGAATCCGCTGTTCCGGCTGAATCTGACGGAGTGGTCGGCGCTGAGGACGATCCCGATCTGCATGCCGCAGGCGGCGGTGCCTCAGGCTCCTCTGGCACCGGTACCGGTGCCCGCACCGCCCGGTCCTCCTCCCGCGGCTGGGGGCGGGCTGTGGCATGTTTTGGGTGCGCTGCGATCTCCAACGCCCGCTGCGGCGAAGGCGTCACCGCCGGCAGCATGCGCCACGCGGGATTACTGCATGGCCAAAGCCGGGGCCGCAGTCTGGGGCAAGCTGGCCGCGTGGTATCAGGCCTTGAGTTCCACAGCGGAGGGCCAGTTGCTGCGTGCGAACCTCGATCGGGAGTGCGCGCGCAATGACTTGGACCGTGAGCTGTGGGCCGACTTTCTGAGCCGTCTGGCCGAGGTGGGGCCGTCTCCGGAAAAGCCGTTCGACGGGCTGACCGCGCTGATTCAGTCTTCGGGCAGCCGTTTTCTGCTGCGGGGCAAGAAGCTCCAGACGATGGAGGTTCTGTGCCGGTATATCCGTCTACGGCATTTTTCCGCCTTGGCCAAGGCATCGGGACACAGTTCCGCGGCGGCGGCTTCGATGGTGGGACAGGCCGCAGCCGAGGATAGTAACACGCTGCGGATTGGGGAGCTGTTGCTAGGCAAGCCGGGTGGTCCGTCGTGGTGTACGACGGCGACGTATGCGGAAGGAAAAGACGCGGCGGCGATTGCTCGGGATCTTTGGGATGGGGCGCCTGGCGAACCGGTGGTGGAGATCCGGTATGAGGTCGCGACGCTGGCGCCGGAGGACTATCCGCGGGTGGCGACGGTGCCGGACATCTACAGCGGCCGCGTCGAAGAGGCCAACATACTGAAGCCGGCGCTGGGGGAGGGCGATTGGTGCTGGACGGTGCGGATCCAGGAGGCGCCGAAGTGGCAGCGGCTGGCTCCGAGTGCGGTGCATCCGACGTTGAAGTTGTCCGGGGCGCTGGGGCGGGCGCTGGGGTTGCGGGTGGTGATGTAGGGGAGCGGGGTCAGGGGACCCCGCGCGGTCCAGGGGGACCGCCTTACTTGCGCCGGCCGCCTTGATCGGCGCCGTCTGTGGTCCCTAATCGCCCAGGATCCGGCCGATGCCTCGCAGCGACGGGATGTTCTCAAACGCTGCTTTCAGGCCCGCAGTGATCGGGATCGCCAGGATCAGGCCGGCGCCGCCCCAGAGGAGGTACCAGAGCATCAGGGCCACCGTGACTACCAGGGGGTTCAGGTGCACTCGGGCTCCCACCAACTTGGGGTAGAGCAGGTTCAGGGCGATGAGATGGAACAACGCGGTTGTCGCTCCGATGATCAGGTAGGCGCTGAGGCCGGAGTAGACCGGTAGCGCTGCCACGAAGGGCGGGATGACCGCCAGGGGCATGCCGAGGTAGGGGATGAGGCTCAGGAAACCGCTCAGGGGACCCACCACCTGCCAATAGGGCAGCTTGACGAACCAGAAGAAGACCGCACTGGCCGCGGCCAGCACCACGCCTAACAGGAAGTTGCCAACAAGGTAGGCTCGGGCGACGTTGGCAATTCCGTCCCAGGCCCGCTGGATGTTCTCGCGTTTGCTGTCGGTCTGGATGATCTGCAATACACTCCGGCGGAAGTGGTCGCGCCAACTCAGTAGGAAGTAGACGAGGAATGGCACGAACGAGGCCATGAGGGCCGCATCATAGAAGTCGCTGAGGTGCGAGTAGATCGCCGCCACGAGTTGGCTGTCGTCCTGCCGGATGCGCACTTCCTGAATGGGCGGCGGTTGATCGGGCTGCACCGGTTGTGGGGCGCGGCGCTTCTTGCTGGTGGTCTTGGGCGGTTCGGGAAGCGGCGGCGTCTGGGCTTCGCGCAGACGCTTGGGCACCAGGAGTTCCTGGGCGGTTTTCTCCATGCCCTCCAATTGCTGCGCGGCCGAGTCGACCAGTTCCGTCACGCGTTTGCTGTAGGTGGGCAGGTCTTCCCAGAGGCCTACGACCTGGGTCCACAGGCCAAGCCCCATGAGGTAGAGCATCCCCAGCATCACCGTGCAGGCCAGGAAGCTGGAGGCACCTCGTGGGATGCGGAAGCGGATGCCGAGATTCACCAGCGGCTCAAGCAGGAACGCGAGGAGGATGGCGGAGATCAGTGTGATGAAGAAGACGCGGCCCAGATACAACAGGACCATGACCAGCAAGACAGTAGCCAGGACTACAGGGATCTGCAGGGATTGCTTGTTGTCGGTATGTGCGCTGGATTGAGCCATCTTCGGCGCCGCCCCAAGGATTGAACAGTGGAAGACCTAAGTGTATCGTGCCACGGTATACGGGGGCGAATGCGCCCGCATCTGACGGTAGAGCAATCGGCCGTGCAATGCGGTCAGGCGCCGGGTTGACTCTTCGTGCGTTTCTTCCAGCGATAGGCGGTCTTGGAGTTCTTCCAGAAGTAACTGGCGGCCACGTCAGGTCCCTTCTTCACGAAGTAATCGTGCACGATGCGGAAGACTTGCGGGTACTCAGCCCAATGGTCGCTGTTGGGCCAATCGCTGCCGTAGACAAGACGGTCCTGGCCGAACTGCTGCCAGAGTTCGTCGAGGCGGGATTTGTAGAAGGCCGGATCGGTGGGGACCTTGCCGTCGACCCGGCGCAGCACGCTGGAGACCTTGACGAAGACCTGGGGGCGTTGCATCAACTGCCGGATCGCGGGTTCCGGTGGGTTGACCAGTTGTGGCAGGTGATCGACCATGACTCGCAGATCCGGGACGGCGTCGGTGAGTTTGACGACATCGGCAAGCAGAGAGGCTGTTGGGTTTGCGGTATCGAGGATGAGGCCAGCGCGGGCCAGGCGGCGCAGACCGTCGACGAAGGCTGGCTTGGCGAGGGAGGCGCCCAGGTCTCGGGACCAGAGATTGCCGTAGCGGATGCCGAGGAAGAGGGGATTCTTGAGGAACTGATCGAGTTGGCGGGGGAATTCGGCCGCGGCGGGTTCAAGGTTGCCGATCATGCCGACGAAGAGGGGCTCGTCGCGGATGGTGTCGAGGACCCACTGGTTGTCATCAAACCACGGACTGGCCTCGATCTCGATGGCGCCCTCGATTCCGAAGGGGCGGGCGATGGAGCGGTAGCGCGCCGGAAGGGCCGGCTGGTAGAGGGCGGTGTCGGTCTTGGGGGGCCAGGGCACGCCCTGAGGCCGGCGCGTGTCGAATAGGTGGACGTGGGTATCGATGATGGGGAGCGACGCGGGTAACGTTTGCATCAGGGCGGCGGAGCCGAGAAACTGCCGGCGGTTCATCGCCGCATTGTATCGCGTGGCGGCCTAACGGGACTGATTGCGGCTCACCAAGCGCGCTCTACCAATTTGGTGCAGTGGAATGGTCGCCACCCGGCGCCCCCCCGATCAGTTGGTCATCACTTGGAACCACCGAACAGACTGCGGTTCGCTGCGTCCTCTGCCAGACTGACCGGAATCAGAACGGAACCTAAGGGATTTCGATACTGGTCCCATCTTGCATCGGTTACCAATATCGGTTACCATAAATACTATGAGCAAACCGGCTGATCTAGTTCAGGGAACACTGGATCTCTTGATTCTCAAGATTCTTGCGCTTCAACCGATGCACGGATGGGCCATCGGCGAGCGCATGAAGCAAATGTCGAACGCTGTTCTGCATGTTGGCCCCGGATCCCTTTATCCGGCGCTCCACAAGCTGGAACTGGCGGGATGGATCCAGTCCGAATGGTCCGTCAACGACGGGGGACGGCGAGTCAAGTTCTATTCAATCACCGAGGAGGGATCTTCCCGTCTCGCCCAGGAAGCAGCGGATTGGAAGCGACTGTCGGGTGCAATCTCTTCCATCGTGTTCGAGTCCTGATAGGAGGAGGCATGCGTTTTCGACGAGTTCTCCGGTCGAGGATGGCCGCAATACTGCGCCGGTCCCGGATGGAGTCCGATCTGGACGATGAGATCGAGGACTATTTGGCCCATCAGACGGAGCGCTTTATCGCGCAGGGCATGACTCCGAAAGCGGCCCGTGAGGCTGCGCTAAGGGCCTCCGGAAATCTGACAATTGTGCGTGAAGACACCCGTGCCACGTGGACTTGGACCTGGCTCGAAGCGTTGCAGCGGGACGTTCGCATCGGTGTTCGAATGCTTGGGCGAAACCGCGGTTTCTCTCTCATCGCCATTGCCGTGATGGCGCTCTGCATCGGAGGGGCAACCTCGTTCTTCACTGTGGTGCGTTCGGTTCTCCTGCGGTCGCTGCCCTTCCACCAGCCGGACGAACTCGTCATGGTCTATGAACGCTATCGCCTGTCGGAGGCGCCGGAGTACAACGCGGTCTCTCCAGGCGATTTCTACGATTGGCGGGCCCAGACGAACGGATTTCAGGACATGGCCGCCTGGCAGTGGTGGAGCTTCAATCTCAGCGGCAAAGGAGCGGAACTGCCGGAGACGGTCCGGGCGGCAGCCGCGACCTGGAACCTGTTTCCGTTGCTGGGTGTTCAACCTTCGGCCGGACGGGCCTTTACGGAGTCGGAGGATCGCGCGGGCAGCACAGTGGCGATGCTCACATGGGGGCTCTTTCAGCGCCGCTTTGGCGGCGATCCAGGCATCGTCGGACGCGTGATCCGTCTGAACGGCACACCGTTCACGGTGGTCGGGATTCTTCCCGAGTCCTTCTCGTATCCCGATGACAGGATTCAGGTTTGGGTTCCTTACCAATCCGTGACGCCACCTGAGTTCCTCCATCACCACGCCTACCATCAGAGCTATGTTATCGGGCGCATCAGGCCGGGCGTCAGTCTGGCGTCCGCGGTCGGGCAGGTGGCCGCCGTGCAGTACCATCTGCATTCGCAGTTTCCCGATCAGGCGGTTTGCGAGGGGGTATTGACCAGATCGCTGGTGGACGATCTGGCACAGCCAGTCAAGAGACCACTGATGATCCTGATGGGCGCCGCCATGTGCCTGCTATTCATAGGCTGCCTGAATGTGGCCAACCTGTTGCTCGCGCGAGGAACCGCGCGTCAAAAGGAGATCGCCGTCCGGGTAGCGTTGGGGGCCCGGCGGCTCGCCCTGATTCGTGAGCAGATGACCGAGTGCTTCCTGATTTGCCTGATCGGCGGCCCCGCCGGAGTGCTGCTTTCCATGATCGCAACCTCTATTCTGACGCGAGCCTGGCAGGATCTGCCGAACCCCGATTCGGTGCGGCTCGATGGCATGGTCTTGGCGTTCGCCCTTGTCCTGGTCTTCGCGACTACGCTTCTGGCGGGGTTGTTGCCGGCGGTTTCGTCTACGGCCGCGGGACTGCAAGGCGCGATGCAAGCCACTTCGCGCTCTGTCCGGGGCAGCCGGTCCCATACGTCGGTCAGACAGACCCTGCTTGTCGGGGAGATCGCGGTGACGGTGATTCTGTTGGTGGCCGGCGGATTGTTGCTGAAGAGCTTTGCGCGCCTACGGGCGGCCGATCTCGGTTGCGACACCGACGGCGTGCTCACCCTCGCCTACCATCTTCCAATCGCAGTCTACGACACGCCGGAAAAGGTGTTAGCCATCCACGAGGCGATCCTCGATCGGGTGAGCGCCCTCCCCGGCGTGGTCTCCGCCGGCATGGGCGGGACTCTACCCGGTGGTGGTGACGGAGAGGACGACATCTTCACGATCCCGGAGCATCCCGAGTTGGCCGCCCGTGGCCAACATGCGGATGCGCGGATACGCAGGGCCGATCCCGGCTACTTCTCCACTCTGCGGATTCCCCTGGTGAGCGGCCGGCCGTTTTCCCGGCGCGACGTTCTGGAGCAGGCCGCCAAGGTCATCATCAGCCGCCAGTTGGCCAGGGAGTACTTCCCCAATGAAGACCCTCTCGGTAAGCACATCCAGATCCCCCTCTGGAACGACACTCGATATGAGGTCGTCGGAGTCGTGGGCGACACCCTTCATCGTGTGAACCAGCCAAGCCAGGCGACGATCTACTTTCCGGCACTCTCCGGCCGGCTCACCGATGCCGTGTTGGTGCTGCGGACCGCGCACTCTCCGCTGTCGTTCGCGCTGCCCGTGCAGAAGCAGGTGGCCGCGCTGGATCCGGGATTGCCGGTCTCCGAAGTCCTCACGCTGCGGCAGGTCGTGGGACGGTCGCTCGGCAACGCCAGCTTCACCGCCGCCATCGTCCTGTTCTTCGCGGCCATCTCGTTGGTCTTGGCGTCTGTGGGGCTGTATGGTGTCCTCTCGTATCTGATGACTCAGCGCACCACGGAGCTCGGTATCCGAATCGCCCTCGGCGCTCAAAGCGGGCAGGTGTTGCGGTTGATGCTCTTCGATGGAGTCCGCCCGGCGCTGGTAGGACTTGGATTGGGCTTGCTGGCGAGCATCGCGGCGACACGCCTGGTTCAGTCCATGTTATTCGGGACGAAGGCTCTGGACCCGGTGGTCGTCGTAGTGACAGCGGGCGTCCTGACGATTGTGGCGACCGTGGCTTGCATCGTGCCATCGTGGCGGGCGTCGCGAATTGATCCGGTGCGGGCGCTCCGCGCCGAGTAACCGCGACGTATCGCAATAGAGCGGGTTAGCGCTTGACGATAACTTCCTGCAGGTTTTCGCGGGTGAGAAAGAACTTCACCGAGGAGAAGCGATGGAAGAATCGCTCGATGGAGCGCGTGGTGTAGAGCTCGATGGTGCGGGGCGATTCACTGGGCACGAACTGGAGGTGCTTGGCGTCGATGATGCGGCAGGAGTGCGGCTTGGCGGCCGGCCCGCCGGATTCAGGGTGGAAGAAGGCGAGCAGGAATGAGTCCGGCGCGAGGATTCGGTAAAGGCGGTCGAGGACGGCCTGGGCGACCGGGTTCGGCAGAAACTGGAGGACGTCCCAGACCAGGGCGCCGTCTGAGGACTGGTCTGGGAAATCAAAGGTCTGGTCGATGAACTGGGCGATGCGATGGGTATCGAAGTGCTTGTTGGTGAACTCTTCCTTGCTGAAGAACATGTCGCACCCCTTGACGATGTCTTCCGCGTAAAGGCGATGGCCCAGGCCAGTCACGAAGTCGAGATTGGCCTGGTTCAACCCGCCGAGGTCGAGGATCTGGAGCCCCTCCTGAGAACGAAGGAACGTGGTGAGGCTTTCCAGGGCGTAGGAACGCCGCGCTCCGGCGGGCACGCTGGATGAAGAGGAAGTAGTGGAGGATGGCGGCTGAGGGCGCCAGTTCATCCGCGCTTGATCTCCGGTTTGCTATCGGGCAGGGATGCCTGCGCATCGACGATGGGCGGCGCCGGCTGTTGGGGTTTGGCGGCGGGCTTGGGCGTGTCGACGCGGATGGTTTCGACATTGCCCTTGAAGTAGGCTTCGTCCTCGATCACAGGCCGCTGAGCCTTGAGATCGCCGATGACGCGCGCGCCCTTCTTGATCTCCACCCGTTCGGTGGCTTCCATGTTGCCCTGCACGGTGCCGACGACGACAATCTCGCGAGCGCGGATGCCGCCCTGAACGTGGCCGGTGGCGCCCACGGTGAGCCGGTTCTCCGGCAGGTCGACGTTGCCTTCCAGGCGGCCGTCGATGACGAGGTCTTCCTTGCCCTGGATGTGGCCGTTGATTACCAGGCTCTTGCCGATGGACGCGGTCACGCGGGCCGAACCATATTCGGTCTGGCGGGTTGGGTAAGCGCTCACGGGGATTGCCTCTCTGCCTTGCTCCGATGGCGCCGGCGACGAAGGCCGGTACTGGATGTCTTCTTCCTTCTTATTTCGGTTCCACATGTTTAACAGTCTCCTGTGTCCCTGGACCCCCAAGGCAGCAGCCGCAAAGGGCGGCATAAATTGCTAAGGCCTGCCGGATTGTTCCTATGGTAGAGGTCCAAAGGCGGTGAACGCAATGCCCCGCCGGGGGTGGAAGCATCCGGGACCGTGAATTGGCATAATGGCAGCGTGCCAAAAGCGAAGGATCTGGAAGCTAGACTCGAACGGCTCGAACAGCAGTTGGGTGTCTATCAGCGCGTTAGCCGGCTGATGGTGCGCGAGTTGAGCCTGGCCGATACTCTACAAGCTATCGTTAAGCTGGTACACGACTTTACGAGTTGCGACTCCTGTCTTCTTTACCTGCTGGATCGCGAAGAGCTGGTGCTGTGCGCCACGTCGAACCCGCATCCGTCGCAGATCGGCACGGTGCGTCTGAAGATGAGCGAGGGGTTGACGGGCTGGGTGGCGCGGGAGCGGAAGCTGTTGGCCATCGGCATGGAAGCGTATAAGGACGCACGGTTTAAGGCGTTCTCCGAGCTCCCCGAGGATACCTACGAGTCGTTTCTTTCGTCGCCCGTGATCGCGCGCAATCGGGTGGTGGGGGTCATCAATGTCCAGCACCGCACGCCGCACCGGCATTCCGGGGCTGAGATGGAACTGCTTACGACGATAGGGGAGCAGGTGGGGTGTTTGCTGGTGCTGGCGCGCATGCCGGCGACTGCCATAGACGATGCGAGTCACGTGGAACTGGTGCGCTCCCATGGGCATATCGCGAGACGGGGGGAAGATGAGTAACGGCACAGCGAGCCGCAGGGCATTTCTGGCCGGCGCGTGCGGGTTGGGTGTAGCGGCCGGACAGCCTCCGGCACCGCAACCGGGGGCGCCCAAGCCGGAGCCGCCAAAGCCACAACAGAAGCTGACGCCGGACAAAGCGGCCGACTCGAAGTACGCGGCGCAGATCGTCGAGGTCCCCCAGGGACCCATCGCGCGCGCTGACGCGGCCACGCAGCCCTACGGCGGGCTGACCTGGAAGATCCAATACCAGTTTGACGAGGATGAGACCGTGGCGGCTTTGAACGACCTGCGGTTCGCCTCGAAGGATCGGGGCATCGCGGTGGGTGGCATGGTGCGGAAGGGCCACAACGAGAATTTCGCCCTGCTGACCCGGGACGGTGGCCTGCACTGGACGCAGGTCAAGATGAAGGATTTTCCTTACTCACTCAGCCTTCTGGATGAGTCGAGGTTCTTCTGCCTGTGCGAGGATTCGCTTTGGTATTCCGACGAAGGTGGAGTGACCTGGCAGAAGCGCAAGCTACCCAAGCGGAAGAAGGGCTCGCGAATGGCGCGGGTCCATTTCCTGAATGACAAGCATGGGTACGTGTTCGGCGAGGGATTGTCGGTCTTCAAGACGCTGGACGGGGGCCTGACTTGGGAACCGCTGGCGGCGGCGGAGGCCCTGAAGCTGAAGCCGGAAAACACGGAATGGGCCTGGATGAACTGGGCCAGTCCGACGACGGGGCTGATTGTGGGTACGTCGGCCGCGCCGCCGCCAGAAGGCTCGCGCCTGCCAGATTGGATGATGCCCGAGCGGGCGCTGCGCCGCCGGGTGATTCCGGGCTCGACGATGGTATTGGAAACGCGTGATGGCGGCGTGACCTGGAAGAGTTCGATGGTTTCCTCGTTCGGACACGTGGTGAGGATGCGTGGCACCAACGACGCGTTGACCATCTTCCACTACGGCGAAAGCATGGAGTTTTCCTCGGAAGTGTATCTGGTGCAGCTCCGCAATGGGTCGAACAAACCCTACTTCCGGCGCAAACATGAGTTCGCCTATGATGCGGTGCCGCTGGATAACGGCGGCGGTTTGGTGGCGGCGATCGAGAGACCGGGGCAGATGAGTACGAGCCCGGTCCCAGGGCGTCTGCGGATGTATCTGAATACGGGCAGCTCATGGAAAGAGATGAAGGTGGACTACCGCGCTTCCGGCGTCCGGGCAACACTTGCGCGGGTGGACGATCAGAACATCTGGGTGGCTACGGACGAGGGGGTGATTCTGAAGCTCTCCTAGTGGTAGGCTTTCGGAATGTCACTGTCTCGCCGAAGCTTGCTTAGCGCCAGCGCGGCCGCCCTTGCGGCGTCTCCCGTGCCGGCAGCCGCGCAATCGAGTGCGCACCGACGCATTCCTCTGGCCGTATCGACCTATTCCTACTGGCACTTCAAGCCCACGAAGTACCCGATTGAAGATGTGATGGAAGACGCAGCCCGCATGGGCTTCGAAGGCGTCGAAATCCTGCATCGCCAGATGATCGATGAGTCGCCCGCCTACGTCAATGGCCTGAAAAAACGGGCGTTCACTTTGGGCTTGAGTATGCCGATGCTCTCGATCCACCAGGACTTCGTTTCGCCCGCGGCCGACGAACGCGCGAAGATGATCGACCACACCGTGCGTTGTCTGGAACTGGCCTCCCGTCTTGGCATTCCCTGCGTACGTCTGAACTCGGGCCGCTGGAAGACGATCCCGGATTTCAACGAGCTGATGAAGGTCAAGGGCGACGAACCACCGCTGCCGGGCTACAAACTCGAAGACGCCATCGGCTGGTGCGTCTCGTCCATCGAGAAGTGCCTGCCGGTCTGCGAAAAGCTGGGCATCATGTTGGCGCTGGAGAACCACTGGGGATTGACGACGAGCATCGACAATCTGCTCAACATTCACCAGAAGGTAAACTCGCCTTGGCTGGGCATCAACATGGACACCGGTAACTATCCCGGCGATCCCTATGCGGGCATTGAGCGCCTGGCCCCGAAGGCCACCATTGTGCAGGCGAAGACCTACTATGGGGGCGGCGAATGGTATACGCTCGATCTCGACTACAAGCGCATCGCAGGCATTCTGCGCAAGGCCAACTATAACGGTTGGGTGAGCCTGGAGATGGAAGGCAAGGAGACCCCGAAGACCGCTGTGGCGAAGAGCTATGACGTGTTAAGGCAGGCGTTCGCCTAGAACCCGCGGCTCGCTCGCGCTCTCTCGGGCGAGCCTTCACTTCATCGTCCGTTCTGAGGCATGCTCGGCGTGTCTAAATCGATTACCACAAAACCACTAGTGTTGAGAATTCCCACAGGACATCAAGGTCTGATATTCTGAAGGTGTCAGTTGCCGCGCGAGGGCCATTTTGGCGGTAAAACTGTCATAGAAGGTAATCATACATGCCTAAGACGATCGAAGTGACCGAACTCATTCTGCGCGACGCTCACCAGAGCCTGATGGCGACACGCATGGCCATGGAGGATATGGTTCCAGCCTGCGAGGATATCGATAAGGCCGGCTATTGGTCTGTGGAGTGTTGGGGCGGCGCCACTTTTGACTCCTGCATCCGCTTTCTTAATGAAGATCCCTGGGAACGGCTTCGCACGTTCCGTAAATTGTTGCCGAATTCCCGCCTGCAAATGTTGCTGCGCGGGCAGAATCTGCTGGGCTACCGCCACTACGAAGATGGCGTGGTGGACCGGTTCGTGGACAAGGCGGCCGAGAACGGCATGGACGTCTTCCGTGTGTTTGACGCCTTGAATGACATTCGTAACGTCCGTCAAGCGATCCGGGCGGTGAAGAAGGCAGGGAAACACGCACAAGGTACGATTTGCTACACGGTGAGCCCGCTGCACACGGTAACCGGCTACGTCGAGATGGCCGAGCAGTTGGTGGACCTGGGCTGCGACTCCATTTGTATCAAGGACATGGCCGCCCTGCTGAAGCCGCAGCCGGCCTATGACATTGTGAAGGCGATCAAGGAAGCCTGCGGCGAAGACCTGCGGGTCCACGTCCACGTGCATGCCACTACCGGCGTCACCTTGGTGAGCCTGATGAAGGCGATCGAAGCCGGAGCCGACTGCGTCGACACTGCCATCTCGAGTCTCAGCCTGGGACCGGGCCACAATCCCACCGAGAGCCTGGTGGAGATGCTGGAAGGCACGCCATACAACACGAAACTGGATAAGAGCCGCCTGTTGAAGGTGAAGGAGTACTTCGCCGGCATCCGGCCGCGTTACAAGGAGTTCCTGTCCAACATCACGGGCGTCGAAACCGAGATTTTTGACAGCCAGATCCCCGGTGGCATGATCTCCAACATGGAGAGCCAGTTGAAGCAACAGGGCGCCGCGGACCGGCTGAAGGAAGTGCTGATGGAAGTGCCGAGAGTCCGCAAAGACGCCGGCTATCCTCCGCTCGTTACTCCGTCCAGCCAAATCGTTGGAACGCAAGCAGTTTTCAACGTGATGATGGGCCGCTACAAGGTGCTCACTGGAGAGTTTGCCGACCTTATGTTGGGCTACTATGGCACCACGCTGGGGCAGCGCGATCCGGAAGTCATCAACCTGGCGCACAAACAGGCGAAGAAGAACCCCATCACCTGTCGTCCGGCCGATCTGCTGAAGCCGGAATGGGATCAGCTGCGCTCTTCCGGCCTGGCCTTGAAGGGCTGCAACGGCTCCGACGAAGACGTCCTCACATACGCCATGTTCCCCCAAGTGGCGCCCAAGTTCTTTTCCACTCGGCAGGAGGGTCCGAAGAACCTCGGTAAGGACCCCGCGGCCAAGCCCGCAGCCGCCCCCTCGGCGGCCGGATCAGCCGAAACCGGCAAAGGGCCGGTGATGACCACCATCTCCTACGACGTCAAGCTGAACGGCAAGACGCACAAGGTGACGGTGGCGCCTTCCGCTTAGGGCGGAGGTTGAGGTTCGCGCGGCCCGGGCTGGGGGAGCCTGTAACGGGAGGTCTCCGGTCTGGCAGGAATCTGGAATTTAAGAGTTTGAGGTAGGATTCATGTCGATTAAATCGATGGACACCAGGGTTGAAGAGCTGAGAAAGAAACGCCAGCAGGTGATGCAGGGCGGAGGCGCGGACAAGCTGGATAAGCACCGCGCTAGCGGGAAAATGACGGCGCGGGAGCGGGTGGACGCGCTGGTGGACGCAGGTTCGTTCATGGAGACCGGGCTGTTTGCGCAGCACCGGGCCACCCTGTTCGGCATGGCCGGAAAAGAGACGGCGGCCGATGGTGTGGTAACGGGTTCGGCCGCGATCCACGGCCGGCTGGTGCATGTGGCGAGCCAGGATTTCACGGTGTTGGGTGGCTCGGCCGGAGAGCTGCACTCGACCAAGGTGGCCGAGGCGATGCTGCAGTCGCTGAAGACCGGTTCCCCCTTTGTATTCATTAACGACTCGGGTGGGGCCCGCGTGCAGGAGGGCATCGACTCGCTCTCCGGTTACGGTAAGGTCTTTTATACCAACGTGATGTTGAGCGGCGCGGTGCCTCAGATCTCGCTCATCTGCGGACCCTGTGCCGGTGGCGCGGCCTATTCGCCGGCACTGACCGACTTCATCATCCAGACGCGCAAGGCGCAGATGTTCATTACGGGTCCGCAGGTCATCAAGCAGGTGACGGGCGAGACGGTGACGGCCGAAGACCTGGGTGGACCCGATGCGCACATGGCGAAGTCGGGTGTGATCCACTTCATCGCGGAAGACGACAAGGACGCGCTGCTGCTGTGCCAGAAGCTGCTGAGCTTCCTGCCGTCGAACAACCTGGAAGATCCGCCGGAGATCGCCGGTGAGTACAACTGTGAACCGAATGCGGAACTGGGCACGATCGTTCCGGTGGACGGCAAGAAGGGCTACGACGTCCGCGACGTCATTCTCCGGATCATCGACAACGGCGACTTCCTGGAAGTGCAGTCGGGCCACGCGGCGAACATCGTGATCGGATTCGCGCGCATCTGCGGCCGCAGCGTCGGCATCATCGCCAACCAACCGGCGGTGCAGGCCGGCGTGCTGGATATCGACGCGAGCAGCAAAGGCGCGCGGTTCATCCGGTTCTGCAATGCGTTCAACATCCCCCTGGTCACGCTGGTGGACGTGCCTGGCTTCCTGCCGGGCGTTCAACAGGAATACGGTGGCATTATCCGCCACGGCGCGAAGCTGCTGTTTGCCTACTCCGCCGCGACGGTGCCCAAGATCACGGTGATCCTGCGGAAAGCCTACGGCGGCGCATATCTGGCCATGTGCTGCAAGGACCTGGGCGCCGATCGCAGTTACGCCTGGCCCACTGCTGAAATCGCCGTCATGGGCGCTGAAGGCGCGGCCGAGATTGTGTTCCGGAAGGAAATCTCCGAAGCCACCGACAAGGCTGGCAAGCGCAAGGAGATGATCGACCAGTACCGGGAAGCGTTCTCGAACCCGTTTGTCGCCGCCGGCCGCCGGCTGGTGGACGATATCATCGAGCCGGCCGACACCCGCAAGGTGATCTCGCAGGCTCTGGAATACCTGCACACGAAGCGCGAACTCAGGCCGGGCAAAAAGCACGGACTGATGCCGCTGTAGAGCGAGGCATTCAATGAGCAAAGTCACACTGAAGAGTCTCAGCGAGGAACTGGACGCGCTGCGCCAGCATCTTGCGGCGTTGACGGCCAAGATCGGCGAGCTGGAGGGAGTGGCGTCCGCCGCTCCTTCCGGCAGCGTTGAAGTCGAGGCCGAGGAGAAGGTGGTGCCCAAGGAGCCAGAAGTGATCTCGGAAGAGATCATGATGGCGATTTCCGCGGCCGTGGCCGCCTACCTGGGCACCCGGGCGCCGATTCGCACGGTGCGCCTGCTTGGCTCCACCGCATGGGCCCAGGAGGGCCGTGTCAGCATCCAGGCGTCCCACCGCTTGAACATACAGCATCACACTCTGAGGGTCAGGTAAGCAGGAGAGCAGCCGTGAAATTGAAGATTACAATTGACCAAAAAGTCTATGAAGTCGAGGTAGAAGCCTCGGCGCCCGAGCAGCCGCAACTGCCTCCGGTGGGCTACCTGATGCAGCCTGCAGCCGTGCGCGTGCCTGCGGCGCAACCAGCCCCGGCCGCCGCCCACGGTGGAGCGCCCGTCAACGAAGACAAGGTCTGCCGCAGCCCGATCTCTGGCATCGTCGTGAAGATTACGGCGCAGGAAGGCCAGAATATCCAGACCGGCGATACGATTCTGGTGCTGGAAGCGATGAAGATGGAGACCAACATCACGGCGCCCTTGGCCGGCAAGATCTCCAAGATCAACGTGAATCCGGGCGATGGTGTGCAGGCAGGTGCTGTCCTGGTGGAATTCGAGTAAGGAAGGAGGCAAATCCATGGTTAACGAACTGATTGCCGCCGGATTTGAATTTGTCGATCACGTCGCCATCGCGGTAAAGCAGGGCGAGTTGGACGCCCAGGTGTTGAAGTACAAGGCCTTGGGGTTCACCGAACTACACCGGGAAGAGGTCTATGGCAAACACCAGGTGCGGGAAGTCCTGCTGCAGATCGGCGCCGGCCCGAATCTGATCCAGTTGCTGGAGCCGATGTCGCCGGAGTCGCCGGTCGCGAAGCAGATTGAAAAGAGCGGCGGCCGCGGCGGATTCGCTCATCTGGCGTTCCGGGTGAAGGACATCAACGTGGCCTACGCCGCGATGAAGGAGAAGGGATTCAATCTGACGCAGGAGCCGGGACCGGGCTCGCGTGGCACGATGATCTTCTTCGTCCATCCGAAGGATTTCAGCTATCTGATCGAAGTGGTCCAGGAGGGCACACCCCATGCCTGATGCATCACCGGGCACCGATACTTTGCGCCTGAAGGAAGAGTTTCCGCCGGTCTCGACGGCCGACTGGGAAGCGACGATCATCGCCGATCTGAAGGGCGCGGACTACGAGAAGCGGCTGGTTTGGAAGACGGAAGAGGGCATTGCGGTGCGGCCCTACTACCGCAAGGAAAACCTGCCCGCGCAGACAGCGCGTGCGTTGAATGCCGGCCCGTGGGCGATCGCCCAGGGACCCGCTCCAGAAGGCGCCATTCAGGCCGCCGCTCATCACGAAGCGGGCGCGACCGCTGTTCAGGAACTGGCCTATGCGATCGCCGAAGGCGCCGACCGTCTGGCCGGCGGCGCGGATCCGGCGCAGACGTTTGTCTTCGCCGTCGGCTCCAACTACTTTGTCGAGATCGCCAAGCTGCGCGCCGCCCGCCTCCTCTGGAAGCGGGTGGTCTCCGCGTTCGGCATGCCGGAAGCGCCAGTACGGATCCATACCGTCACCGCGCTCGAGAACAAGAGCATCTACGACCCCTACACGAACCTGCTGCGGGTCACCACCGAGGCCCTCTCTGGCGTGCTGGGCGGCGCGGACTCGTTGAACGTGCAGGCGAGCGGATTCCCGGATCGCCTGGCCAGGAACGTTCAGCTCGTCATCAAGGAAGAGGCGCACCTGGATAAGGTGGCCGATCCGGCCGGCGGTTCCTATTACATCGAGGCACTGACGGACGCCCTGGCGCAGGCTGCCTGGAAGCTCTTCCAGCAGATTGAAGCCGAGGGTGGCTTTGCCTCCGCGCAGGGCACCATCTCGGCGGCCATCGCGGTCTCCCGCGCGGCCAAGGAGAAGGCGGTCGCTTCGCGCCGCCGGGTTCTCGTCGGCGTGAACAACTATCCGGACATTCACGAAAAGGAACTGGACCACGCCGGAGCCTTGAGCGGCTGGCACCTGGCCGCGCCGATTGAGCAAATCCGGCTGCGCACCGAACGGTACGCCAAGACTGCGGGCAAGACGCCCAAGGTTCTGCTGCTGAAGCGCGGCGATCTCAAGATGAAGATGGCCCGCGGACAGTTCTGCCAGAACTTCTTCGGTTGCGCCGGCTTCGACATCCAGGAGAGCGAGAGCTACGAAGGCACCGACGCGGCGCTGATCGTGTTGTGCAGCTCCGATCCCGAGTACATCGAGTTCGCCCGCGAAGTCTGCTCCAATGTGAAGGTGCCGGTGGTGGTGGCCGGTAATCCGAAGGAGCAGATCGAGGAACTGAAGGCTCTTGGCGTGGCCGGCTTCGTTCACGTCCTCTCGAACATGGTGGACACCCTGAACGAGTGGCAGGACAAGCTGGGTATCGGCGGAAAGGAGGAGAAGTAAGCCATGCGTCCGGATTTCACAAAGATTGACTATGCGGCTCCGGCCCCAGCGGCCGCTCCTGCATCCGCTTCGGCCCAGAACTGGATCACCAACGAACAGATCGCGGTGAAGCCTTACTACACCGAGGAGGATCTGGCCGGGCTCGAGCATCTCGAGTACGCGGCGGGTCTGCCGCCGTACCTGCGCGGACCCTACTCCACCATGTACGTCATGCGGCCCTGGACCATCCGGCAGTACGCCGGGTTCTCCACCGCCGAAGAGTCGAACGCCTTCTACCGCCGCAATCTCGCGGCTGGCCAGAAGGGTCTCTCGGTCGCCTTCGACCTGGCGACGCACCGCGGCTACGACAGCGATCATGAGCGGGTGACGGGCGATGTCGGCAAAGCCGGCGTGGCCATCGATTCGGTCGAGGACATGAAGATCCTCTTCAATCAGATCCCGCTGGACCAGATGTCGGTGTCGATGACCATGAACGGCGCCGTGCTGCCGATTATGGCCTTCTACATCGTGGCCGCCGAAGAGCAAGGTGTGCCCACGCAGAAGCTGAGCGGAACCATTCAGAACGACATTCTGAAGGAGTTCATGGTCCGCAACACGTACATTTACCCGCCGGCCCCGTCGATGCACATCATTGGCGACATCTTCCGGTATTGCTCCGAGCGGATGCCCAAGTTCAACTGCATCTCGATCTCGGGTTATCACATGCAGGAAGCCGGCGCGACCGCCGATATCGAACTGGCTTACACACTGGCCGATGGGCTGGAATACCTGCGCACCGGCATCAAGTCCGGTTTGAACGTCGATGAATTCGCGCCGCGCCTGAGCTTCTTCTGGGCCATCGGCATGAACCACTTCATGGAGATCGCCAAGATGCGCGCGGCTCGCGTGCTGTGGGCGAAGATCGTCAAGTCGTTCCACCCGAAGAACCCGAAGTCGATGGCGCTGCGTACGCACTCGCAGACCTCGGGCTGGTCGCTGACGGCTCAGGACGTGTTCAACAACGTGGTGCGTACGGCTGTCGAAGCCACTGCCGCCGCGTTGGGCCATACGCAATCGCTGCACACCAACGCGCTGGACGAAGCCATCGCGCTGCCCACCGATTTCTCGGCGCGTATCGCGAGAAACACCCAGATCTACCTGCAGGAAGAGACCGGCATCTGCCGCGTGGTGGATCCCTGGGCCGGCAGCTACTACGTCGAATCGCTGACCAACGAATTGATGCAGAAGGCGTGGCATCTCATCCAGGAAGTGGAAACCTTGGGCGGCATGACCAAGGCGATTGAAACCGGCCTGCCGAAGATGCGCATTGAAGAGGCGGCGGCCCGCCGTCAGGCGCGCATCGACTCCGGCAAGGAGACGATCGTCGGCATCAATAAGTACCGGCTGGAGCAGGAAGAACAGCTCGACGTGCTGATGGTCGACAACCAGGCCGTCCGCGAGAGCCAGGTCCGGCGGCTGAACGAAGTGAAGGCCACGCGCGATTCCTCCGCTGTCCAGGCCGCTCTCGACGCGCTGACCAAGTGCGCCGAAACGGGCGAAGGCAACGTGCTGGAACTCGCCGTCACCGCTGCCCGACTGCGGGCGACATTGGGTGAGATCTCCATGGCGCTCGAGAAGGTGCATGGGAGGTACCAGGCCGTCAACCGCACGATCTCCGGTGTCTACTCCAGCGAGAGCCAGAGCGATCCGGAGTTCCAGAAGGCCAGCAAGGCCGCTGAGGAGTTCTCCAAACTGGAAGGCCGGCGGCCGCGCCTGCTGGTCGCCAAGATGGGCCAGGACGGGCACGATCGCGGAGCCAAAGTGGTGGCCACCGCCTTCGCCGACCTCGGCTTCGACGTCGACGTCGGGCCGCTATTCGCCACCCCCAAGGAAGTGGCGCGCATGGCGGTCGAAAACGACGTGCATGCGGTGGGCGTCAGCTCTCTCGCCGGCGGTCACAAGTCGCTGGTTCCTGAGCTGGTGGCTGAACTGAGGCGGCTGGGCCGTGAGGACATCGTGGTATTTGTGGGTGGCGTGATTCCTCCCCAGGACTACGATGAGCTCAAGGCGGCCGGCGCGATCGATGTGTTTGGACCGGGTTCAGTGATTCCTGTCTGCGCGCAGAAGGTGCTGGCGGCATTGATGGAGATGCCGAGTGCCGCCTGATCCCACGCCAGGCGCAACATCCGGCGGCGGGCGGCCTCGACGGGGCCGCCTGTCCGCTGAAGCATATGTGGACGGCGTCCTGCGCGGCGATCGGGTCGTGCTGGCGCGGGCCATTACCGTCATAGAAAGCGAACTCCCCTCAGACAGCGACTTGGCCGAACGGATCCTGGAAGGTGTCCTTCCGCAGTCCGGCGGCTCGCGCCGCATCGGCATCACCGGAGTGCCCGGAGCAGGGAAGTCGACCTTCATCGACACCCTGGGCCTGCACCTCGTTCGCGAGCACGGCGAGAAGGTGGCCGTGCTGAGTGTGGATCCCTCCAGTCCGATCTCGGGCGGCAGCATCCTGGGCGACAAGACCCGCATGGAGCGGTTGTCGATGGAGGAGGACGCGTTTATCCGCCCCTCTCCTTCGAAGTGCCATCTCGGTGGCGTGGCCCGCCGCACGCGCGAGACCATCCTGCTGTGCGAGGCCGCCGGCTACCGGAATGTCATCGTAGAGACGGTGGGCGTCGGGCAGAGCGAGACTGCGGTGCGGTCGATGACCGATTACTTCCTGCTGCTGATGATCTCCGGCGCGGGCGATGAGTTGCAAGGCATCAAGCGCGGCATCATCGAGATGATCGACGGGATGGTCATCAACAAGGCGGACGGCGACAACAAACCGCGAGCCGAACGCGCGCGCGTGGAGTATTCGAACGCCCTGCACCTGTTCCCAATGAGTCCCGACGGCTGGTCACCCAAGGTGCTGACCTGCTCTTCGTTGACTGGCGAAGGCGTACCCGAGGTGTGGGAGTCAGTGCTGGAGCATCGGGCGCAGATGAAAGCCAATGGCCATTTCCATGATCGCCGCCGCCGGCAGGCTCTCAACTGGATGCAGGAGTTGATCAGCCTCGGCCTAGAGGCCCAGTTCAAGGCAGACCCTCAGGTGAGCGCCCGCCTGCCGTTGATGACGGAAGAAGTCCGCCGGGGTCACATGAGTTCATTCAGCGCCGCCCGCGAGCTGCTGGCGCTATTTCATCCGGCCCGCAAGGGCTCCGAATAGGAGTTAAGTTTTCGTATGTCACTACCGTTCCCCATTCTCACCGCGGAAGAGGCGGCTGAGCTGATTCATCATGGCTCCACTATCGGGTTTAGCGGATTTACTCCGGCCGGCGCGGCCAAGGCCATTCCCTTTGCGCTCGCCGAGAAGGCGAAGCGGGAACACGCCGCGGGGCGCGAGTTCAAAGTCGGTGTGTTGACCGGCGCCTCCACCGGCAAGTCGCTCGACGGCGCGCTGGCCGAGGCCGAAGCGATCAGCTTCCGGACTCCGTATCAGTCGAACGCGATCCTGCGCAAGCAGATCAACCTGGGCCATGTGAAATTCGTCGATATGCACCTGTCGCTGCTGCCGCAGAATGTGCGCTACGGATTCCTGGGTCCGGTGCATTGGGCCGTCGTCGAGGCGTGTGACATTACGCCCGGCGGTGGCATCGTGTTGTCCACCTCAGTGGGCGCGGCGAACACCTACCTGCGCCTGGCGGACAAGGTCCTGATCGAGCTGAACGCGAAGCACCCAGCCACCCTGCTGGGCATGCACGACATCTTCGAACCGCTGGATCCGCCGGCCCGCCAGGAGATCCCGGTGTACGCGTCGTCCGACCGCATCGGGTCGCCGATTTGCGTCGTGGATCCCAAGAAGATCGCCGGTGTCGTCCTGACGAACCAGGCCGACGAAACGGCCGGCTTCGACGAGCCGACGCCCGTGACCGACCAGATCGGGCAGAACGTGGCGGACTTCCTGGTGGCCGAGATGAAGGCCAATCGCATTCCGCCGCAGTTCCTGCCGCTGCAATCGGGCGTTGGCAACATCGCTAACGCGGTGCTGGGCGCCCTGGGCCGCAGCAAGGAGGTGCCTGCCTTTGAGATGTACACCGAGGTTCTGCAGGACTCAGTCGTGCCGCTGCTCGAAAGTGGCCGCTGCACCTTCGCTTCCACCTGCGCGCTGACCCTGTCGCCCGGGGCGATGCAGAATGTGACGTCGAACATCGAATTCTTCAAGAGCCGCATTCTGATGCGCCCGCAGGAGATTTCAAACCATCCCGAAATCGTGCGGCGTCTGGGGATCGTCTCGATGAACACGGCGATCGAGGTCGACCTCGGCGGCAACGTCAATTCAACGCACGTCATGGGGAAGACCATGATGAACGGCATCGGCGGCTCCGGCGACTTCACCCGCAATGCGTATTTGTCGATCTTCTCGTGCCCGTCGACGGCCAAGGGTGGCAAGATCTCCGCCATCGTGCCGTTGGCTTCGCACATGGATCACAGCGAGCACTCGGTGCAGGTCATCATCACGGAGCAGGGCGTGGCCGACCTGCGCGGCAAGGATCCGCGCGAGCGCGCCGAACTGATCATCAACAACTGCGCGCACCCGGACTATCGCCAGCAGTTGCGCGATTATCTCGCGTTTACCGCGCCGACGAGCCATGAGCCGCTGTCGTTGTCGCTGGGCTTGGCGATGCATCGCCAGTTCACGCGCAGCGGGGACATGCGAAACATTAATTGGGCGGATTACCGATAATAGTTGGATGAGTTCGAGAAAGCGCGGCAAGCCCAAGATCAATGGACCTGCCGCGCTTTCGTTCTTCGACGGCATGCCTCCGAATCGACGCGGCCGTTCCCTCCGGCAGCGGCACTGGCGCAGGGTGCTCAAGGCGATCCGTCGCGCGCGCCACAATTGGCCTGATTTGGCCCGTGCAGTAGGACAGAAAATGAGGCTGGGTGCGCCAGTGGAGGCCGCGCTGCGCAAGGTAATTACGGATCCTTCGCTCGGATATTTCTCGCGAGGCACAGCGGCCCGGATCCTGGCCATCGCGAAACCCGGTGCTGCGGAGGATCGCCTTCTCGATCAGCTTTGGTCCCAGCAGGAAGAGCGTGCACTTTTCCAAACGGCGCTGGCGATAGAAGCGACGCAGGATGCGCGTGTGATCCGTCGTCTGATCGCCGTTCTGCAGGATCGTGATCCCAGCCGGCAACTTGCGGCGGCCAGAGCCCTGGGCTGGGTGGACCATAAAGGGAACGCGCGCGTGGCCAGGGTGCTCACCGAGGTGCTTGCAGACACTTCACGGACCCCTGCTGTTCGAGCCGAGGCCGCGCATTCACTGGCGTATCAACACTCAAATCGCGCTATTCCCGCGTTGTTGGCCGCGTTGTCCGATCCGGATGATCTCATTCGATTCTGGGCCGTCGTGAGCTTGGGCTTCATAAAGAACCGGCGATCCAACCGGCAGAGCGACCCAAGGGTCGTGCCGGCGCTGGAATCGATGCTCAACGACAAGGCAGCCCCGGAAAGCGTGTGGACGTCGGTTGGCAGAGAGGCACTGTGGCAGTTGGCGCACCGGAACCCGAATCTCCCCAACTACGTCGAGATGCTTCACGAGGAGACGGAGCGAATCCTCAGTGACCCAAGTTCGACTGAGAAGCAACGAGCATGGGCGCGAAGCCGGTAGCGGCAAATTAGATCGGCGCCAGTACCCCTCTCTGCCGGCCTCCCGATTCCGCTGCCGGCCGCGCTGGCCGCCATCTACTTGGCGCCGGGCGGACGAGAAGCGGCCGTCCCGAAGCTCCGCACGTGCATCTCCTTCATGTGTTGCTGCAAAGCCGCCCAGCCCTCCGACGACAAACTCCGCCGAGCCTGCTCCAGGCTCTGGCGCGCCATCTCCACGCCCTGCCGGTTCCATTCGTCCATCGCCGCGCGATCCATCGGCTTGCCTTGCTCGCGCCAGACTTGCTGCTGCGACCGCAGGGACTTCATCCATGCCTGCCGCATCAAGTCGAAATCGGTAAGGATCCCGGCCAGCATCTTCGCATCATCCTCGTTCAGCCGCACCCCGGGCAGCACGCCCATGTCGCTAGTATGTGATCTGTCCGCATGAGTTCACACGTGATCTGTCCGTTCGAGCAGAGCGGCGGGCGAGTCTTGGAAGGTGGAAGCCCCCAAGGATTGCCCGGCCGCGGAAGTGGAGCGGATGATGAAGCTACAAGAAGTGCTGCTGAAGGCCATGGCGAAGAAGATCACATGGTGGAGCGCGGCGGAGATCATCGGAGTGAGCGACCGAACGATGCGACGCTGGCGGGAGAGGCTGGAAGAGCACGGCTATTCGGGCTTGGCCGACCGGCGGAAAGGCAGGCCGAGTGACAAGAGGGTGCCCTTGGCGATGGCGGAGGAGGTGTTGCGGCTGTACCAGGAAACCTACTATGACCTGAACATGCGGCACTTTCACGAGAAGCTGCGCGAGCAACACGGCATCCAGCTGAGCTACACGTGGGTGCAGAAGGCGCTGCAGGGTGCGGGCTTGGTGGCCAAGCGGGGTAGGCGGGCCAAGCATCGGCGGAGACGGGAGCCTCGACCGCTGCCGGGGATGCTGCTGCACATCGACGGGAGCAAGCACCAGTGGTTCAGCGATGAGCGATGGTATGACCTGATCGTGATCCTGGATGATGCGACGAAGGAGATCTACTACGCACAGTTGGTGGAGGAGGAATCGACGCGGACGGTGATGGCGGGCCTGCGGCATGTGATTGAGTCGAAGGGTCTGTTCTGTGCGTTGTACAGCGACCGGGGCAGCCACTTTTTCGTGACGCCGAAAGCGGGCGGGAAGGTTGATAAGGGCCGTCTGACGCAGGTTGGGCGAGCGATGAAGGAGTTGGGCGTGCAGATGATCGCGGCCTACTCGCCACAAGCGCGAGGCCGGTCAGAGCGGAGCTTCGGGACCTGGCAGGGCCGACTGCCACAGGAGTTGCGGCTGGCGGGGATCACCACCGCGGAAAGGGCCAATGAGTTCTTGGCCGAACGTTACATTGGCGAGTTCAACGAGAAGTTCACGGTTGAGGCGAAGGAGACAGGGACGGCGTTTCGGAAGACGACGCGCGCCGATCTGAACTGGGTGTTCACGGTGCAGACTGAGCGCGTGGTAGATCGGGATAACACGGTGGCGATCGGCGACCAGAGCTGGCAACTGGAGAAGAGCCGTTTCCGCCACTCCCTGGCGAAGAGCACAGTGACCATTCACGAGCACCTGGATGGAACGGTGTCGATCCGATTTGGACCGCATGTGGTAGGCCGCTACACAGCCGAGGGCGCACGATTGCGGGACACTCGACAATCACGAAAGGAAGACTGTGGAAAAGGCGGGCCCGAGGAAGCCGAGGAAAACCGCGAGGCGGTTTCCCACGGCTCCCACCGTCCCTTGGAAATCCCGCCGAGCCGGGATTCCCACTTTCCCACCGCCCCGACGACGACGAGAAAGGTACGTCCGAAGACCCGGAAGCCGCCTTCGGCGAGCAGAAAAGGATCATCGGGTGCGGTCAACTGATGCGGACAGATCGTGTGTGAATAAAAGCGGACAGATTGACTTACTACCGACACCCGGGCAGCACGCCCATCGCGGCCCCACTCTGCGAGGCCTGTCGCGCCACATATTGGCTGGCCAGCATCAGGAACTTCGTCTCATCCGGCACCGGCCGCTCCTCCGGCATCGCGTTCCGGTAGCGCGCCGGCGGCCGGGCATCATCCATGCCAGCCAGGCGCAGCACCGGCTCCCGCGCCTGCGCCCACCAGTTCTGCCAGAACCGCACCTGCGCCGCCACCTCCTCGGCGTCTGCCAGTGGCGAGTGGTTCGGGCATTGATCGCTCATCGTGGCCGGATCCCACAGCTTGAGACCCCTGGGCGCGCCGGGGTCGCTTCTCAACACCACGCAAAGCGCCATCACCGCATTCGAACGGATGTCCCGATCCGGGTGGCTGAGCATAGCCGTCAGGTAAGGCACTGCCTCCAATTGCCGAGATACCGCCAACAGCGAACTCCCCCGGCTCTCCAGGCCCGACACGCCTGTCTCCGACAGGATCATCCGCCCCACCGCCTGCAGCGCCGCCGGGTCTTTCTGCACCAGTTCCTGCGGCAGATGGGTGGCCAGATCCAGGGCCGCCGGAGTGACGGCCAACGTCGGGAAATCCTTCTCGAATTGAAGCAATGCGCCGGAATCGCCCCTCCGGATCAAGCCAATCAGGCCCAGGGCCTGCAGGCTGGGCTGGGAAGAGGACGCGAAACGGCGCTGCAAGGGCAGAAGCGCGTCGGGCGGCAGACGGTCCAGCCAACGGCACCAGTCCCGGAACTGTACTTGAGCCTGTGACAGCCGGACGCCCAGAGGGTTTGGGCTTGCTTCCAGGTTGAGCTTCGCCCCTTCCGCGGCCGCCGCCGACTCCAGCGCCGACCCCATCTCCATTGCGATCTTGGCCTCGAGCGCGCTGTCCGGCGCATAGAAATATTCCGGATTCAGCGCGCCCGCCGGCACCGGCAGAAACACTCCACCCAGTGCCCCCGGCACCGAAAGGACCACCGGAATGGGCGCCCACGAGTCACCCGCTCGCTTCAGCAGCCACAACCCGCCGGCATGCGGAATCGGCTGCGGTTGCACCTTGGGCCACATGCCGCGGATCGGAAACGACCACGAGAGCGGCGCCTGCGTGCCCGGCAGCAAGGCGCCCGAAAGCGTCCGCCGCACCTGCAATACCGCGGAGGAGTGCACCTGCCCGTCGCTTTCCGTCAGTTGCCCGGAGGCGATTTCCCCCACCACCACCGCATCCGCCTCTTTCCACGGCTCGGGTATCTGCCCAAATAGGTGGAAAATGGAGAGAATTATGGGAAAGACGACAGGTCGCATTATCGTCATGCCTCATTGAAGCACAAATATCCGGGAAATCAACCCTCGCGCCGTGCCGCTCCGCCAGCCCGGTCCAGCCCCCACCCGAATCGAATAGCATAGGGAAGACGCCATGAAACCGACACTCCTCCTGCTCGCCCTCGCCGCCGCCCTGTGCGCCCAGACCCCCGCCCCCGACACCTCCGACGCCGCCAAACTGAAGGCCACGCTCGACCGCCAGACAGCCCAGCTCAAAGACTGGCCAAACCTCAATCGCTACCGTGCCGACAACGCCAAAGTTGCCCCGCTCGCCGCTGGCGAGGAGCGCGTCGTCTTCATGGGCGACTCCATCACCGACGGCTGGGGGCGCCGGTACGGCAAGTTCTTCACGGGCAAGCCGTACATCAATCGCGGTATCAGCGGCCAGACCACTCCGCAGATGTTGCTGCGCTTCCGCGCCGATGTCATCGATCTCCACCCGAAAGTCGTCGTGATCCTTGCCGGCACCAACGACATCTCGGGCAACACCGGCCCCATGACACTGGAAGAGACCGAGGCCAATCTGATGTCCATGGCTGAGTTGGCCCGAGCCAACGGCATCCGCGTCGTTCTCTCCGCCTTGCTGCCCACCTGCGACTACATCCGTCCTCAGACCGAACGCCGCCCCAATGAGAAGATTCGCGAGCTCAATACCTGGATGCGCGGCTATGCGGCTGGCACCGGCGCAGTCTATCTCGACTACTTCACTCCATCGCTGGACGACCAGCAGGTGCTTAAGAAGGAGCTCACATACGACGGCTTGCATCCGAACGAAGCCGGATATGAAGTAATGGGGCCACTGGCACAGAAGGCCATCGACGCGGCGCTCGCGAAGTAGGTCAGCCATGCGGTACCAACTGCTCGCGCTCGCCGGTTTTCTAGCCACGGCTGCGGCCCAGCCGAAGCAGGATCTGGACATTCTGCTGCGGTTGCTGCCTGCGTCGAATGCTAGGATCACCGGCCGCATCAACGCGACGGACAAGAGCTGGGAGGACTGGCAGCGCCGGACCGGCGAACTGCCTCCGGACTTTTCGAAGCTACCTAAACGACCCTTTCTGCCGGATCCGTTTGTCGATGTGTCGACGAGCAAGCCGGTGCGCACCCGCGCGGAGTGGGCTGCGCAGCGCGAGCATGTCCGCGCCCTCTATGAGAAATGGGTGTTCGGCCGGATTCCGCCGAAGCCGGACAATCGGAATGTCACCGTTCAGCGCGAAACGAAGGATGGCGCGCTGACTATCCGTGATGTCCTGCTGGAGTTTGGCCCGGAACACAAGGCGCGGCTCCACGTGCAGCTCATCCTACCGCCAGGCAAAGGCCCGTTCCCCGTCTTCCTGACGAACCACCCGCGCACCCGGGCCTGGGTGAGCACGGCCGTGCGCCGCGGCTATATCGGAGCGGTCTATCAGGCGATGGACCCCGTCTACGGCTTCGAGGACGACAGCGAGACCTTCATCGAGGCCTATCCAGACTACGACTTCTCCTGCCTCGCCCGCTGGGCTTGGGCCGGCATGCGCGCGGTCGATTTCCTGCAGACGGTACCGGAGGTCGACAAGGCCCGGATCGCCATCAGCGGCCATTCGCGCAATGGCAAGCAGGCGCTGTTGGCTGCTGCCCTCGACGAACGTATCGGCGCCATCGCGCTCTCCAGCGGCAACACCGGAGAGGGGAATCCCTGGCGCTTCACCACCGACGCCTTCTTCAATGAGAGCCTGGACGGCATCACCACCAACTTCCCGCACTGGTTCCACCCGCGCTTGCGTTTCTTTTCGGGCCGTGAGGATCAGTTGCCCATCGACCAGAATTTGTTGATGGCGATGGTGGCTCCGCGCGGTCTGCTGCTGGCCTCGGCGTACTCGGAGGGGCAGGGCGCCCCATTCGGCTTTGAACAGGCCTATCGCAGTGTGAAGCGTGTTTACGAGTGGTTCGGAGCTCCTGCTAAGGTCGGCCTTTCCTTGCGTGCTGGCGAGCATCCCACCACGGCGGAAGACATCGAGAAGTACGTTGACTTCTTCGACATCGTCTTTGGCCGCACTACGGGCAAACCTCCGGAGACCTGGATTCTGGGGTACGACTTCGACAGCTGGAAGCGGCTGAGCGGAGAGTCCGTCGCGAAACCAGGCACGGACCCCATCCGCTACCTTCTTGGCGATGAGCCTGCCGGTCTCACTTACCCGGCTGCCACCGCCGTCAAGGCATCGGCTTTCTCCAGTGACGGCTGGCTGGCCGACCTCTACCACCGCCCCCTCCAGATTTCCGGGGCGAAATACGCACCCATTGCGTTTGGCGACGACCTCAAGGCGGATCTCTACCTGCCTGCTTCCCGCGTGGCCCAGGGGCAGCGTGTCCCGGTCGTCATCTGGCTGCACCCGTACAGCCACGCCACCGGATACTCCCGTCAGGGCCGCCGGCCCATTGAGGAGTTCGTGAAGCGCGGCTTCGCGGTCCTGGCGTTCGATCAGATCGGCTTCGGCACGCGCATCCACCAGCAATTGAACTTCTATCGGCGTTACCCGCACTGGTCGCTGCTGGGCAAGATGGTGGTCGACACCAGGGCCGCCGTGGCCGCTGTCCGCGCTTTGGACCTGATCGATCCCGGGAAGGTCTATCTCGCCGGGTTCTCAATGGGGGCGCGGGTGGCGCTCTGGACCGCCGCTCTGGAGCCGAATGTTGCTGCCATCGCGATGGTCGGAGGGTTCCAGCCGCTCAAGCTCTCCACGTCCGGCGACGGGTCGGAGGGCATCCGTCACTTCTCCCATCTGCACGGACTGATGCCGCGCATGGGATTCTACTTGGGCAGGGAATCGCAGCTTCCGGCCGACGATAGCGACGTGCTGGTGCGGCTGGGCTCGCGCCCGGTATTGCTGATCAGCGGGACGCTGGATCACTACGCTCCGGTGGATCAGGTGCGCCGCGGCGTGGCCGGCCGGGCCAATGTGAAGCTGCTGACGCCGGAGGACTTTCATCGTGACACGCCTGCCAGCATCGCGACGACAGCCGACTGGCTGGCCTCATTGGCTCAGTAGGCCAGCGCAGCGGCGATTTGACCACCCACGCGAGCGTTGTTCCGGATCAACGCGATGTTACTCTCCAGGCTGCGCCCGCCGGTGAGTTCCTTGATCCTGGAGAGCAGAAACGGCGTGAGCGCCTTGCCGCTGATGCCGGCTTCGCCCGCCTGTCGCAACGACTCGCGAATGGCGGAATGGGTCATCTCCTCGGGCAGCGCCTGTTCCTCGGGCAGGGGCACGGCCACCAGCAGGCCCCCGTCGAGCCCAAGTCTCCGCTTGGCCTGGTGAACCGCGGCCACCTCGGCGGCTGATTCCACCCGCCAGCCGCTGCTGAAGCCGCTGCGGCGCGAGTAGAACAACGGAAATTCGTCGCTGCCCCAGGTAGCCACCGGTACGCGGTGCGTCTCCAGCCATTCCAGGGTCGCGCCGATGTCCATGAAAGCCTTAGCGCCTGCGCAGACGGTGATCACGGGGTACTCAGCGATGGCCGGCAGGTCGGCGGAGACGTCGAAGTCGGTGGACGCCTGCGGACCGACGGCGCCGATGCCGCCCGTCACGAAGACCGCGATGCCGGCTGCCGCGGCGATCGCCAGGCTGGCGCCGGCGGTCGTGGCCGCGTTGGCTCCATGCGCCACGGCGATGGGGATATCGCGTTCGCAGGCCTTCAGGACTCCACCGGCCGTGGCAATCCGTTCAATCTCGTCCGTGCTGAGTCCCACGATGATGCGGCCGTCGAGGATGCCCAACGTGGCTGGCGTCGCGCCCTGTGCCGCGACGATCCGCTCCACGGCCAGGGCCGTCTCTACGTTGACTGGATACGGCATGCCGTGCGCGATGATGGTCGACTCCAGTGCCACAACCGGCTGCTTGGACTCCCGTACACGGGGCGCGATCCAGAGTTGATCGGACTTCATCCCCTCAGGATGGCCCATTTCAGCACTTCGGCGGGCGAGAGATCCGGCGGAGGGTCGATTCCGAGAAACAGCAGCGCAGTTCGCAGTGCGGATCCTGGCTGGGATGGATCGATGGCCGCGGCCCCCGTCTGCTTGCTCAGCTTGTCTCCGGTTGCGTTGCGGACCACGGGAAAGTGGAGGTACCGCGGGTGAGGGTACCCCAGCAGGCGTTGCAGGTAAATCTGGCGCGGTGTCGAAGCCAGCAGATCCTCGCCGCGTACAACGTCCGTAATACCTTGGTCAGCGTCGTCCACCACAACAGCGAGTTGGTAGGCGAAGAAGCCGTCCGCCCGCAAGACGACGAAGTCGCCCGTCTCCCGCCGCAGATTCTGCTGCTGCGACCCTTGCCGCCGGTCAACGAAGGAGATCAGGCCGTCGGGTACCTTCACTCTCCATGCGCGCGGCGCGCGGCCTGGCGGTAACCTGCTCCGGCACGTGCCGGGATAAGGAACCTCTGCACCGGGCGTAGTGGAGATGGTCGAATCCGCGATCTCCTTGCGCGTGCAGGCACACGGGAACACCTCACCGATCCGGATCAGATCGTCCAGCGCCTCGCGGTATAAGGACTTCCTCCGGCTTTGGTAAACCACCGGCTCGTCCCACTCCAGCCCACAGGCTTCCAGTGTGCGCAGGATGACATCCGCGGCACCGGCGGCGGTACGCGGCTCGTCGACATCTTCTATCCTCACCAGCCAGCGTCCGCCGTGGCGCCGTGCATCCAGATAGCTTGCCACGGCGGCTACCAGCGAGCCGGCGTGCAACGGCCCGGTGGGTGAAGGTGCGAATCGTCCGCGATAAGACATGGCAAAACAGATGGCCAGGACGTTTGGAGTGTTGCCTGCGCGTGCCGGCGATGTAAACGGTTTCCGCCGGTATTCTCCGAAACTCGACTTTCGGGATCCGAATTAATGGTACCAACTACAGAGTGATCCTATCCCGAATTGCGCTCGATTCCAGGAGTCATGTCCGCGGTCTGCTGATAAACTGTAGCCTACGGTCAAGTTTGATACTGCAATGCGGATCATGCCGTGGAGGTCGAACCTGTGACGGAAGCTCGCCGCTTCAAGGCCAGGCTGGTTCTCCTGGCGTGTCTCACTCCCTGCTGGGGGCTGGCGCAGACGTCCGGGGGGATCTTCCGCGGCGAGATCCGAGACGTCTCAGGCGGCGGGGTGGCTCAGGTTCGGATTCGAATCCAGTGCATCGACTCGGGCGCTGAGTCGTTGGCCGAATCGAGTTCGGAGGGCATCTACAGTAGCTCCGATCTGATTCCGGGCGTCTATCAATTGTCTGTCAGTCATCCGGGCTTCCGGTCGATGACGATAGGGCCGGTGACGCTGCAGGTGAATCAAGCGGTCCGCGTGGACTTCCCGTTGACAGTGGGCGACCAGGCGGACTCAGTGAGTGTCACCGCCGACGCGACACAACTGGTCGCGTCGGAAAGCGCCGAGATCGCCCAAGTGATCACCCACAGGCAGGTGGCGGGCATTCCCCTGAATGGCCGGCACTGGCAGCAGTTGATCACGCTGAGCGCCGGCGTAAATCCCGGATCCCCTGGCGAAACCGGCTCGCCGAATGCGGTCAATGTGAACGGCCAGCGTACCAAGGCGAACCTATTTCTGGTGGATGGGGTCTCGACGACATCCTCCATGCAGGGCCGGGGCAACAACTTCAACATTCCGCTGGAGGCCGTGCGGGAGTTCTCCGTTCAATCTGGCGCGTATTCGGCCGAATACGGCAATGTCGCAGGTGGTGTCGTCAACGTTCAGTCCAAATCCGGCACGAAGGACTGGCACGGTTCCGCGTTCGAATTCTTCCGGAACGACAAGCTCGACGCCGCGAACTTTTTCTCCAACGCAACTGGCCAGAAGAAGAATTCGCTTCGCTATAACGAGTTTGGCGGCTCGTTAGGGGGGCCGCTGCGGCGCGACCGCACGTTTGTCTTTGCCGATTATCAAGGTACAATTGCGGCCAACGCTGCTCCAATGGTGACAACCGTGCGCCCCAGCGCGCAGCGCCGCGGCGACTTTTCCGCGCTCAAGGATGGTCGCGGAGTCCAGATTCCTATCTACGATCCGTTCGGGCCGTCGTTGGCACGCACGCCGTTTCCCGGGAATGTAATCCCGGAAACAGTACTCGATCCGGCGGCTGTCAAAATCAGCTCGCTACTGCCTCAACCGAATCAGTTTGGGGCGGACGGAGCGCCACTCGCGTTCAATAACTATGCGGTGACTCGCGCGGCCGATTCCGATTTCAAAGCGTTCGATGTACGCCTGGACCACCAGTTCACGCCCGGCAGTTCCGCCTTTGCGCGGCATTCGTTCCAGAACACCAAGGCGGTGGTCCCTTCGATATTCGGTTTGCCACTGGGCGGAACAATCGCCGGTGCCGGGACCACGCGTGCCCGCAATCAGAGCACGGCTATCGGGCACAACTATCAGATCACGCCCATGCTCATCAATGAATTCCGGGCTGGCCTGAATCGCCAAACGACTGCGCTACGGCAGGAAGACTACGGGCGCAACCTGGCTGACGAGTTCGGCATTCCTGGCGTGAATCGCAGCTCCGACACGTCCGGCCTACCGGCAATCACGGTGTCGGGCGTATTCGGCGCCGGCGGCAGCATCCTCACGCCACTTCAGGTTGCGGCCACGAACTGGAACTGGAGCGACAAGCTGCTCTGGATCGGCGGGCGGCACACCCTCCGTTTTGGCGTGGACGGGCAGCATGAGATGGGCAGCAGTGGTCTTCGCGTGTTTGGACGCGGCTGGTACACATTTCTGAACCTGAGCACCAGCACCGCGGCCGGTCCGCCTGGCGGCGACGCCTTCGCCAGCTTCATGCTGGGCGCACCCTACCAGATTCTGCGGGATGACTACCCGCCTGGGCTGGCCGGTTTGTCGTCGACGCACACCGGACTGTTCGCGCAGGACGACTTCAAAGTCACTCCGCGGCTGTCGCTGAACTTGGGCTTGCGCTACGAGATTATGCCCTACGCGGCGGAACGGTACGACCGCCTGTCGAACTTCGACCCGGCGACGCGCACGATGCTGCTGGCCGGCAAAACCACCGGCAGGCGGCTGCGGGCCACCGACTACAAGAACTTCGCGCCGCGCATCGGTCTGGCCTATAGCCCGTTCAGCGATGCTGTGATTCGAGCCGGATACGGCATCGGTTTCATCGACCCCGTGGGCGCGGCCGGCATCCTCAATAGCCCGCAGTTCAACATTCCGTTCTACTTCCGTGACAACATTACCCAGTTTCCGTTTCTGCCTCCAGGCCGGCGTCTTGGCAGCGAGTTGCCGCCGCTGACTGTTCCCTCGCCCGACCAGCCGACCGGCGACCAACGCTATCTGGTTCCAGGCGACCGCAATCAGTATTCGCAGACCTGGAGCCTGAGCCTGCAAAAGGCCTGGACAAAGGCTCTGCTCCTCGAGCTGGCCTATGTGGGCACCAGCGGGAGCCGGTTGCTGATGACGTCCAACATCAATGCCGCGCCGCCGGGCGCGACGAACCCGGTGGCGCGCCGCCCCTTTGGTTCGGCCCTCGGCGAGATTCGCGCGTTTTCGAACGGCGCCCATTCCACATATCACGGAATGCAGGCGCGCGTGGAACAGCACCTGTCGCATGGCCTGTACTTTCTCGGCGCCTACACCTGGTCGAAGTCCATCGACAACCAAAGTACGGGCACGGATGATTCCGCCGCGGGAGGCCAATCGCCGCAGAACCCCGCGAACTACTCCCTCGACCGTGCGCCTTCGAACTTCGATCGGACACACCGCATGGTGGTGAGTCTGGTGTGGACGCTGCCGTTCGCCGCGCGTCACCCCGTATGGGGTGGCTGGCAGGTAAGTGGAGTGACTGACGCGCAGACAGGCGCTCCATTCAGCGTGCTGATGCCTTGCGCCTCCATCAACGCGGAGGGCAACAACTGTAGGCCCAATGTGTTGAGGGATCCCGCGCTTTCTGGAGACCAGCGGACACTGGCCAGGTGGTTCGATCCCTCCGCATTCGCCATTCCCTCTCCGGCTGCCTATGGCAATTCCGGCCGCAATCTGCTGCGTGCGCCCGGCAGCTTCAACTGCGACGTGGCCATCGCCAAGTCATTACCATGGGGGCCCAGCGATCAGCGCAGAATCCGGCTTCGCGGCGAGTTCTTCAACGTCTTCAATCACGCGAATTTCGGGGTGCCCGTGCACACTGTGGACTCGCCCGCCGTCGGGACCATTTCGTCGGCGGCGCCCGGACGAGTGATCCAGTTGAGCGCGCGAGTGGAGTTTTAGGGAATGCGAAAGTGGCTAGCCAGGGTCCGTGACCGCAGTCGCGCTTGGCGGAGTTCGACGTGGTTCCGAGTGCTGCTGCCTCTTATCGCCGTGTTCCTTGCCGCGCTCGCGCATATTGCAGTCGCGCTGGTTGTAGGCGTCAAGAGCGACTTCCCATTCGCATTCTTCTACCTCATCGCAGTCTTTATTGTGGCGTGGGTGGGTGGGCCGATCTCCGGAACGGTTGCGTGTCTGTTGACCATGGTGGGCGTGCCCCTGGCGGCGAGCCCGGAGTTCAAACTGGCAAAGCTGGATATTGTGCGGTTGGGTATCCTTGTTGGCGTCTCGCTACTCATCAGTTGGGTGGCCCGTGTCCAGCGGCGCATGCAGGAGAGGCTGCGGGCGGCAAACCAGGAACTGGACAGCCGCGTGGAGGCCCGCACGAACGAGCTGGCCAATACGGTCCAGCTACTTCAGGCGGAGGTAGAAGAGCGCAAGCGGACGGAGAGTGCGCTACGCGAGAGCGAGCAGCGCGTGGACTGGACCCTGGAAGCCGCCGGCATCGGCCGGTGGGACCTTGAGATCAGTACGGGCAAGGTGCAGCGATCGCGGCGCTACGAGCAGATCTTCGGGTATGGGGCCCCGCAGGACGACTGGACGTCCGACACCCTGCTGCGACATGTTCATCCGGACGATCAAACTAAGGTCGTGCAGGCCGCGCAGGCGGCCGTCGTCAGCGGGCGATCGTTCGAACTCGATGTCCGCATCACCCGTTCTGACGGGGAGAAGCGTTGGATTTGGCTGCAAGGGAAAGTACTTCATGACGACGCAGGGAAGGCCGTTCACATGCTGGGCAGCGTCCGCGATATCACGCCCCAGAAACTGGCCGAGACTCGACTGCGTACTCAACTGGCTCGGCTGAACCTTCTGGACCACATTACTCGCGGCATCGCGGAGCGTCAGGATCTGCGCAGCATCTTCCAGGTGGTGATTCGCAGTCTGGAGGACAACCTCCCCATCGATTTTGGCTGCATCTGCCTTTACGATCCGGGCGCTTCATCGTTGGAAGTCACCTGTGTCGGCGTGCGCAGTGAGGCGCTGGCGATGGACCTCGCCATGAGCGAGAACGCCCAGATCCCCATTGATGCGAACGGGCTGTCCCGCTGCGTGTCGGGCCAGTTGGTGTATGAGCCGGATGTGACCCTGCTGGACTTCCCGTTTCCAAAGCGCATCGCCCAGGGTGGCCTGAAGTCGCTGGTGGCGGCGCCGCTGCTCGCGGAAGGCAAGGTGTTTGGCGTGATGGTCGCGGCACGGAGGGAGTCGCATGCCTTCGAAAGCACCGATTGCGAATTCCTGCGTCAGCTCAGTGAACATGTCGCCCTCGCATCCACCCAGGCGCAGATCCGCGCTGCGCTGCAGGATACGTACGATGAGCTGCGCCGGAGCCAGCAGTCGATCATGCAACAGGAGCGGCTGCGAGCCCTGGGCCAGATGGCCAGCGGGATCGCGCACGACATCAACAACGCTGTCTCCCCGGTTGCGCTCTACACCGAGTCCCTGCTGGACAACGAGCCCAACCTCAGCCCGCGTACCCGTCAGTACCTGGAGACCACACAGCGAGCGATCGAGGACGTCGTGGAAACCGTGGCTCGGATGCGGGAATTCTATCGCCAGCAGGAGCCGCAACAGGAGCTCACGCCCGTGCATGTGGGCACTCTCGTCCAGCAGGTGTTGAACCTGACGCAGGCACGATGGGTCGACATGGCGCAGCGTCGCGGTGCAACCATTCACGCCGTGGCCGATCTCGCGCCCGATGTGCCCGCCATCTCGGGCATCGAGAGCGAAATTCGTGAGGCGTTGACGAATCTCATCCTCAACGCCGTGGATGCGATGCCAAACGGGGGAGACCTCACCGTCCGCACCAGATACTGTCCCGCGGGCGCGCGGCCCGCCCAGGTTCATCTGGAGGTTAGCGACACCGGCATTGGGATGGACGAGGACACACTACGTCGCTGCCTGGAACCGTTCTTCACGACAAAAGGTCAGCGCGGAACCGGTCTGGGCCTGGCCATGGTGTATGGCGTGGCACAACGTCACGATGCCCAAATTGAGTTCGACAGCGCGGTCGGTCTCGGGACCACCGCCCGAATGGTCTTTCCAGTGCGCGAGTCGGCCACCCCGGCGCCGGAACTGGCGGCGCAGCGAAGCCTGACGCCCCTGCGACTGCGAATCCTGGTGGTGGATGACGATCCTCTGCTGCTGAAGTCACTGCGCGACACACTGGAAGCCGACGGCCACAGCGTGACCATGGCCAATGGCGGACATGAGGGAATCGGGGCATTCCAGGCTGCCCTGGACCAGGGCGAACCATTTGCCATTGTGATCACCGATCTGGGTATGCCGTACATCGACGGACGAAAGGTGGCCGCTGCCGTGAAAGGTGCCTCGCACTCCACGCCCATCATCCTGCTTACCGGTTGGGGCCAGCGGTTGCTGGCGGAAGGCGACGTCCCACCCCATGTGGACCGCGTGTTGAGCAAACCACCGAAACTGCGAGACCTGCGCGTCGTGCTAGCGGAGTGCGTAGCCGAAGCCGGCTTGAAGTCAGGGCAGGACCATGGAGAATAGCGGCGTGCCAGAGAGCTCCGCGAGACTGCTCATCGTCGACGATGAGGCGCCCCTCATGCGCGCCCTCTGCGAGACTCTTGAGACGAAGGGTTACTCTACGTTGGGGTTCACTTCCGCCAGTGCCGCATTGGCGGCGTTGCGGGAGGAATCGTTCGACGTCGTCCTGACAGACCTGATGATGCCCGAGATGGACGGGATCTCCGTTTTGAACGAGGCATTCAAAATCGATCCGAACCTCGTTGGCATTGTCATGACCGGCCACGGATCTGTGAATACCGCGGTCGATGCCCTGAAGACCGGAGCCGTTGACTACATCCTCAAGCCATTCAAGCTTTCCGCCATTCTGCCCGTGCTGACGCGGGCGCTCTCGGCGCGACGTCTGCGGATGGAAAACGTCGAGCTGCGTGAAGCAATCGGGCTCCACGAATTGAGCATTGCGATCGCCTTCGCCAGGGATTCCGAAGCGGTTCTGCAGAAGGTGGCCGACGCCGCGTTCGTGCAAAGCCGGGCCCGAGCTCTGTCCGTCCTGCTGTTCTCTGAGCCTGGTACGGCCTCCTCCCCGCAACGCTCGGACGAAGGGCTATACGTGGCGGCCGTGCGCGGCACCGGTATGGAGCACTTCGCCGGAATGCGTTTGCCTTTGAGCCTCGGACTGCAACAGTGGGCTGCCAAGCTCCACGAACTATCCGGTGATCTCGGCGTGCTACTCCTGCAGGACGAGTTGGGAGGCCTGCCGCGCGGCGTTTCCGTCCCCATGCAATATGGGGGGACCTTGGTGGGGATCCTGCACTTTGAGCCCGTCAGCGCGAACCGTCCGTTTACTATGGGGCAGCAGAAGGCCCTCAGCATCCTTGCCGGTACGGGTGCGGCGGCGCTCGCGGCCGCGTTCGGCGTCGAACGGCTGCGCGCGGCCGAAGCGCGCTACCGGCGCCTGGCTGAAGACGCACCCGACGTCGTCGCCCGCTTCGAAATGCAGCCCGTGCTGCATTGCTCCTATGTGAATCCGGCCATTGAAGGAGTCTCCGGCTACAGACCGGAGGAGTTTTACGCCGATTCGGAACTGATGATCAACGTCGCCCATCCCGACGACCGGGCTTTGGCTCGCAGGACGCTCCAGGCTGAGCTGCCTAAAGCACCGGCCGTCACGCTACGCTGGCTGCACAGAAACGGCGCCGTAAGCTGGGTGGAACAACGTAGCGCCCTGGTCCACAATCGCCGCGGAGAGCTCGTGGCAATCGAGATGGTCTGCCGCGATATCACTGAGCGGCGAAACCTCGAAGAGCAACTGCGCCACTCGCAGCGGCTGGAGGCCATCGGCAAACTGACCGCCGGCGTGGCCCACGATTTCAATAACCTCCTGACGATTATCAATGGCTACTGTGCGCTCGCGTTGAGCGAAGTGGCGCCTACCGCGGCCACCTGGCGGAAGTTGGATGAGATCAAGAAGGCGGGCGATCAAGCCGCGAACATGACGAATCGCCTGTTGGCCTTCAGCCGCAAGCAGGCAACCCAGCCGCGCGTCGTAAACCTATCCAATGTGCTACGCGAAATGGAGCAGATGATCGCACGCATTGTCGGCGATTCGGTGCATGTTTCCACGACGATTCTGCAGGAAGCGAATCCAGTCCGGATCGATCCAACACAGGCACAGCAGGTGATTCTGAATCTGGCCGTAAATGCCAGGGACGCCATGTCCGGTAGCGGGAAACTCGACTTCGAAATCGCCGAGCTCGCGTGGCATGAGGCGCGCGCCCTTGTTCCGGACATTGCCCCAGGCACCTATGTGCTATTCGCTGTTAGCGATACCGGCAGCGGCATGACGCCGGAGGTGAAGGAACGGATCTTCGAGCCGTTCTTCACAACGAAGGAGGTTGGTCGGGGCACCGGCTTGGGATTGGCCACTGTCCGTGGCATCGTTGAGCAGAGCGGAGGATCCATTCGCATCGACAGCCGGCCGGGCCTGGGTACCCGGTTTAGTATTCTCCTGCCTCGCTCCAGCGATGCCTCCGAAGCCTTGCGGGTAGAGAGCACGGCGTTCTCCGCCGGCCATGGAACCGTCCTGCTGGTGGAAGACGACGCGGGCGTGCGATCCCTCAGCACGGAAGTCCTGACCAGCGCAGGGTACGTGGTCCTTGCCGCCGGCGACGGCCCCGCCGCCGTGAGTCTGGCGGAACGGCATGCGAATCAGATCAACCTGCTCGTCACCGACATGAACCTGCCTGGGATATCAGGCGCCACCGTGGCCGAAAAGGTCCGGCGGCTCGTACCGAATGTCAGGGTGCTGTTTACTTCGGGCTCCATGGATCTGGCGTCATCCACCCTGGATGTGAAATCACTGGCTGAAGCCGAGTTCCTGGAAAAGCCATTCACGCCAGCCGGGCTCTCGAAGAAAGTGCACGTCATCCTGAACGCCTGACGGCTGTCAGTAGCCTTGGATCGCCTTGCTGTAAACTCGTCGGAAGCGGGTCTTTTGAGGCGGTTCCACCTCCTGGCCCGCCGTTTGCATCGAGAAGGGAAGGCTCCGTCATGGATGTTCGTCGTGCGTTGGCCGCGGTTGGTGGTTTGCTCGTTGTTCTGGCTGTCTCGTCTGCTCAGCAGGAGCCTGCGGCCAGGGCGGGGAACTACACCGCCGATCGCCCCGTCGACTTCCTTCACATGAAGCTGGAGTATCAGTTCACGACGAAGGACATGCTGGCACGCACGGCCGAGGCGCGGGTTACCTTCACCCTGACACCCATCGCCAATCCTGTAAAGTCCCTACGCCTCAACGCGGTCGACATGCGCATTCTGGATACCCAGGTGGATGGCAAGACCGTGCCGTTCAACTATGACGACAAGGAACTGGAGGTCCCGCTCGCGACGCCTCTCGAAGTGGGCCGCCAAGCCGATGTCACCGTGCATTTTCGAGTGGAGCGTCCCGACCGCGGCCTGCATTTCGTCCTGCCGAATCCGTCTGATCCCACCAAGCAGACTGTCGTCTACACGATGGGCGAAGGGATGGACGCCCGCCACTGGCTACCCGCCCACGACTGGCCCAACGAGCGCTGGACCTCCGACATCTTTGTCACAACCCCCAAGGGGTTCACGGCCGTCGCGTACGGCAAGCTGATCGGATCCGAACCGGCCGGCGACACGGTCACCTGGCATTGGAAGAGTGACGCGCCCACAGATCCGCACATGATCGGCTTTGCCGTCGGCCGCTACGTCAAGCTGGAAGACAACTGGCATGGCAAGCCCGTCCTCGCTTTCGTGCCGGCCGGTAAGGAGGCAGCGGGCCGCTACACCTTCCGCCGGGTGCCGCAAATTCTCGACTTCTACGCAGCCCTGACGGGCATCGATTACCCCTACGACTCGTTTGCTCATGCGGCCGTTACGGACCACCACCATCGAGGTATGGAACATGCCGGATTCTCCATGATTGATCCCGAGATGTTCAGCGCCGGACCCAACGACGATGGTCTGGAGCCGCTGGAGCCGGGCTGGCCGGGCTACACCATCGAGACGAATCTGGTCGCGCACATGTTGGCCCATAGCTGGTTTGGCGGCATCGCCAGCTACCGCAATGCGTCCCAGGGTTGGTTGAACGAGGGTTTTGGCACTTACCTCCATATGGCGTGGGCCGGGCACGCCGACAACGAGGCGGTGTTCGTTTCGCTAATGCGTGGCGCGGCCCAGAGTCTTGCGTTCAGCGATTCCAGCGAGACAGGCCGGCCGATGGTCTGGCGGCAGTTCAATATGCCCATGGAGGTGTTCCAGTACGACGGAGGAAAGATCTACTGGAAGGGCGCGTGGATCGTCCACATGCTGCGCAATCAGCTTGGCGAGAAGGTGTTCTGGGGCGGCGTCAAGGACTATCTGAACGAACACCGCTGGGGCAGCGTGGAGACCGCCGATCTGCGGCGGGCTCTGGAGAAGGCCTCGGGCCGCGACCTGGAGCAGTTCTTCGATCAATGGATCTATGGCAAGGGCATTCCCCGCCTGCAGGCTGCCTACCGTTGGGATCCCGTGAAGAAGGTGGCCACACTCACGCTCCGCCAGACCCAGCGTATCGCGGCCGATGCCCCGGCCTTCAGTCTCCCGGTGGAGCTCTACTTCCACGTAGGCGGCAAGGATGAGTACCGCACGGTGCAGATCGATCGCGACGCACAGGACTATCCGTTTGCGTTCGAGGCAGCCCCCGACGCCTTCGCCGTCGATCCCGGAGGAAAGCTGCTGTGCGCCCTGGCTGGAGAAACGCCACGCGCCATGCTGGAATGGCTCGCCGTCAACGGCCCCACTTCTCTCGCTCGAATCCGTGCGGCCGAGGCGCTGGGCGGCCAGGCGGCCGATTCCTCCATCGCCGCTCTGTCTCAGGTGGTGCTGTCGTCCAACACGCTGTGGCCGGTCCGCCAGGTGGCCGCGAATGCGCTCGGGCGCCTGCAGATGCCCGAGGCGGCAAAGGCACTGCTCGATGCTGAGAAGACCGGCATCGCGGAGCCGAGAGTACTGGGCGCAGTCCTGTCAGCTCTGGCGGCCTATCCCTTCAACGTGCAGGCCCATCAAGTACTCAACCGCTACGCCACGGCTCATGCGGACACCAAGATTCAGGCCATGGCGACGCGCCAACTGGGCCGCATGAAGGCTTCGACCGAACTGGAGAAGGCGAGCCTGACCCTGCTGCTCGCCTCGGCGAAGTCTTCGCCTCGGCCCATGGTGCGGGTGGCCGCTATCCAGTCCCTGGAGCAAGCCGACGCCGTGGCCGCCTACGAGACCATTTCATCGCTGGCCGGCCGGCCCGGCGATCCGAACATTCGTGGCCGCGCGATGGCCGCTTTGGGCGCTCTGGGGCGGGACGAAAAGCTGCGTGACCGCACGTTGACCGCGCTCGCAGGCTGGCTGGACGATCCAGACTTCGCCGTCCGTCCGGCTGCCGCACGGGCGTTGGGCCGCCTGGGTGATCCTCGTGCCTTGGCTCCGCTGAACGCAGCGGCCGGCAGCCCGCGGACGGAACTCGAGAAGGAGGCGCTGCAATCCGCTCTGGGTGCCCTGCGCAGCCGGCCCGACCCGCGTACGGCCACGCCCACCCTCGTCGATCGCCTCGGAGCTCTGGAGAAGGAGAACGCGCAGCTCAAAGACCGGCTCTCCGATCTCAACAAGAGGCTGGGCGCGCTGGAGACGAAGAAGGACGCGCCCGCCAAGTAGTGATTCAGGATGGGCGCGGGCGGTCTTAGGCCAGCAAGACCTTAACACCGTGCGCTTCCAGCATCTGCTGGTACTCCGGGCCGAGTTCGGTGTCGGAGATGACGATATCGGCGACATCCAGCGGCGCCAGCGGCACCATCGCGGCCCGGCCGAACTTCGTATGGTCAGCGACGAGAATCACACGGCGGGAGGCTTCCAGCATCCTGCGCTCCGAGCCCACCAGCAGCGTGTTGTTGTTGCTGAATCCGGTCTCCGTCACGCCGCCGATGCCCATGATCAGCACGTCCGCCTTAACGCTGGCCAGCATCTGCTCACACAACTGGCCCAGCATCACGCGCAGCCGGGGATACAGGTAGCCGCCGGTGAGCGTCAATTCGATCTGGCGCGACTGTTCGAACACCTCGGCAATGGCCAGTGAGTTTGTCAGGACGTGCAGCGAGCGGGCGGTGAGTTCCCTGGCTACGGCGGCCGCCGTCGACCCGCCGTCCAGCAGAATGGTCTGCCCATCGTCGACCAGACCCGCGGTCACCTTGGCGATCCGCCGCTTCTCTTCCGCCATGCGGCCGCTCTGCCACGTGTAGTCGAGCAACTGGTCGTGCGTCTGCAGGGCCAGGGCGCCCCCATGGACACGCTTCAGGAAGCTGTCTTTCTCCAAAAGACTCAAATCGCGCCGGACGGTCGACTCGGAGGCGTTGAGCAAGCCGCACAACGTCTCCAGGTCGACGAACTCCTGCGATTCCAGGATCTCTCGGATTTTGAGCAGGCGTCCCGCCGCTTTCATGTTCGGTTTAGCTGGACTTCTTATTCAGCGCGGCAAGAACGGCGTCGGCGACGCTCTGCACCAGTGATTCCATGTCCTCGCCCTCGGCTGCGGGCGGCTTGAGCCCTCCCGCGCCGGGACGCGGCGGCAACGAGATGGGCGTTTCCGGCTTCATCACGTCACACACCTGGCACTCGTCCAGCCCAAAGCGGGCGTCGGGGATGCCCAACTTTTGTTTGATGGCCAGGAGGTCGGTCGCCTTGGCGGCCGGTATCTGCGAGATGGGTGCTCCGAGCTGGCTGGCGATCAGCAGCGTGTGGCAGTAGGTCTCCACGACCTCCGCATACCACTCGGCGTGTGTCACCGTGTCGGCCCAGCAGACGATGCCGTGATTACCCAGCAGCACGGTATTGTGTGTCCGCACATAGGGCACCACGGTCTCCGCGAACTTCTGCGTACCAGGCGTCTCGTAATGCGAAACCGCGATGCTGCCCACAAACACTTCGTACTCGGGGATCACGCAGTTGGGAGGTACCCGTCCGGTGATCGCATAGGCAGTGGCGTGCGGCGGATGGCAGTGCACTACGCCTTTGGCCGCCGGAACGGCCTTGTAGATCTCCAGGTGCAGCAGAATCTCACTGGTGCGCGGGCGCGCCCCATAAAGTTGATTGCCCTTGAGATCGACGATGCAGAGGTCCTGTGGGGTCAGGTCGCCCTTGCTGATGAGGGTGGGCGTGCAGATGACGGCATCTTCGCCGATTCGATAGCTGATGTTCCCGCCATTGCCGTCGACGTACTGCCGTGCCCATAGCTTGTGCCCGGCATGAACGATCTCCGCCTTGATGGCTTCCGCTTCGGGTGAGTGGAACAACGTTTCCCATTGCGTGCCCGCGCCGACTACTGCGCCTGTAACCGCCGGAGCCCCTGCCCCGTATGCCCCAGTGCCCGAAGTCGCCGGGCCAGCGGCCGCTGCCGCACCCGTGCTGAGCTTCATCTGATGCGTGGACACCAGGTCCTGGGCTGCGGGTGTAAAGACGGCGTTTTCGCGGACCAGCAGCTCTTTTGCACCCGACCGGGCCGCTGCCTCTACGTCTTCGGCGCAGATCACCTTCAGACCCTTCAGATCCGCACTCTTCATGCTCTTACCTCGAATTCCATGGTAACCGTCAAATGACTCGCAGAGCCCCGCCGCCAATGGTCAATTGGCGCTCGCGTGTGAAGGTCAGGGGAGTCGTCACGCCCTCACCAGTGGGCGTCGCAATGCTGAAGCTGAGATAGCCCGCGCCGTCGGTACCCAGAGCCGCCGTACAAGGCGCGTTATGCACAAACAGCGTGGTGTTCATGGCCCGGGCCATCTTCGTCACATTCTCAATGTTCCGGGAGTGGATGAGGGCCGTGTGCCGGTAGCCATGTTCGGCCTTCACCGACGCCGCGATGCCCGCGTTCACGTCCTTCACCTTGACCAAGGGCAGAAATGGCATCATCTGCTCTTCCTGCACGAAGGCGTGATCCTCACTCGTTTCGCCAAAAAGCAGCGGCGTCCCCGCCGGAACCTTCACTCCGGCGGCTTCCGCCAACACGGAAACATCCTTGCCGATCAGTTCCTTGCGCAGATGCGCGTGGCCGCAGCCTTTGCCCTCGCCGTCCCACTTGAACGCCGCGTCGGTCAGACGCTCCACCGCCGCCACGTCGAGTTCCACCGCGCCCGCGCGCCGCATGGCCGCGATGAACGCGTCCCACACCTGCGCCACGACGAACACTTCCTTTTCGCCGATGCACAGCAGGTTGTTGTCGAACGAGGCGCCCGCGATAATCGCCTTCGCCGCTTCGTCCAACTGGGCGGTCTCGTCCACCACCACCGGCGGATTGCCCGGCCCGGCGGCGATCACCCGCTTGCCCGACTTGCCCGCCGCGCGCACCACGGCCGGACCGCCGGTGACGCACAGCAGCGCGATGCCCGGATGATGGAACATCTCCTCGGCCGCGCGGATGCTGGGTTCCTGCATCGTAACCAGCGAATTGGCGATGCCCGTCAGCTTCTCGATCTCGCGATTGAACACCTGCAGCGCCCGCGCCGCCACCTTGGCTGCCGCCGGATGCGGGCTGAACACCGCCGTATTGCCCGAAGCAATGACGTTGATGGCGTTGCTGGCCATGGTCGGCACGGAGTGCGTCGCCGGCAGCACCATCCCGATGACGCCCCACGGCGCGCGTTCGATGATGCACAGGCCAGACGCGTCGCTCCTCGACTGGCTGCTCATCGCCTCCACTCCGAGAACGTACTTCACGTTCTCGAGCTTCGCGATCTTGTGGTCCAGCCGGCCCAGGCCGGTCTCTTCTAGCTCAAGGCGCGCCCACTCCTGCTTGTTCTGCTCGCACAATTGCCGGATGGCCGTGATGATGCGGCCTCGGCCTTCCAGGCTGAGTGCCGCGATCTTCAACTGCGCTTCGGCCGCGGCTTTGACGGCCGCATCTACTGTTGGCAATACGCCGTCGCCCAGCGCCGCTACGGCTTTTGACGATGCCGGTGCGGCCGCCGGCTTTGGCTGTTGCAGCCGCAGCAGGACTTGCTCGGCGATCTCGGCAACGAGTTGATCCCGATTGAAAGTCATGGTGACTTAGTCTGCCCTCGACGTCTACTTCGGCAGTACGTGCTTGACATCGGCGTGCGGCCGCGCGATGACATGCACGCTCACCACTTCGCCCACCGGCCGCGCTGCTGCCGCGCCGGCCTCCACGGCTGCCTTCACCGAGGCCACGTCGCCCGTGACGATGGCGGTGCACAAGCCGCTGCCCACTTTCTTCCAACCCTTGAATTCGACGGTCGCCGCCTTCAGCATGGCGTCCGTGGCAAACACCAGGGGCACCAGGCCCTTGGTTTCGATCATTCCGATGGCTGCTGTGATTTCCATGTGAGTCTCCCTGTCCGGCGGCTACCGCAGAATCCCTTCCACCAGGCCGTCGTGCGGCCGCGGAATCACATGCGAGGCGACCAGTTCGCCCACGCGCCGCGCTGCGTGCGCCCCGGCATCCACCGCCGCCCGCACACTGCCCACGTCGCCGCGTACCACGGAAGTCACAAAACCTCCGCCAATCTCGATGCTGCGGATCAACTGCACGCTCGCGGCCTTGCACATGGCGTCGGAGGCCTCAATCAAACCCACCAGGCCGCGTGTTTCGATGAGGCCGACCGCCATATTTCCATCCGGGTCAGCCTGCACGCCGTTGCCTTTCCGGGCAGCCTGCTGCAGGAAGAGATCCAGGCCGTCGTGCGGCCGCGGAATCACTTGTACACAGGAGAGTTCGCCCACGCGCCTGGCGGCTGCGGCGCCCACGTCCGTCGCGGCTTTCACTGCCGCCACGTCACCCTCCACAAACGCTGTCACAAGGCCGCTGCCCACTGTCTCCCAGCCGGTGAAGGTGACGTTCGCCGCCTTCAACATGGCGTCCGAAGCCTCAAAGAGGGCAACCAGGCCTTTGGTCTCGATCATCCCCAACGCTTGTCTCATCAGTCCCTTTCTCTGGTGCGGCGGGCCCGTGAGCCACTCACCGCCTTCCCGCTATCAAACTGTCGACCAATGCCGCGGATCATGCCCATTGTAAATTAACCGGGTTCCGTACATCAGTCTGCGAATATCCTATCGACCTTTCGTTTTCAAAGTCAATCAGAAACGAGCAAAAGGAATCACTGCTCGGATCCCACGAAAAACCGTTCGGACGGCTACGAACTACCGCCCTTCTCTCTGGACCAGACTGGCAAACCGGGCACGTGACCGAAAGTACTACCCGTCAAGCCGTGGCAGGTGGTCCGGATCCTCTCCGTCCCTTCTGTAGTCCACCACCACACCACAGCACCAGTCAAACCGGTCCGCTGCCAGGAGCCTTACCGAATCAGCGCTGCCCATGGTCCGATGTGGCTTCCACGACAGGCCGGTGGAAGGCCAGTCGCCAGGTGTGCCTCGCCAGTCCCACGGCGAATGAGACTCCGTTGTAGAAGTGATACAGAAGGTGAAACGGAATGGCCGCGAGTGCAAACCATCGGCCACGCTTCTCGGCCAGGAATATATAGAACTGCGAGTTCAGCACGAGCACGGCCAGCAGGATCAACGCCGCCGGAAAAGCCAGCGGGTGACGCGGCAGATACCTGGCGATAATGCCCAGTGCGACAACGAAATAGACAAACGTGAGCACCTTCAGCAGCGTCGCGCGCGGTCCGTGTCTCAACTCGTACCGGTGTCGCACCAGCAGGGCCGGGAAGGTGAGCACCACCAGCGGGATAATGGCTCTCATGTGGTGCGACCAGGCCAGGGCCACAATGGCGAGGCCCGTGCCGAACATCGCGAGCAACACGGCCTTGGAACGCTGAGCGGCTCCGTCCAGCCAGTATCGACCCAGGAAGAAGAAAACGAGGGCGAACAGCGGAGTCAGAAAGTAGCCCCGCCAATAGATGGAGCACAGCATTCCAAACAAGGTCAGCACGTAGACCAGGGCCACACTGACGCGCTGGCTCAACTGGATGTTGAGATCGTTCGGCATGCGCTTGTCACGCAGGATCAACTCCGTCCAGGGGATGCCCCGGTCCAGGATGTCGGTCTTCAGCAGGCCCCAAAAGCTCCAGTGCTTCAGGTGTTTGACCTGCACGTTTCGGTCGAGAACCATCCGCTTACCGGCCTCGGCCAGGCGGTACCCCAGTTCGATGTCCTCGATCGCGGGCCTGTTGTAGCTCTCGTCGAATCCGCTGTACTCGAAGAACACGTCACGCCGGATCGCTCCGCAGCCGCTCCAGAACGTGCACGCCTCGCTCTGCGCCGTGTGGTGGACGAAGCAGTGCATCAGATTCTTGTACTGGGAGAGGAAGTCGGGTTCGGCGGGATTGTCGTCGTAGGAGCCGATCAGGGCATCCAGCGACGGGTCGGAGAACGCGTCTGTCACCAGCCCGATTGTGTCGGAGTGCACACAGACGTCGGCGTCGAGAAAGAAAAGGACATCGCCCTGCGCGCTGCGTGCTCCCAGATTCCTGGCATGGGCCGGTCCGGCCTGCTTGGTCGTGCGCAGCACCCTGGCGCCATGCCGCTCGGCCACCGCGGCTGAGTCGTCCGTGGACCCGTCGTCGACCACAATCAGCTCAAATGGACGCACGCCCGAAGCGGCCATGGCGGCGAGGCCCTGCTGCAGGAAGGCACTCCCGTTGTGCACCGGGATGACTACCGTCAACCGTGGGACTGCTTCACTCATAGTGGGCGATCGAAGTATCCATCTTCACACACGCCAGGGCAGGGCACCCGGGGACGGCGTTTTGGCGGGATCACTTTCCACCTGGAGTATACTCTTTCATGATGGATGAACTTGTGTGATCCGGCGCTTGAATCGTCGGATTGCGCTGCTTCCGGATTGGAACTCGGGCCTGGAGGCGGAAGGTTGAGATGTATCTGCACCAGATTGTGCGGTCTGTTGGGCAAATCCATGGTGCCGGCCTCTCCCTCTACAGCGAGGATTTCCTAGCCAACACCATCGGGAAACGAATGTCCACAGTCGGAGATCAATCTTGCGGGGAATATGGTCAGCGGCTCGCGGCGGACGGCGCCGAAGGCGATGCCCCCACAGGCATGCGAAATGTAACCCGCGACCGCGACCATCTCACCAGCCGTTTTCGGAGATTTCGATCTGGTAGCCTGCTGCAGCTAGGCCCTCTCGATCGGCTGTCGCCTCAACTTCGAGCCGCCCACCGAGGACCGGCCCGGCGTCTCGGCGAAGCACGCGATACCCGCACCAGATTCCTTGACGCGTTCAGCGGCCGGCAGAGAAATGAGCAAACCCCGGCGCTGATCCTCACAGCGAGGTTCCTGGCCCGGAAATTTGACGGCTACGTTTCCAGACCCATCGACCCTGCGCTCCGGCCGCGCACTCTCCGGGAGGCCCTGAATCGTGGCGAATAACATCTCGATACTTGCCATCGACGACAACCTCCTGAGCATGCAGGCTCTCCTGGCCGGCGCGTTTCCTGGCGCGAACATTCTGCTCGCCCAGACGGGGCAGGAAGGCGTGCGGCTGGCACTTGAGGCAGATCCGGACGTCATTCTGCTCGACATCGTCAAACCGGGCATGGACGGGTATGAGGTATGCCGGATTCTGAAAGCCGATGATCGGCTTCGGCATATCCCCGTTGTGTTCCTGACTGCTCTCCTCACTGGGCGGGAGCATCGCGTCCGGGCACTGGACGTCGGCGCTGAGGGTTTCATCTCCAAACCCGTCGACGAAATCGAACTCATAGCTCAAGTTCGCGCCATGGTCAAGATCAAGGCCGCGCATGTTGCCCAGCACCTGGAAACCAGGAGACTGGCTGGGCTGGTCGCAACGCGGACACGCGAATTGGAGCACGAGTTCGCCGGACGAAAACAGGCCGAGGGTGCCCTTCAGCAAGCGCATACAGAGCTATCGGCCATCCATGCCCAAGTGCCAGTCGCCCTGATGCTGGTGGATCGCGAGCGGCGCATCCTGAAGCTCAATGTCGCCGCCGAACAGCTCGCGGGCCGTAGCCGCGACCAGATGATCGGCGCTCGCGTCGGCGAGGCCATCCGCTGCGAGTGTTCGCTGGAAGACACCTGTGGTTGTGGTTTCGGTTCGTCGTGCGGCTCTTGTCCGATTAATCGGTCTGTCGTCGATACGTTCGCCGACGAGTTGCCGCGCTCCGGCGTAGAGGCTCGGATGTGCCTTCAGACCGGCGGTCCGGAACCCGACGTCCGGTACCTTTCGATTGCCACTGCCTTCCTTGCGATCGACGGAGACTCCACTGTTCTGGTGAGCGCACAGGATATTACGGAGAAGAAGAAAGCGGAGCTCGCTCTTCGCGCCAGCGAAAAACTTCACCGCTCTGTCATCAACGCCTCGCCGGATGACATCACCATCACGGATCTCGACGGCCGCATCCTCATGGTTTCGCCGGCCGCCCTGACCTTGTTCGGCTATGATCGTCCGGCTGACCTGATCGGCCGGACCATGAGCGATCTCCTGGTGCCGGAGGACGTCGATCGGGCCCGCGACGACTTCGACAGGACCTGCCGCGGTCACCGCACCGCGCACGCCGAATATCGCGGTGTGCGCCGCGACGGCTCGCATATCAATATCGAAGTCAATGGCGACCTTATCCCCGATGACGATGGGAAGCCCAGCCGGATGGTCCTCATCGTCCGCGATATCTCCGATCGAAAGAAGACGGAAGAGGTTCTCGCATTTCTCGCCCGCAGCAGTGGCGGCCTGCTTGAGGAAGGGTTCTTTCGGTCGCTGGCGCGCTTTCTCGGACAAACGCTCGACATGGACTTCATCTGCATCGACCGCCTCGCCGGCGACCAGTTGACGGCCCAGACCGTAGCGGTATGGTGCGACGGCGCATTTGAAGACAACGTGACTTACTCTCTCCAGGACACCCCGTGTGGCGATGTGCCTGGCAAGGCCGTGTGTTGCTTCCCCTCTGGAGTGCGGGCTCTGTTCCCTGAGGACCAAGTGCTCCGGGAACTGAAGGCGGAAGGCTATCTTGGTGTCACCCTCTGGAGCCACGACGGGCAACCCGCGGGGCTCATCGCGGCCATCAGTCGCCGTCCGCTGGTGAACCGCCCCCTTCTGGAGACAGTCCTGCGCATGGTTGCAGTGAGGGCTGGCGCCGAACTGGACCGCCTGGAAGCCGAACGAGCCCTCCGCCAGCAGGAGGAACGCTACCGCCGCGTCTCGGCTGTCATGTCCGACATCGCCTACAGCTGTGTGGAGAGCAAGGCGGGCCTCTATGAACTGGACTGGGTGGAGGGCGCCGTGGAGCGTCTGTTGGGACGCTCGGTCGAAGAAATAATCGGCCTCAAGTGCTGGGGCACGTTGGTGGTGCCCGAAGATCAACCCGCCTTCAGGCGGACCGTGACCGGCTGCGCGCTGAATACCTCGGGCTCGACGCAGCTTCGACTCCGCCACAAGGATGGCTCAATTCGCTGGGTTTCGGTGTCAGTGCGCTGCATGGAGCGCGCCGGCCAACCACACACCCGCGAGTTGTTTGGCGGAATCACCGACATCACCGAACAAAAGCAGGCCGAGGAACGGCTTATTCAGGCGCAGAAGATGGAGTCCGTGGGCCGGCTCGCCGGCGGCGTAGCCCACGATTTCAACAACCTCCTCACCGTCATCAATGGGTACAGCGAGTTTCTCATGAATGGGTGTGAGCTGGATGAGCGGGCGCGCGGCTACATAGTCCAGATCCACAAATCGGGAGCTCGCGCTGCCGCGCTGACCCAGCAGATGCTGGCGTTTAGCCGCAAACAACTTCTGCAGCCACAGGTTCTGGAGTTCGACCAGCTGTTCGAAGACCTGAGTCCCATGCTGGTGCGCCTTGTCGGTGAGGACGTGCAGATGGAGTTTCACCTCAACTCCCAGTCCGCTACCGTGCACGCTGATCCGCATCAGGTAGGGCAGGTCGTCATGAACCTTGTGGTGAACGCGCGCGACGCCATGCCTCGCGGCGGCCTGCTGCGCATTTCAACGGCAAGGGCCGAGTGGACGCCGGAGGACGTCCGCCTGCGGCAATGCGGCCGCCCCGGACCCTATGTGGTCCTACAGGTCACCGATAGTGGAGTCGGTATGGACGACGAGACCCGCCGCCGCGCGTTCGAGCCCTTCTTCACGACCAAGAAGACCGGCGAGGGAACGGGCTTGGGGCTACCGATGGTCCAAGGCATCGTGGCACAGAGCAATGGTTTCGTTGAGGTTCAGAGCGAACCCGGGAAGGGTGCGACCTTCAGCGTCTTCCTGCCCATCGTGGAGATGCCGCGGACCAACGTGTCCGACGAAGTGACAGTGCGCGTTCCCGGCGGCAGCGAGCTGATCTTGGTGGTCGAAGATCAGAAGGAAGTTCGCACCTATGTGGTCAATGTATTGAGAAGCTGTGGCTATCGGGTGCTGGAATCCGGGAATGGAATGGAGGCTCTGCGTCTGTTGGATACCGGAACTGAGAAGCCTGATCTGCTGCTCGCCGATGTCGTCATGCCGGTTCTGGGAGGTCCCGAGCTCGCCAGGCAGGTCCATGAGCGGCAACCGCAGATGAAGGTGCTTTTCATGTCGGGCTACACCGATCACGACGCGGTGCGCGAAGGGGCCGGCGGGCCCGCGGTGCATCTCATACAGAAGCCCTTCAGCCCTTCCCAATTGGCGCTCCGGATCAGAGAGACCCTGGGCACTCCGTAGCCGAAGCCGCTGGTAGGCGGAACTCGGGATCCCTACCCAGTCCCCGTTTCCAAGCACCTGCTGACTGTATTGGCGGCGATCCAGGCACCGGCGACAGCGAAGTGGACTTCGGCGGAAACCGCCCGCCGAGACGTTGCCGGTCTCGGAGCCCCAGTTGTCGGAGGCGCTGTCGGAGCCACGGCATCTGCCTCTGGTCGGAAACGATACACTATGGGGATTCGCTCGTGCTCCACTATCCTGGAGTGCGCTGTGGGGAAAGACCTGCCTCCGCCATGAAGAATCCGATCGTCAATCACAAACCAGAACGCCCGCTCCGCTTCGGCGTACTCGCCCTCTCGCTCGCCGGCGTCGCCGCACTCGTCGCGCTGATCCCGCCGCCCACCGTCTCGGCGCAGAAGCGGGAACCACCCGATCCTGAGACCATCGCCGCCCGAAACAAGACCGAGGCCGAACTCGCTTCCGTCGCCATCATCGACCGCAAGCTGATGGTGCCCATGTCGGATGGAAAGCGCATGGCTACCGACGTCTACCGGCCCAAGGACACGTCGAAGAAGTACCCGGCGATCTTCGTCCGCACCCCCTATAACTTCAACTACTGGGACGTGAAACTGGGCGCTCCGCGCGATATGGCCAACGAGTTGGACGCAGTGAAGCGCGGCTATGCCTATGTCGTGATGAACGAACGCGGCCACTTCTTTTCCGAGGGACAGTACGACATACTTGGAGCTCCCTTGTCGGACGGCTCCGATGCGATCTCGTGGATCGCGAAACAACCTTGGTCCAACGGCAAGGTCGGCACCATCGGGTGCTCCTCCACCGCGGAGTGGCAGATGGCCGTCGCCGCCCTCGGCAATCCCGCATTCACGACGATGATTCCACAAGGCTTCGGAGCAGGCGTCGGCCGCGTCGCGCCCTATTTCGAGCAGGGCAACTGGTATCGCGGCGGGGCGGTGCAAATGCTCTTCATCGCCTGGCTCTATGGGGAACAGAACCAGCTTCGCCCCATGTTTCCACCCAACATGTCGCAGCAGGACCTCGTTACCGCTTCGAAGGCCTTCGATCTCGCTCCTCAGTTGCCTTACGTGGACTGGTCGGTCGCGCTACGCCATCTGCCCGAAATGGACATCATCAAGGCCGTGGGCGGCCCCAACGGGATCTTTGCCGACCGCATGGAGGTTTCCACCGGCGGCGCCATGATCAAGCGGACGCCCAACGATCCTGCCTGGTATCGCGGCGGGCTCTGGCACGACGACAAGCCCATCAACATCCCGGGCTTCTGGTTTATGTCCTGGTACGACGTCTCGGTGGGGCCAAACCTCGCCGCCTACAACCACGTCAGGAAAACCGCTCGTCCGGAGATCGCCGATCAGCAGTATGCGATCATCGCGCCCACCCTTCACTGCGGCTACAAGCGCGCCACCGAGAACACCGTCGTGGGTGAGAGGAGCGTGGGCGATGCACGCCTCGACTACACCAACCTCACCTATGGCTGGTTCGACCACTTTCTGAAAGGGGAAGACAACGGAGTTCTCACCAAGATGCCCAAGGTGCGCTATTACACCATGGGCTCGAACAAATGGCAGTCTTCTGAAACCTGGCCGCCTGCCGGCGCTCAGCCTCTGAAGTTCTTCCTCACCAGCGGCGGCAAGGCCAACAGCCTCACCGGGGATGGCGCCTTGGTGCCCGCCGTGCCGGTTCAGGACGCGCCGGATCGATTCGCGTACGACCCGGCGAACCCCGTCCCATCCTATGGCGGAAACGTCTGCTGCACCGGTAACGCGGTCAGCGGTGGAGCATTTGATCAGCGCCGGATGGAAGCCCGCAACGACATCCTCGTCTATTCGACGGAACCTCTAAAAGAGGGCCTCGAAGTGAGCGGCCCAATTGAAGTCACCCTCTATGTGGATTCCGACGCCAAGGATACCGACTTTACGGCGAAGCTGATCGACGTCTATCCCGACGGGACTGCGTACAATCTAGACGAAACCATCCAGCGCATGCGCTACCGCGACGGCTACGATCGCCCCCTAGCCTGGATGCAGTCGGGGAAGGTCTACAAGGTGACCCTGTCACCGATGACTACGAGCAACTATTTCGATCGTGGGCACCGCATCCGCCTGGAAATCTCCAGCAGCAATTTCCCGCGCTTCGACAGGAATCTGAATACCGGCGGCAACAACTACGACGAGGCCAGCGGAGTCGTCGCCCGCAACGGCGTGCACCACTCCTCGCAATATCCCTCGCAAGTGTCGCTCACGGTGGTGCGTCACTAGACGCGCACGGACGCCTAAACTGGCGGCCCGTATTTCGTCCGGCTCGATTTCATCTGCCGGAACGAAGCGCAGAGGTGTGCGTCACCATCGCTGCGGCCGGAATTGCCCCAGCGCGCCAGGTCTGACTTGGCGACAACCCAATCAGTGAGGGCGCCTAGCCGGAAACCAACTCCTGCCTGCTGCCGGCAATAACGCACCTCGCCAAACACCGCCACTTCGCCGAACTCCACACGGATCCACGAGCCCACCGGAATCTCCTCCCGCACTACCATGCCCAGTCCGGAGCAGGAGACGTCCAGCAATCGGGCCTCGTGGACCCGTTCGCATTGGGCGTTTAATACCCACAGTATCGCCCTCTCATTTCTCACTTGAAATCGAGGCTCCGAGCGAGCCTCGTGGCGTCGGATAGAGTCCGCAACGCCCTGTGGCGACACGCATCCGTTGCAGGTCGTAGCCACATTGAATCCGTCCATTCCGCCTGTCCGCGGCAGGAATCCCTCGGGGATTCCATGCGGGACACACTGCTGCGCGTCCATAGTGCACCTACCTCCGGGGCCGTTGACGACCCTGCGATTTAGTGTCTGCTGTTGTGTAGCAATTGCCGGGCCATTAGCTAAGTCGTGTGGAATCAGTGGAGGTGTCAGAATTTCGTGCCCCAAGTTGAACCCGAATCTCGACTTGATACACCCGGACCAACGCGCTTCGTCATTTCGCTTCGCCATCCGAAGATTAAGAATTGTTGTTCGTCGAGGAAATTAAAGGGTACGTATAGTACCATAGCGAATAGGTGGATCGGATTACGGAACGTTAACAGCGAGCCGCAAGGAGGGGTGGATGGGTGTGTCTTTTGGCGTTAGGGCGAGATCCCTCGGGACTCGGTCCGGGAAAGTGCAGTGGTGCCCGCAGCCGGCGAATATCGTCGTATTTGAGGCGGTCTGCCGATGAGAGGTCCTGTCGCCATTCCGCTCGGTAACGCCCCCAACGGGCGGCCGAACGACGGTCCGGTCGAGCTGCCACGCCTGCTTGTAGCGGACCGGGATGCCGTCGCGTACGAATCGATCCGGGACGCCCTGCACGGTCAGCCGTTGCTGATCTCCTGGGCCCGTGATCGAGCCGAGACCCTTGCCGCTGTTAGGGAGTTCCGCCCGAATCTCGTACTGCTCGACCTCTCGCTCCCCGGTTGTGACGGACTTCAGCTGATTCGACTTCTCCATGACGTCAATCCCGAAGTGCAGGTCGTCATCTATTCGGCCGCCCAGTCCACTGAGTCCACTGTCAACGCAATGCGTGCCGGGGCGGAGGATTGCCTCAACAAGCCCGCGAATCCAGCCATCCTGAGAGAGCGAGTCGAGTTCTGGCTGGGGCAGCTCGATCAGCAGGCGCGCGCCAGTCGCCTGGAACTCGACCTCCTGGATTCCTTTACCTTTGAAGGCGTTGTAGGCCGCAGCCCCGCTACACTCCAACTACTGGCTCGCGTCCGCCGCGTGGCGCCTCACTTTGCCACCGCCCTGGTCAGCGGTGAGACCGGCTCCGGCAAGGAACTCATCGCTCGCGCGCTGCATGTCTGGAGCGGCAGCCTCGGTCCATTCATTCCCTGCAATTGCGCGTCGGTCATCGACACTCTCTTCGAGAGCGAACTGTTCGGCCACAAGCGTGGTTCATTCACCGGCGCAACCGAGGATCGGCCGGGTCTGGTCCTGGCGGCTCGCAATGGCACACTATTTCTGGACGAGATCGGCGAGATGCCCCTACTCCTTCAGGCCAAACTCCTCCGTCTGGTACAGAATCGGGAAATCCGGGCGTTGGGCGACAGCAACTCGGTCAAAGTCGACCTGCGCATTGTCGCCGCCACCAATCGCGACTTGCGGAAACAGGTCGCCGACGGGACGTTCCGTGAGGATCTCTTTTTCCGGCTCTCCACCGTCCACTTTGGCGTTCCCCCGCTACGCGACCGGCAGGAGGATCTGCCTCTGCTCATCCGGCATTTCCTGGAGGCCTGCGCTGTCCGCTACAGCAAACCCGGTCTCCATCTCAGCCACCGCGCCGAACTGATACTCAATCGCTACTTCTGGCCCGGCAACATCCGGGAACTGGAAAACGTCCTCAACTACGCCTGCATGATGGCCCAACACGCGGTAGTCGACGTGAACGATCTGCCCGACTACCTGCTGACGCCCGCGGAGTCCGAGCAGAAAGCCACTCCTCTGACCATGGCCGAAATGGAGTATCAGCACGCCCTCCACGTCCTCCAACTGTGTGACGGAAACCGGGTTCGTGCGGCCGAAGTGCTGGGCATCGGGCGGGCAACCCTCTATCGCATGCTGGCGCGGCGCGACGCCGCCCCGCGATCTGGATCACTTAGTTCTGTTCCAGCCACGTCAAAATCAGCTGGGGCGTGAGCGACTGACCTGGAGTGCATTGCAGCACCTTGCGGGGTGCAATCTGCAGAAGCAGGTCCGGAATGTCCGCGTGAAGCAGGGCCCCCGGTAGGACCGAACCCAGATCGACCGGTGCGTCTTCCGTGTGGATGAGGCCATCCACCTGGGCGGAGTTCCAATTGTTGCGTAAGTCCGCCGGCTCCAGCGGCCGCATGGGCCGCATAATGTCCGCAAAGCCGCGGGAAAATCCGGTCACTGCCAGGGCTTGAATCCGCCTGTCGGCCACCGTGGCCAGGATGGCCGGCAGAGCGTCGTCGCCGATCCCGACGACAGAAACGGCATTGCCGGCCGCGCCAAGGTAGTCGAGTGTCCTTATCAGATCAAAGGCCCTACGGCCGGCAAGCGGTTGGCCCATTAGTACCTGATTGGCGATCAACCGGAAGTTCGTATTGAAGCCCGGCCGGTACTCCAGCAGCGTCTCGCCCCGCCCGCGCAGATCGACCGAAACAACCGTCATACCCGCCTGCAATAGCGGCTGAATCAGGCCGGATTTCGCTACGGAGGACTTCCCTCGCGCATCAACAATTAGTACGGCCTTTGCCGGCGTACCAGGCTTTTCCGGTGTCCAGATGAGGCCGGGCAGATTCTCACCGTCCTCGCTCAGAAAAGAGAACTTCTGGAGGTATCCGTCTGGAACCGTCTGTTTGGGGCCCGTTCGAGGAGACAGGTAGTGCGGGCGGTCCTCCGGGGGCGCGGTCAGATTCAGCACCCATTGCCGCGCGTCGGCTGAGGGCAGATGCCTTTTCATTTCAATGGCTTTCCGCCGGGCGTAGTCGACCACCGTCATCCCGGTCATCGTCTGTCCGCAGAGCAGCCGGCCGTCGTCTTCCGACAATGGAGCCGGGCCGGACTCCGCCACGGGAGTGCCATTTCCACTAAACAACAGTTGTTGTTTTAGGAATCCGTACATGTGTTCGCGATACGGCTGGCTGTAAGCGTGTGGCTGTCCGGCGATTTCGTCGAAGCGGAAGCGGTTGTTTTGACCGATCAACCCGTAGATCGCCGCAGTGTCACGGGCCGCGCGGCGGGCTCCGCTGATGGGGAAAATGCCATCCTGGTCGCCCTGCATCAGCATCAGGGCTCGGGGTGCGATGAGGGCTGCCACCTCAAACCATTCCATGGAAGCGAAGATTCCAGGCCAGTGGGTGCAGGTGCAGTGGATGCCACCATACTTCAACCAGTTATTGAATTCAAACGTATATCCGACTACAACAGCAGCCTTTATTCGTTGGTCCATCGCCGCCGTGAGCAGTGTATTCAGGCCACCGCCGGAGTTGCCGGTGAGCCCGATCCGACTACCGTCAACATCGGGCAACGATTGGAGATAGTCGATGGCCCGCATGCTGTCCCAGACCATCCAGCCGGCGATCGTCTCGCCCAGCGGCAGCAGGGCATAGCCGGCTTCGTGGTGGACATTGCCGCGCACCATCCGCTCGCCCTGGCCGATGGCGTCGTAGACCAGGACGACAAAGCCCATGCGGGCCAAGTGGATACAGCGTGCCTGGACGTCGGTGGCCGCCTTGCCCTGGCGCAGGAAATGGCCGATGGGCGACAGTACTGCCGGGCGCTTACCCGCTTGGCCCAATGGCCGATAGAGATTCGCCGTAACGACGAAGCCGGGCCGGCTCTCGAAGACCACGTTCTCGATGGAGAAACCGTCGAATTCGTGCCGGCGCAGGACGCGGGCGTTCAAGGGCGTCCGCTCCGGGAGTTGCGTCAGCCCCAGCGATTGCCGGAGCGCGCGGTCCACCTCCACACGGCGTTTGGTCCAGGCGGCGGCACTGGCCGGCGGTTTCCAGCGCAGAACCATCTCCGCGGCATCGCCCAAGGACTTGATCAGGACCGGCGCCGTCGGGACCGAGTTCGGCAGATCGACCATCGTCTGGTGTGGAAAGACCGTCCAGTCGTCCCGCTCCTGGCCGGAGCAGTACCCGAAGACGAGCAGAGTGAAAACCAGCGTGCGGAGATGCATATCACTTCAAGGGGGCAGGGAGGTCGCGTTGGGCATCCAGCCAGTGGCCGCGCATGATGGACGCCTTGTGCTTGAGATCGCCGACGATGTCGGGACCCATGACGAAAGTGTCCTGATCTCGTGCGGTCTTGGCCCGAGAGAAGAGGGGCAGGCCACCGTCTTCGAGCAGGCGCACCATTTCGACGGTGTTGTCGAACTCGGCGCGTTCGAGGTCGAACCATTCCAGGTAGCCCGGAGCCCCGGTCCAGGTGGCGATCTTGGCGGGGGATCTCTGCCCGTTGCCGGGTTCGTTCTGGTTTCGATCCCGCAGGAGCTGGGCGAAGTAGAAGTTGTGGATGGAGCGCACCTCGCTCACCCACAGGCCTAGCGAGAGCGAGAGCCGGTGGAGCCACTCGGACTCGGGGGCGTCCTTGACAGTGTCGAGCAGTCTGGCCGCGGCGAGGGCCTCATCGAGGGCCCCATTGAGGCCCGGATCGCTCCAGGATGCGGGACCGCTGTAGCGAATCCCCGCCAGGTCGATGTAGTCCGTGCGGGCCTCCGCTTCGTAGATATTGAAGACGAAGGGCAGGAAGTAGCGCTCGTCGGCCGATGACAGGGTTTCCGGCCGCCACAGCAGAGGCCTGGAGATCTGGCGCATTGAGACGCCGCAGTAAAAGTTGTTGTACTTGGGGGCGGCGGCGTGTTTCAGGCGGAAGGCCTGGTCGAGCCGCAGGAAGGCCTCGAACACGACATCCCGGTTCTTCTCGCCGCCCCAGCGGGCGGAAAGGTCCCGCAGATTGTCGAGACGCGCGGTGAGGGAATGGGCAGGATGCTCCAGACCGTACTGGAGCACTTCGATGAGCTTGGCCACGGTGCGCGGCTCCTCATTGGCGCGGGCGTACATCGAAGTCAGGGCGACATAGGCGGTCTTGCCCTTCGCGCCGTCCAACTTTTCAGCCGCGCCGATCACGTCGAGCGGATTCATCAGGCCCAGAACCGGATAGACGTCGTTCAGCAGGCTGCCCGTGGACATAAGCGCCGGGTCGCGTTCGTTGATGAACGTGCGGGGCGGCAGCAGGGGGAGGACAACGTCCTCTTCGTTCTGCCAGAAGTTGGCGCTGCGAAAGCGCACGTCGACGTCGCCGCCGCCCTGCAGGGCTCCGCGATGGATGGAGGCGGTGAGGTCGTGGACGCGTTCACCGGCGCCGCGGCGGCGGCAGTGCTGCGGGCCATTGGGGCCGCTGTAGAGGGCGGCGCCCCAGCAGAGTCCGGCTCCAGCGTCGTTCGTGCCCGTCAGGATGGTCTGGATCTCGGGCACGTTGCGTTTGAGCTCGGCGTACATCCACTCGATCATTTCGCGGGTCTCCGGCAGGTCCACGCACCAGGCAAATTCCTCCTTGGCGCTGCGGCGCGGGTGGTCGACGCGGGGGCCCCGCAGGTGCGGATACTTCTCGAAGAACGCTTCCGGCAGGAAGTGGGAGTCCTTGCTGCTGAACGCGGCTTCCAGACCCAACTCGCGCAGGATGGCCGCCTTGCCGAGCAGCAATTGGCGATTGCGGGCAACCCAATCGGCGGGCAGGAACGGAGCGATCTTGGGATGGGGGAAGAACTTGTCGGGCGCCGGCATGAAGCTGGCGTATTCGTGCCAGGGGCTGCGGCCCGGGGGCAGTTCGTGCCAGCTCTTTTCCGCCAGGACTCCGATGTCGATCTGTACGCGGCCATAGGGTTTCAAGGCGCTGGCGGCTTGAGCGAAGGCGCGAAACTCGGCCAGATCGCGGCTGGAGTTCGTGAGGATGAAGACGCGTCCGCCGGATGCGGGTGGTTTGGCGGCGGACAGTAGAGCCGGCGTCAGCGAGAAAAGGAGGACCGCGGGGAGGGCGGCGGACCAGTGGGTGCATTTCGGTGTCATTTGAATCCGATCTCGCTTTCCGCATGGTTCCGGCGCCCCAGGGAATCGATGACGTTCAATAGGGGGACTACGGAGAACATGGTGAGCGGAGTGTAGATCTCGTGGACGTTTTCGACGCTGCCGCGAACCAGCCAGGGCGTGGTATCGCGGACGCCGGAGCCCCACGAACCCGTCCACTTGGTGCGGTCGCGGGGGTAGATGCCGCGCCCAAGGCCGACGGCGTTGAGGGTTGAGCGGATGCGCTCCCAGAAGCGCGGCTCGCCCGTTTTCCCGTACTCGTAGGAGAGGAGCAGCAGGAAAGGATCGGTGCCGGGGGGATGGAGGCTGCACCGCACGGCGTGGCGATGAAGCATTGTGGCCAGTTCCTGATCGCCGGTGAGCTCGGCCAGTTCGATGAATGCATGCATGGCGCCGAAGGCATGCAGGAAAAACGGGCCTTTCTCCGCGAAGTTCAGGTGAGCAGTCCTGGTGCCTTGGCCCGTGGAGGCTTCGATGAGGAAGCCGGATTCGGGCAGGTTGCCGTCCTCCGACATCAGACGCCCATAGGAGTGGGCGATGGCGAGGGCCTTGTCGCGCCACCGGGTGTCGCCGGTCATCTCCCAGCGCACCAGGCATCCGTAGAGGACGGCCCCGAGGTCGGCCGACTGACGGAGGCTGTAGTTGGCGAAGAGCTCCTCCACTACGTTGGTGATGATCTCGCGCGTGCGGGGATCTCCGGTGAGGTAGTACTGGAAGCGCGTGGGCGAGGGCTGGCTGATGCGGATCTCTGTGTCGGCGTCGCCCCAGTGGTTGACGTTGTGGCGGGTGTGGCCCTGGTAGCGCTCCGGTCCCCAATGGAAGATGTCGACATCGCGGTTGTGGGCCGCGGCGATGGCACCGGCATCAAAGTAGGGCCGGTAGCCGGTGTGGAAGAAGGAGAGGAAGTAGCTGAGTGCGTCCTGGCCTTCGGTATTCGTCCAGCCCCAGCGGCCGATGTCGTAGGCCCAGCCGTCGCGGAAGTGGAACTTGCCGTCCTCGTCGTATTGAAAGGCCGGGCGGCTCATGTGGCCGATGTCGCCATAGTCCACCAGGCCGTACCAGGAGAAGCGGGCGCGGTTGAAGAGGAACCAGTCGTCGCTATCGGTGATGGTCCGTTCCAGTTGCGGGAACTGGCCGGGTTTGGAGGCAGGGATGCCGGTGGTGAGACCCAGTTCGCTGTAGTAGTCCGGATTGCAGATGGCAACGGGCCGCGACTGGAAGCCGGCTGTGAGTTGATCGGCCTCGGTGACGGGGCCGGTGTGGAAGGCGATGACGGCGGAGCTGGTCTTCGAGAAGCCGGTGGCGTTGCCGACGGAGCGGAGGTCAAACGACTTGACGGATGGGTTCGTTTCGCCCACCTGCGGGTAGGTCCATCGCGAGTAGCGGCGCAGATCGAGCGGCGGTGCCGAGGGCGGCCAGAACCAGGCGGTGATCTCCTTGTGGAGAGCGTCGACGGCGAGGCCCTTGGCGAACTCCTCGCGGAAGTTCTGGACGGCGACGGTGACGCCCCAACGGTCGCCCGTGAGGTCGACCCAGCCTGGCAGGCTGGCTGTTTCGGAAAGATTCCTGACGGCGCCGGTGACGGGATCGACGGCGTTGACCACGGCGTGATTCAGGCCTTCCTGCGTGGCTTCCGCGATGTCGACCTGGCCTGACGCGAGCCCACCGATGGAGGCCTTCGCTGGGCCTTGCATGGTGAGGGGCAGGCGGAGACCGGTGGCGGTGAGGAAGTGGCGGTCGGGGTCCAGCGTGAGGGTGAACGTGTGCTGGGCCCGGATCCACGATTTGCCGGCGTAGGCTTCCAGACGCAGAGTGAAAGGCGACGGGCGGCCATTCGCGCAGTCACCGCGGATGATGATCACCGCACGGAAGGGACCGTTCGTTTCGATGGCGACGCTGGCGAGCCGAAGGGTGGAGGCGTCGAGGGTGCCGCGAATGTCGTGATCGCCGGTACGGTAGTCGTCGGAACGGACGAAGTCGAGGATGCTGCGGCGCCCGCCAGTCGTGCCGACCACGAGTTCGCCGGGCTGATATTGGCCGTCGTGGTTGAGGTCCAGCCAGGCCCGGTCGACCATGCCGGTGCCGTTGCGGTCGACCTCGAAGGCAAGGGTGCCGGTGTCGACCCTCACTCCGGTGGGGGTTTGCGTGGCCAGCGGCTTGGAGGGGGCGGTCGCGGCGGGGCCTTTTTCCAGCGTGTAGAGGGAGCCTTGGCTCTTGGGGAGGTCTGTCTGCAGGTCCAGCAGTACCCACTTGATCGAGCGATCGGGCCAGTAGGCCAGGGGCTCGGCTTGGAAGGGCCGGCCGTGGCCGGAGGTTGAGAGGCGCAGGTCTTTGACGGAGGTGACGGTGCCACGCCGGAGGGGGACTCCTACTGTCACGGGCCAGTCCCGGCGATCTACGCCCGCGGGCTCGTCGATGCGGAATGAGGCCCCAGAGGGCGAGACCGGCGCCTGCTTCTGCGGGGGTTGGTAGGCGAACTGATTGGGATTGGGTTCCTGGTTTGTGGGAGTGGCGTCTTGACTTGCCAAGGCGTCCAGCGACGGCGCTCTTTCGTCCCGCCAACGGCCGTCGTTCGGGACGAGGAAGAACTTGTAAGCCGTGGCCGCGCGGGTTGCATCCCTCGGGTCGAGGCGGTGGGCCGAGCGGGGCCAGAATCGGATTGAGACCGAGGCCGTGGAGTCGCCCGTGTCCAGGTTTGCTTCCAGCGCGCTGGGCGCTTGCGCGGCCATGCCCTCCAGGCCGTAGCCGAGGCCCCACAGGCGATCCTCGATGTGCATCCAACCTCGCGACTGCGCGCCGCGCCAGTCGGTGAGGCTGCTGGAGGCGTTGTCGATCGCTTTCCATACGCGGCAATCGCGCGGGCCGGTCTGTTCCAGCGTGACCAGGTTGTAGTCGGGCCACGGTGCTTCGGCTTCCCGTGCGTAGCCGTACACGGCCGGCTTCATGTCGTATTCCAGCCGGCCGCTCCACCAGCGGACGATCTCGGCGGGCAGCTCCGCGATGCGTTGATCCACGGCGGTGTGAATGGCGCGGCGGCGGAAGGAGTCGGCGTTGCGATAGTGAAAACGCAGGTCGAGTCCCAGGGACACAATCGGGCTGGGGTGCAGTTCGATGCGTCCCGGCAGTAGTTGGAAAGAGCCTCGGATGACTCCGCCCCCAGTGATCCACCAGTCGAGCCGGTAGGGCCATGAGCCGGCCCAGTAGAATTTGCCCAGCACGACGGCGTGGTTGGGGGACTCAAGGACGATCGAATCGGCGACGGCCCGGAGGCGGTGGAGGCGGCCTTCGCTCCAGGACAATCGAGGATTGGCTCCGGGCGATTCGAGCTCGAGGACTAGGCCCTGGCCGGGGCCACGATCGAGCAGGAGTTCGTCGGGGCTGAAGTGTTGGTCGCGATTGAGATCGAACCAGACGGAGGAGGGAACACCGCCAGCGCCGGCATCGAGCTGCACGCGTGTGCCGCCGGCGGAGAGGATGACCGGCTCCGCGGCGTAACCCAGCGCGGCCAGGATCAAGGGAGACAGCAGTAGGGCGTGCGCAAGGGACTGCATGGCGTGGCTGGCTTTCAGCGCGCTGTCCCCGCGGTGCGGAACTGGAAGACCGGGCCCCACTCGCTGATGTGGCCGTGATTGTCACGGGCGCGCACTTTCCAGTAGTAGGTGGTGGCCGCGTTCAGGAATCCGGCGGGGACGGTCCACTCCGTAGCCGGGGAGCCGATGTTGCGGTGGAGCGTGGTGGACAGCGGCCAACGGCAATCGGGCCGCAGGCTGACCATCACCTGATAGTCGGCCACGGAGCCGCCTTCGTGGGTGGCGGATGAAGGGGCCCAGCGCAGCAGAGGAGCGAGGCTTTGGACTTCGGCGCCGTCGCCCGCCGAGATGGCTTTCGTCACGAGGGCGGGTGGACGGGGCCCGTTGACTTCCCGCCATTTAAAGGTGATGCGCACCTTTCCCGGCGCTTTGGACTCCTGGCGGAAGTGGATCCGGTTGGAACCCAGGGAGAGGGCGGGAAGGCTTTCCGGAGCAACCTGGAGGTCGGTCTCGGAACGGAAGGCCTCCACGCCCGCCTGGGTGGGTGGATTGTTGTGGGCATTGCCGCGCAGCGAGAAGCCCAGTTCGTACTTGTATTGGACGCCGCTACGGGCCAGCTTGGCGTCGAGGTCGAGATCGATCTTCTGTGGGCCCGAGTCCCACCGGTAGACATAGAGGTCGCCCGCATCCCAGCCTGGCCTGCCGAAGTTGATGGTGGCCATGTCGAGATCGGAGTGGCCGCCCTTGATCAAGGTGCAGTTGAAGCGGCCGCCCAGGACCGGGTAGGGGCTTTCGATGGGCAGTGTGAAGACCGAGGGGCGGTCGTAGAGCTCGTCCTGCAGGTCGGCCACATGGATGGCCGGGCTCTGTTTATCCTCGGCTCGCGTGGCGATATTGCCGTAGCCGGGGACGGAGAGGTAGGGGCGCATGTCGACGCGCGTGAGATCCGGTTCCCAGATGAGCTGTCCGTTGGCGTAGCGCTTGGGCTGTTCGGCGCGCGACTCGCGGCCTTCGAATTTCCCCAGACGCGGCGTCCACCAGCGGACGAGGGTCTCGCCGGGCTTGAGGTTCATGGCCATCGAGTAGTCCTTAGCCAGCACTGAGTCGTAGCTGTGCTCCTCGTAGTTGTCCTTGTAGGAGGTGAGGTAGCGCACGAACTCCAGGTTGCGCTCCGGGGTGTCGAGGCCCAGATACCAGGGCTCCAGTTCGCGTGGATGGATGGTCCTTTCAATGAGTGCCTTGTTGTGTTCCAGCGTGGCCAGGCTGGCGATGGTGCGGTTGTCCTTGTCGAGATAGAAGACTTTGACATTGCCGTCGAGCATGTGCCAGGCGTCGTTGTAGTAGACCTCGGAGACCGTGTGGCCCCAGAGCTCCTGGACGCGGGCCCGCAGACCGGCCGCGGTCCACAGGGCCTTCATCCAGCCGGCGACATGCCCGCAGATGCCGTAGCCGTAACCATTCATCGCGCGGATGGGATGGACGGCCGATTCGTCGCGCGGGGAACGTTGAAACGTCCTATATCGGACCCACCACCAGATGGCGATCGCCTTCTCCTCGTCGGTTCGGGCGTCGCGGGTGATTTCGGCGGCCAGTGTCTTGGCATCGAACCAGTCGTAGAGGCCATTGACGGTGAGCCGCGGATTCACCAGCGGGGTATCACCGAGGTTCTCGATGGTGACCTCGAGGTTCTCGGGATCCATCGTTCCGCCGACTTGGATTGTGTATTCGGCGTCGGGCTTATCCAATACGATGGACGACTGCCGGATGACGGGGCCCGTCGGTTCGGTGGAGAACAGGAGTGCGGGGGCGAGAAGCGCGCAGACGATTCGTTGCATTGTCTCGGGGTCCTGAGATGGATTTCACGCCGGGGTGGGCCGGCTACTCCAGATTAGGTCGCGCGCCGGCGAAACGCAGCCATCCTGCTGCTGCGATTTCGCCGGCGTGGAGCTGACGGTTGTTCCGGCCGTCAGGTCAGAACTCGATGCGAGCCCCCATCATGATGACCCGCATGTTCTGGTTGTTGGCGTAGCCAGCCTGGTTGCCGCCCCGTCCGGAAGTGGAAGTGATCATCCCCACGGTGGTGGAGGTGATGTTCGTGTTGGGGTTACCCAGGTTTGGATGATTGAAGATGTTCGAGGCCGACATCTTGAACCGCAGCTTCAGGTTCTCCCGCAGCATGAAGTATTTGAAGAGGCCGAGGTCGAAGTTGACGAGGCCGGGTCCAACAATCACGCCGGTGGAGGTGTTGCCGAGCGTTCCGTTCTTGGGCACGGCGAAGGCGCTGGCGTTGAACCATTTCTGAGCGGTGGGATTGGAGACCTTCGGATCGCCCACCAGATCGGGCCGGCCGCCCCAAACGCGGGCGTTGGAGGTGTCGGGGCAACTGCCGCAGCCGGCATCCAGGAAGTAACCGCTTCGGGTGGAGACGATATAGGAGGTCTGCCAGTTGCCGAGGGTCTGTTTGACCCAGCCGGGCAGGCTGCCGCCGAAGCGCTTGCCGCTGCCGAAGGGGAGGTCCCAGATGGCGGTTCCGACGAAACGATGACGAGCCAGGCCGTTCTCGTTGCCACTCTCGCGGCGCAGATCCCAGGAGTATTCCGGCCAGGCGAAGATGTCGCTGCCGCGGGCGTCGGTCACGACTTTGGTGTGCGTATAGCCAAGGTCGAAGGTGAGGCCCTTGGCGTACTTGCGCTGCAGTTGGAATTCGAAGAGATGGCCGATCTCCGAGCCACCGTTCTGGAAGTTGTACACGTTGTAGAAGTTGGGATAGCGGAACAGGTCTTCGTTGGCCGCGTCGGAACTGACGAAGGGCTGGTTCAGGTCGGGGAAGTAAAGCGTTTCGAGGGTATGGTGACCGCGGTAGCTGACGCGGGCGATGGTGGTGCGGTTGATCTCGCGTTCGACCGTGAGGTTCCATTGCTCCGTGTAGGGCGTGCGGACGTTCTTGGCGCCCGACCAGATGAAGACGCCGGGGAAGTCGCCGGAGCCGAGCAGCGTGAAGGGATTGGGCAATTGGAACAGGGGTGCGCCGTTGGACACCTCGTTCTGGAAGGTCTGGGAGAGCTGGAACGGGCCGCCGCGGAAGTTGTCGATGACGCCGTAGGTCACCAGAGGCGTGTAGAACAGGCCGAATCCGCCGCGCACGACGAACTTCTGAGGAGCTCTGTAGGCGAAACCGAAACGCGGACCCCAGTTCTGATCGGCCTGAATGAGGGACCGCGACGGGAAGCCCGCCTTGTCGGCGGTCACGATGGGAATGTTCTTCGGAAAGACGGGGCTAATCAGAGTGTCGATGACCTTCTGATTGGGCACCACCAGGTTTCCGGTGGCCGGATCGAACGTGAAGCGCATGTCGTTCTCGTCCACCGGCATGGTGGTCTTTTCCCAGCGCAGGCCGAAGTTGATGTTCCAGCTTGGGGAGACGCGCCAGTCGTGCTGGACATAGCCCGAATACGTCCCGTAGTGGGCCAGGGCGTTTGGACCGCGATCGTGTGTGCGGCTGGAGTGCGGAATGCCCAGCAGGAAGCTGGCATAGTCGTAGCCGCCGATGCTGCCGACGTCGCTGCCCGGATTGGGATTGGTGGTTCCGAAGCTCTCAAAGTTCATGACGCCGAAGTTCTCGTCTTCGCCACCGGAGGTCTCGTCGACCTTGTAGCGCCGGATGGAGAAACCGGCCTTGGTGGTGTGTTTGCCATGAGTCCAGGTGACGTTGTCGAGGACCTCCTGGGTAGTCTGATTCCAGCCGGCGTCGGCCACGCCGGCCAGGCCAGTGAAATTCTGGAAGTTGACCCGCGGGAAGCCGTAGAGGCCCTTGAGGGCGGCCGAATTGGGAAGTTGGAGCCCCCAGTCGGCGAGGACATCGGAACCGATGTTGGTGGTGTGGTAGTTGGAGAGATCCTGCGCGTAGCCGATGCGAAATTCGTTCATGATGCCCGGCGTGAACAGGTGGGTCTCCGAGATGTAGGCGTTCTTCGTGTTGCGGTCCTGCACCTGATTGAAGCCCGGCAGGCCGTTGGTGTTGCCGTCTTCATTCTGATGGCGGTATTGGAAGCGGCCGCTCAGCACGTCCTTGCCATCGCGGAAGTTGTGGTCGATGCGGACGGTCGGATAGTAGTGCGGGTGTGAGTTCGGGAAGAAGCCCAGGTAGTTCTGGTTGAAGGCGCCGCTGGGACCGTAGTTCGGCAGCGGAATGTACTTCGTGTTCTGGATCTTGGCCGAGACGGCGTTGATGCGGCTGGAGGGGATGATATTGCCGGTGAAGGGATTGCCGCTGGTGGGGTCGTAGAGTTGGATCCCTTCCGCCAGCAGCGAGGAGAAGTCGCCTCCGCGCATGGCTTGGTTCGGCAGGTCCGCCAGACTGAAATGGCCGCCGGGCTGGAGGTAGTGCTCCCAGTTGAAGAAGAAGAAGGTACGGTTCCTTCCGTTGTAGAGCTTAGGCAGCACGACGGGGCCGCCGAGACTGCCGCCGATGTAGTGCTTGTACGGTCCCTTGCCCTTGGCGTGGGTATAGTAGCCGGCTGCGTCCAGGGCGTAGTTGTCAGTGTCCCAAAAGCCGCTGCCGTGGAACTCATTCGTACCGGCGCGGGTGGAGACCGAGATAGTGGCCACGTCGCCGAACTCGGCCGAAGGCGTCGCCGTCACCTGCGTGATGTCCTGAATGGCGTCGTTGGACATGGAGAGAGCCGGGCCGCTCCAGGCACCCCAGGCGGGTGTCATGGCGGTGACGCCGTCCACCGCGTAGAAGCCGAACGAACTGCGCTGCCCGGCCAGATGGCCGCCGTCCTGGTTGGAAGATGACAGGTACCGGAAGCCCATGGCGCTGGCATTGTTCATGGGCAGATCGATGATCTCGTTGCGGGTGACCACGGCTCCCAGTTCCGCATTCTCCGTATTGAGGGTCGCCGCGTGTGCCTCGACAACGATTTTGTCGGAGACCGCACCAACTTCCAGGGTCACGTCGAAGCGGATGGTCTGCTGCGTCCCGAGCAGGATCTCGTCGCTAGTCGTCTCTTTGAACCCGGGTTGCGTGACTTTGATGGTGTAGGTCCCGACGGGCAATTCCGGGAAGGCATAATGGCCCGCGTCGTTTGTGGTGGTGCGCCGCTGGACGCCTGTCTTTGTCTCGACCAGCAGTACCTGGACTCCGGGTGCGATGGCCCCGGTGGAATCCGTCACCAGTCCGACCGCGGAGCCGAGAAGGGTCTGTCCAAAACTGGTGCTCAGGCATCCGAGCAGGGTAAAGACCAAAATCAGGCAAATCCCGGGTAAACGGAGAGCCCGTTTCGGGACCTTCATGTTCAGCATAACTACTTTCTCCTGGACCAAAACGTCGAACCAATCTGCCGGGCGGGCCGATTCGATCCGGCTGACTCCCTGGCAACTGTGAGGTGTGGGTCAATACTAGCCGGAGCTCCGCGCTTTAGAGCCGGTCTCCGGGTTAGGTAACCGGTGACAGAGCCCGTCGGGGCACGTTACTGCCGCGTGTAAGACGTTGCTGTTCAGTGAATTAGCCGGAATCGTACGGATAGCGCATTCCGGGAGTATCATGATGAGGAATGCCTCACCGGACCGGGGATGGGTCTGCCGCTCCGCCGAGCGTTGCAGCGGGCGACGTTACCGCCCAGCTGGATCGCATCCTGGCCAGTCCGGAATTTCGCCACTCCGAGCGTCTTTGCCGCTTTCTGGCCTTTGTGGTCACTCAGCATCTGGCCGGCAACATAACCTCGCTGAAGCAGTCGGTGGTCGCTGTCGAGGTGTTCGACCGCGAGCCCTCCTACGATTCGAGTTCCGATTCCGTGGTGCGGGTCGAGGCGCGGCGATTGAGGGAAAAGCTGGGCCAGTACTATGACGGTGCGGGCAAGAACGATCCTCTGGTCATCACCCTGCCCAAGGGCAGCTACGCCCCCCAGATCAACCCCCGCGGTGAGCCGCCGGTGGTGCCGCCCACGATTCTGGGCGAGGCGATCGCGGCCCGGAAGCCGCAGCGCGCCTGGGTGACCGGCCTGGCCGTCGCCGGGGCGGTTCTGGCCGGGGCCTTCCTGATGTCGTGGTGGGGCGGTTCCCGCCAAGGGCAGGCACCCGCGCCCATCCGCAGGCTCACGTCGGATGCCGGCCTTACGTTCCAGCCGGTCCTGTCCAACGACGGCAAGCTGATGGCTTTTTCGTCCGATCGCAGCGGCGACGGCAATCTCGATATCTGGGTCCAACAGATTCCAGGCGGTACGCCGGTGCGGATCACCGACAACCCGGCTGACGACGTCGAGCCTGCCTTTTCCCCGGACGGAACATCCATCGCCTATCGGGCCGATGGAGCTGAGAATGGAGTCTTCGTGGTGCCCGCGCTCGGAGGAGCCAAGACACTGCTGGCGAAAGCCGGCTACCGGCCGCGTTTCTCCCCCGACGGATCGCGTGTTGTGTACTGGACGGGGGACCGCCTCTTCCGCATGGGCAAGATCTTTGTCGTCCCGGCTCACGGAGGCGCTCCGGTGCCGTTCCAAGCGGATTTCGCCTATGCGGGGTACCCCTTGTGGTCGCCGGACGGTCTCCATATCGCATTCGTCGGTAGCCGTGGCTCCGCCATTCGCGAGGAATCGAATACGGATGAGTGGGATTGGTGGGTGGCCCCCGTCGACGGCGGCCCGGCCGTGGCCATGCTGGCCCGGGAGGTCTTTGATAAGCAGGGGCTGCAGGCGCCTGAGACCGGCCGGTCGCACCGGCGTGTCGGGCCAGAGTACTGGAGTCCGTCGGGGAATATCGTCTTTTCCGCTCGCCGCGAGCGGCAGACCAATATCTGGCAAGTGCCCGTCTCCCGGCGATGGCAGGTCAATGGGACAGTGGAGCCATTGACCTTCGGCGCCGGCCGCGCGGACCATCCGAGCATGGCTGCCGACGGGTCGATGGTGTTCTCGGTCCTTACCTACAAGTGCGACGTGTGGCGGCTGGCGCTCGGGTCGAATGGTGTTACGCAAGCCCGGTCGGCGGAGCGCGTCACCACCGGCGATGGCAACTACGTCCGCCCCACCGTGTCACAGGATGGAAAGCGGATCGCGTTTCTGTCCAACCGCTCGGGAAACAACGATGTGTGGGTAAAGGAACTGGAGACCGGTCGCGAGCACCCGCTGACCGCCTCACCCGAGGA